>DASRNG010000084.1:0-27975 GCA_035647555.1 Oscillospiraceae bacterium | reverse complement strand
CTCTGCCTTGCCCGCCTGTAATCGGCAAAATCCGCAAGCACCATAAACGGGTCATGGTGAATAATTGTACCGCTTATATCTGTAAAGTCTTTGCCCTCTATGCCGCCGTTTATAAAGTCTATTACTTTGTGAAGTTCAGAGTTGTTTTGATAATAACTCATAGGTTGATACCCAGAGTTTTTTAATTTTACTGCCTCATCTGCTTTCATTCCGAACAGGAACATATTTTCATCGCCAACCGCCTCATAAATCTCAACATTTGCACCGTCAAGCGTTCCAAGGGTTATAGCACCGTTCATCATAAGTTTCATGTTGCCTGTACCGCTTGCCTCTTTACCCGCAAGGGAGATTTGCTCGCTTATATCTGCCGCTGGCATTAAAAGTTCTGCTTGTGTTACGTTATAATCCTCCACATAAACTATTTTTAGCCGCCCTTTTACGTCAGGGTCGTTATTAATTAGGTCTGCCAGTGCAAGAATAAAACAAATTATTCTTTGCGCAACGTAATAACCAGGTGCCGCTTTTGCGCCAAATATATATGTGTGCGGCACAACATCTTTATTTGGGTTTTCTTTTATCTCTAAATATTCTGCAACAATGCTAAGCGCATTTAAGTGCTGCCTTTTATACTCGTGCAGCCTTTTTACCTGCACATCAAAAACAGAGGAGGTGTCAAGCTCTATCCCTGTTTTTCGCAGAACTTCAGCAGCAAAATCTTCTTTATTTGCCTGCTTTATACTGCGAAGTTTTTCAAGAACTGATTTATCGTTTACATAGTCCTCAAGTTTTGTAAGACTTGAAGCATCTGTTACAAAGCCACCGCCTATTAGTTTTGTTAAAAACGCTGTAAGGCGTGGGTTAGACTGACAAAGCCAGCGTCTGTGGGCAATGCCATTAGTTACATTTGTGAATTTATCGGGAGTTAGCTTGTAAAAATCGTTAAATAACGTTTCTTTAATAATGTTACTATGCAAAGCAGAAACACCATTTATACTGTGACAAGCAGCAACACATAAGTTTGCCATTCTTACAGTACCGTTTGAGATTATTGCCGTTCTTTCTACATAGTCTGCATCATTTGTAGTCTGCCACACAAAGTCTCTAAGCCTATTATCTATCTCTTTAATTATCTGGTACACTCTTGGTATAAGCCGCTTTACAAGAGCCTCATTCCAGCACTCCAGCGCTTCGCTAAGCACCGTATGATTTGTGTATGCCACTGTGTTAGTTACTATTTTCCACGCATCGTCCCATGTGTAGCCGCACTCATCAAGCATAATTCGCATAAGCTCTGGTATAACCATTGTCGGGTGAGTGTCATTTATATGGATTGCTACTTTCTCTGGCAAATTATCAAGTGTGCCATACTCACGAAGGTGCCGCCGTACAATGTCTTGTATTGTTGCACTGGCAAGGAAATACTGCTGGCGCAGCCTTAGTGACTTGCCCTCTGGGTGATTGTCTGACGGGTATAAAACCTTGCTTATTACCTCTGCCATAGCTTGATTTTCCATAGAGCGGATATAGTCACCTTGATTAAATAGCTCCATATCAAATCCTGGTGCCTTAGCACTCCAAAGCCTTAAAACCGAAACACCTTTACCGTCTTTACCAGGCACAAACATATCATAAGGCACGGCTTTTATAACGGTGGTATTTTTCATTTCTACATGGTGGTGGTGCTCGTCCCACGTGTCTACTATTTCGCCTTCAAAATGAATGTCTACAGAGCTGGATTTTCTCGGTGTAAGCCATACCTCGCCCCCTGGCAGCCAATAGTCTGGTATTTCTGTTTGGCAGCCGTCAACAAGCTTTTGCCTAAATATGCCGAACTCGTAAAGAATAGAGTACCCTCTTGCTGCATAACCGCCCGTTGCTAAAGAGTCCATAAAACAGGCGGCAAGCCGCCCAAGTCCGCCGTTGCCAAGCCCAGCGTCAGGCTCGCATTCATAAAGTTTGTCAATCTTTATACCATAGTCTGAAAGTACAGACTGGAACACATCTGTTAAATTAAGATTATAAAGGTTGTTTTTAAGAGAGCGCCCCATTAAAAACTCCATTGAAATGTAGTAAACCTGTTTTCTGCCTGTTTTGCCTATCTTGTCTGAAACTTCAGAGCGCCCCATGGACATCATATCTTTTAGCACCATTGAAATTGCTTTGTAATAATGGTCGTATGATGCCTCCTCTGGCGAAACGCCAAAAAAGTGAAGCAATTTATTTTCTAACCGCTCTTTTGCTTGAGCTTTATTTAACTTGTAATTCATATATATCCCCCAAATTATTTAGAGTAATAGTGCTATTTTGCCCTATTATTATACATAATACACTAATTAACACTAAAAATCAACTATAAGGGCTTTTGTTATATTAATATGGCATCAGACAAATAAAGTGAATAAATATAAGCCTCATAAGCAGCCTTTCCCTCGCACTGTAACAGTGCCGCTTTATATGCATCAAGCTGTTTTTCATACCTTTGTTTAAGTATGTTTATATCGTCCACCTTATCTGTTTTATAGTCTATAAGTATTAGTTTATCGCCATCATAAAAGGCGCAGTCTATAATTCCCTCAACTACTACCAGCTCGTCTTGGATTTTTTCATCTAACCCAGTATAAAGCTCGCCCGCTTTTCTAAATACGGAAAATTTGTATTCTCTGAAAACTTTTTCAGATAAAGCAAGTCTTTTGCCTAAAGGACTGCTAAACAGATTTTCAATTTTGCTAAAATCTATAAGATTATATTCTTCACTTGAAATACTTTCGTTTTTAAGGAGCCTATTTGCTTCATCTTTTGCACTTTTTGCCGCTTGTTTAATATCACAAACCTCTAAAAACTTGTGTACTGCTGTTCCTCTTTCGGCGGCATCTGCCCCTTTTGTTAAAAATGACGGCTTTTTTTGTGCAAAGTACTGTAGTGCCGTAACGTCAGAAGAAAGTGCAGAGGCCGCTTTTTTTGAAGACACGCCTTTTAGCCCTATAAACGGGTAAACATATGATATGCGGCTTGTAATTTCCTTTGTAAGGTTTTTATCTGCATCTGCTTTTTCTAACTTTTCTTCTTGCACAGCTTCTTTTTCTGTGGGTGTATCTATTATTACTGAAAGGTCAAAATCACTTTCTAAAGAGCCTGAAAAATCATAAAAGCTATCCTCTCTTAAAACATCAGCATTAGTGTGGCTTAAAAGTGCTGGTATAATCCAGTTATAAAATGAACTGGCTTTTCTAATAGAAAACGGATAAACCTCAGCCTTTTCATTTACCATTGTATTCGTAAATGAAAAGTTGGATTTTTCTTTTTTAGTGCATAGTATTGTTAGCTTTTCTCTAGCTCTCGTCATTGCTACATAAAGCACTCGCAGCTCCTCTGCCCTTTCTCTTTTTTGAACATTAAGGCGGGCGGCTATTAATGGTATGGTTTTATATTTTGATAGTGCTTGCAAATCCCGCCTTAAAATACCTATACCTGCCGCTTTGTCTATTATCAAATCCTTTTTTTCATTTTGGGTATTAATTTCTTTTGAGCAGCCAGCGAGTATAACAATAGGAAACTCAAGGCCCTTGCTTTTATGTATAGACATTATTTTCACTTCGGTACCAGAAAAAGCCGCCTCGGCTGAAGATTCTATGCCTTTACCGCTTGCGCTTATTTTATTTAGAAAGCGTATAAAACTGCCCAGAGTGCTTTCTCTGCTGCTTGTATAACTTTCTGCAAAGTTTAATAAAGTAAGCAGGTTTCGCCGCCTTTCAGCCGTATAGTCCATAGCTGAAATAACGCTCCATATTGATGTTTCATCATAAAGGAAAAACAATAAATCTACTATAGAAAGTGCCAAGGACTTGTTTCTAAAACGTGCTAACGTATCAATAAAGTGCTTTGCCTTTTTGTCGCCGCTATTTGCTAATGATATAAGACCTGCATAAAGCGGCTCTTTTCTATTTTCCATTCTGATATATGAAAGCTCTTTCGCCGTAAAACCAAATACGGGAAACATTAAAACTGCCGCAAGCGGCACGTCAAGCAACGGATTGTCTATAACTCTTAATAGCGAGTGAACGAACGCTATTTCCCGTGCTGAGAAAAAGTTCGCATCTGAAACAGCTGAAACTGGAATTTTACGCCTACTTAAAGCGTTGTAATATAAGTGGGAAGTGTCTTTAACAGACCTTAGCAGTATGCAAAAATCGCCATATTCTACAGGGCGGGTCTTCTCTCTTTCTGTCACAAGAAAGCCGCTTTTCACAGTCTTTTCAATATAATTTGCAACATATTCAGCTTCAAGCACTCTAGCATCTGCAGCTTTCGTATCGTCAGGCGTGTTTAGCACTATAAGCTCTGCCTTAGCACCATTAGTTTCAGGGTATGTTGCAGACGGCACTAATTGTTCACCCTTGTTATAATCAATTTCGCCTGATTGCTTTGTCATTATTCTTGAAAAAATGTGGTTTACATATCCGCATATTTCTTTTCTGCTTCTAAAGTTTTTGGAGAGGTTTATTTGTGACGGATAGGTCACTCCATCAAAAAGGGGCAGACTTTCCTTTTTGCTTAAAAATATTTCTGGCATAGCAAGCCTAAAACTATAAATACTTTGCTTTACATCGCCCACGAAAAAGAGGTTTTTACCGTCTTTTGAAATTGCGTAAAAAAGCATATCTTGCGCTTCGTTTGTGTCTTGATATTCATCTATTAATATTTCTTTGTACTTTTTAGAAAGACTGTGGCTTAAAGGGGTTCTGTCACCCTTTTCGTCAATAAGCAAAGAGATGCTTTTGTGAAGAATATCGCTAAAACCATATGCATTCTCAGCCTTTTTAAGGCTTTCTAGCTCCTCGCTAAACCTATTTACTGCATAAATTAAAAAGTCTATCGCTGGTTTTAGAACAATAATATCCTCTTTATGCTCTTTTGGCTGCGGAAAGTCAAAGTCCCATAAATCTTTTACGGCTTTAACTGCGGCATCACGCATTGATTTTGCCGCTTCTCTAAGGCTTTTGTCCGCATTTCTCGTTCCGCTTCCAAGCCGTATATTTTCAAAAGTTTTTATAGCATTAATTGTTTTTTCATAATCACCCGTTTTGACTATTTTTTTTAATTCATTTATTTGTGCTAAATCATTTTCTATAGCAGGCACATAATTTTCAATTAGCTTTTCATCTTTTTGAGAAATTTCAAAAGCTGTTTTACTCATACTAGCTGCGTACTCTAAGCTTTGTTTTATGTAGTCTAAAATAGTTTCGCCCCATACAGTGTCTTCTATTTTCTTGTCGGGGTTATACATATCTTTTAAGTTTTCAAGCCACTTTGTTGGAAACGGGTAAGACTGAGAATCTTTATACAGATTTATTATTGTATCTAAAAGCTTTCTGTCGCCCTTTTCTTCAAGAAATAAATCTGCATTTTGTGAAATAATTTCGCTTTTTGTATGGTAAAGCTCATCAAGCACTATGTTTGCTGTGCTTTCATAAAACATTTCTTGCTCATGCTCGTCAAGCATTCTAAAGCCCGTTGTAATGCCTGCTAAATGAAAATTTTCTTTAATAAGTTTTGAGCAAAAAGCATCCATTGTGCAAATATCTGCAAATGGCAGCATCATAAGCTGCTTTTTAAGCCTTTTGCTTCCTGTTTTCACAATCTCTTTTTTTAATGCCTTTTCTATCTTTTCACGCATTTCAGCAGCGGCAGAACGTGTAAATGTTACTATTAAAAGCTCTTCTGGAGTAATTCCTTCATTTTCATCGGCAAGAAGTTTAACAACCCTTTCAGTTAAAACTGCGGTTTTTCCAGAGCCTGCTGCCGCACTGACAAATAAGCTGCCGCCTTTGCCGTTTATCGCATTTTTCTGGTCTTTTGTAAACTCTAATTCATTCGTCATGACTTTCCTCCTCAAGCTCTCTAAGCGCCTGCTTGTGGCTGTATTTTTGAACGTTTCTTACATTATCACCGTTTTCAAATCCGCACACAGATGAATACTCACAATATGTACAAGCTTCTGATTTGTTTTCCTTACCGTATGGATAAACGGGTATACTGCCTTTATGAAGTGATAGTCCCATGCTTTTTATTATGTCATCAATTTTTTTGCCAAGGAGATAAAACTGCTTTGCATCATATAAGTCACCCGAAATTTCGCCTTTTTTAGAAACTTTAACAGGCAAATACCCCTCAAGTTCTCCTATACCCATTCCCGTTAGTACAGATACATCGTTAAGTATCATTCCTGATAGCTTGCCGCTATCCATTTTTATTTTTTCTATTTCCTTGTCGCTTTTATTTCTGCCATACTGCATATTTGATATGCCAAGCCTTGACGGCAGGTATAAAACCCCTGCGGGAACAGCGTTGCCATAACGTGCTTTTCCGTTCTTTTCTAAAGCTAAAAGATATAGGCACATTTGCAAATCAAGCCCTTGTATAACGTCGGAAAGGTTAAACTTTTGTGAGCCTGTTTTATAGTCTATAATTCTAAGATACTTCTTGTCTCCCCTTGTCATTATATCCACACGGTCTACAACTCCTGTAACCTTAACCTTAGAGGTTTCAGTAAGCGGCACTTTATATGCAGGCATTTTCTCACCGCCAATATAAAGCTCAAAATCAACGGGCACGAACTCCCCTACCTTAAACTCATTTTTAAGCCTTAAAACAACTGCTAATACTGTGTCTGCAAGCTTGTAGTAAAGATTTAAGAAACGTACCGATTTATCCTTTTTGCCGCCCATCATACTTTCGATATATTCATCTAATATCTTTAGAATTTTTTCTCTTAACTCGTCCTCACTTAATAAAAGCATTTGCTCTATGCCCACGTCTTTAAGAATCATTTCTAATACATGGTGAACAATAGTGCCGCTGCCTGCCGAGTCTATTTTTGTGGGGTGAAGCTCCTCAATTGAAAGCCCATATCTACAGAAAAATGCAAACGGGCATTCAAAATATTTTTTTATTCTTGATGCGGAAAGTGAAATATCTTTACCAAAAAGCTCTTTTGCAGCCTTTTCATCGTCAATGCTAATTTCGCTTTTTAAAGCCGCATTTTCAAGTGCTGTTAGTGTGCCTTCATACTCCTTAAAGCCTGATAAACTTTCGTTTAATGACGCTGTAAGAGTACTGCCGTCAAAAATATGCATAGCATATACAGACAAGGCTGACTTACCGCTTTCTATTTTTTCAAGCGGTAAAACATTGTTTGATGAAATTTTTTTACAGTTTGGAAAACTCTGCTTTATGTGTGTTACAATTTCAGATGGCTTTATAGCCTCCCCTGAAATGGATTGCGCCGAATATGTGACATATAGTTTTTCCCTTGCACTTGTCATAGCGCAGTATGTAATAAAACGCTCTTGTGCCGCTCTGTACTCATAAGGCGATAAAATTTCAATGCCTGCTTTTTGCATTGCTTTCATATCTGTTTCAGAGAATAGACCGCTCGAAATAGGGTCAAGCGGAAAAACACCATCATTTGCACCAACAATAAAAACTGCCCTTGCATCTTTTGTCCTTATTCTATCCGCTGCGCCTATTGTTATTTCGTCTATTCCCTGTGGAATAACGCCAAGTGTTGTATTGGTGCTAAGCAAAAGGAAAATCTCGCTATATCTTTTTAATGAAACTTCACCGTCTTCTAACAGTAGTGCCGCTTGTTCAAGTATTGATATTAATGTGTCATAATCTTCATTGTTTCGTGATACGGCATTTGCTTCGCCCTCTTCCTCTGCTTTTTGCGCTATGGCTAAAAGCTTTTCTGGCATTTTCGTTTCAATCAAAAAGTTATAAATAGCTGTTGATATTTCTGTACCGTTAGCTTTTTGTGTTTGTTCTTTTAACTTTTGCAGTGGGTTTAGTATTTTTATTCTTATGTCGTTTATTATTTTTAATTTTTCTAAAGCCTTGTCATCAATACTATGAAGAAAGCCCGACGGGTGGTTCTTCCACTCATCTTTCCATTTTGAGCCGCTAATTTCCCATAAAACTGTGTAGTTATCTACAAGGCAAATATCATATAAATCAACCTCTGCAAGCCCTGTTTTCAAATATCTCATGATACTATCAGTTGAATAGCCTTTTACTATACTTTCAATTGCATAATAAACGGCAGTAATAATAGGCTCGTTAAACACCTTGCGCCTTGCATCGTCAAAAACAGGCAAGCAGTATCTGCTAAGCGCATTCATTAAAAAGGGCTTGTATGTCCCCTCTGTGCGCTCAATTATATAAATATCACGGCAGCGCATATTTTCCTCTCTTACAAGCCGCCTTATCTCTCTTGCTATAATTTCGCTCTCATCTGCTTTATCTACTGCGCAAATGAGCGAAATATCTTTTGTTTCTTTTGAGTAAACCTCAAAAGAGGGTGAATAAAGTGAGTACTCAAGCGCACCCAATGCCTCGTTTATAGGGTGCGTTTGCTTTGGTGGAAAATTATTAAATTTTGGCACAAAAGAAAGATATGCAGGCTTTGCTATCTTTACGTTATTTTGCAGTGCTGCTATTCGCAAATTCTTTGCAAATTCTGTTGTGTGAGTAAAAACACCAAAACCTGAAGACTCGTCTGTAAAATCCTCTGAACAAACAGATATATATACTGCTTTTGCTCTTTTTATAAGCTGTGTAAAAACCTGCATTTCCTGTGCGGTAAAACCTCTGAAAGAGTCAAATATTATGATTCTGTTTTGAAATAAATTGTTTTCAGAAATTAGTTTTATGAGATTATCAAGCTGTGCGCTGGTATCCTCAAACTTTTTTTCAATTTCTGCTCTGTAAACTTCTGTTATTAAAGAGATTTCTTTCATCTTTTGCTTTAAATTATATTCGTCAATATTTGCGCTTGCTGAAAATAACTGCTCTGGCGTAACACAATTTTGATGAAGTTGTGTGTCAATATTAACAAGCTGTGATAAAAGTTCTGGCGAATGAGTTTTATTTCCAAAAACTTCTAAGGTATCACAAAGCTGTAAAAGGCAAATACTCATAATACTGATTTTTTGCGCTTCTGTTACAGAACTTTTCTGATTTTTAGTAAACTGTTCAATAGTTTTATTAGCAAGCCTTGAAAAACTTAAAATTTCAACATTATTCATCTTATCAGCGCCAAGAATACTTAGCATTTCTCTTTCTGTTTCAAAAGAGTGCTGCTCTGGAACAATAAGCATTGGCACTTCATTCGTATTATTTACGAAATCCCGAATTAAATTACGAAGATAAGTAGTTTTTCCACTTGCTGCACGTCCAAATACAAAATTTAGCAAGAAATCACCTCAATCTGTTAAAAAATACCTTGAAAAAACCGTATATCAAAAAAGAAAACACAAATAATAACTAAAGCAAATCACAAAAGGAGTTGAAATATAATGTGGGATAAATTTGCGCTTATAGTAACTATTATCGGCTCCCTTAATTGGGGTGCCATAGGACTTTTCCAGTTTGATATTGTGGCATGGCTATTCGGCGGACAGGCAGCTATTGTCAGCAGGATAATTTATGCAGTTGTCGCATTAGCAGGAATTTGGTGCATATCCTTACTTTTCAGAGAGAATGCTCTTGTAAGGCAAAGCGAATCTGTAGAGTAAGACGACAATGACTGTCTCCAGTTATTGGAGACAGTCTCTTTTTATTCAAATGATAGCTGCTCTGCCTCATCCTCTTGCCTTAAAATTGCGCCTGTGCTTGGCAATGTTTTAGTGCGGTATCTGTGGGGTCTGTTAAAACTTCCCTCTTTATACTCGCTTACCGATACGAGTTTATGGTTCTTTTTTATTGTCACAACATTAACACCTATAGAGTCTCTCGTTTGTTTTGGCGATAAAGCCGCAGTACTTAAAAGCAAGGCACGGTTTGCACTTGTAGTAAGAAGAAGCTCTGTATCTTCCTTTATATATTTAATAGCTGCTATGTTAAATCTATCTGTATAAGCTTTAACTAGCTTTTTTCGGTTTGTTTTTGTTTCATAAGTCGCCATATCTATTTTAGCAACTTTGCCATTTTCAAAAAAGAAAAGCATATATCCGCTATAATCTGTTGTTACTGCCATATATATAGGGCTTTCATCTTCATCAAACTCTAATATTGTACCAATAAATTCTCCTAAAACAGATGCCTTTGTGTCTTCAAAGTCACTTGCTCTTGATTTATACACCTGATGTTTATTTGTAAAAAACAGCAATTCACAAGCGTTTGATGCCTCAATTTCCTCTATTATTTCATCACCATCTTTTAGCTTTTGCTCGCCGCCCATACGCAGTGAAAGCGGCGTTATTTTTTTGAAGTACCCTTCTTTTGTAAAGAATAAATTGACGGGATAATCGGGAATTTCCTGCTCTGGCTCGTCAAAGTCTTCATCATCAAGATAAATAATCTCACTTCTTCTGTCCTCGCCGTATTTGTCTTTAACTGTGTTTAGCTCTTTTATAATAATCTTTCTAAGGCGTGTTTTGGACTTTAAGATTGCTTCCATATCTTCTATAGATTTTTTAAGCTCTTCTATATCAGCCGTTCTTTTTAATATATATTCACGGTTTAAGTGCCTTAGTTTTATTTCAGCTACATAGTCCGCTTGAATACGGTCAATACCAAAGCCTATCATAAGGTTTGGCACTACCTCTACTTCCTCATCTGTGCCGCGAATTATTTTTATAGCCTTGTCTATATCAAGAAGTATCTTTTTTAGCCCTAAAAGTAAGTGCAGGCGCTCTTTAGCCTTGTTTAGCTCAAAATATACACGCCTGCCAACACATTCCTCTCTAAAGGCTATCCACTCTTTAAGTATGTCTGTAACGCCAAGTACAACGGGCACACCAGCTATTAGCACATTAAAGTTGCATGAAAATGAGTCCTCAAGGGGTGTCATTCTGTAAAGCCGCCTCATAAGAGTATCAGCATCCGTGCCCCTTTTTAGGTCTATCGTAATTTTAAGTCCGCCTTTATCTGTCTCGTCACGCACATCGCTAACTTCTTTTATATCACCAGACTTTGCACGGTCAATAATTCTGTCTATTATTTGCTCTGCCGTAACTCTTGGCGGAATTTCTGTAATATCAATGCAGTTATTAGATTTGTCATAGGTATATTTTGCCCTTATTTTTATTCCGCCCCTGCCGCTGTTTATAACACTTTTCATAACAGCTTTATCATATATAACATAGCCGCCGCCGACAAAGTCTGGCGCTCTAATTATTTCTGAAACATCAAAATCAGGGTCTTTTATAAGCTCTATAGTTGCATCGCATATTTCCCTTAAGTTAAAAGAGGCTATTTGACTTGCCATTCCAACTGCTATGCCGCTGTTTACATTTGTTAGAATTGTTGGAAATGATACGGGAAGCAGCCATGGCTCTTTCATAGTGCCGTCATAATTATCTACAAAGTCTACTGTATCTTTATCTATATCAAAAAAAAGTTCACTGCTTATTTTCTCAAGCTTTGCCTGTGTATAGCGAGAGGCGGCATACTGCATATTACTTGAATATGCCTTGCCAAAGTTGCCTTTACTGTCTACATACGGGTGCAAAAGAGACTCGTTCCCACGGGAAAGCCTTACCATAGCATCATAAATAGCGGCATCACCGTGTGGGTTTAACTGCATTGTTCTGCCAACGATATTTGCAGATTTTGTTCTGTCGCCCGTTAAAAGCCCCATTTTATACATAGTGTATAAAAGCTTTCTGTGAGAGGGCTTAAACCCGTCTATCTCTGGAATAGCACGTGACATGATAACGCTCATAGCATATGGCATAAAATTCACTTCAAGCGTGTCAGTGATAAGCTGGTCTACTACCTCTCCTGCCCCTGAAATGTTTGCTTTTATCTCGGCATCTTTATTTGTACTTGTTTTTTTCGGTTTTTTTGCCATCAATTATTCTCCCTTATATTTAAGACAAATCTGCAAGTTCAATATACATATGGCCGTTTTCAGCAATATGCTCTTTTCTACCCTGAAGATTATCACCCATAAGAAGCTCAAACTTTTCATTAATTTCATTTTTTGTGCCATTTGGCTCAACTTTTATAAGTCTTCTCGTTTCTGGGTTCATAGTTGTAAGCCACATCATATCAGCATCATTTTCGCCAAGTCCCTTTGAGCGCTGTATTGTATATTTTGTATTCCCAATTTTTTCAACAGCTTCTGCTTTTTCTTTTTCTGTATAGCAGAAAAATGTTTCGTTTCTTGTGTTAATTTCATATAAAGGAGACTCTGCAATATACACCTTACCCACATTTATAAGTGTTGGCACAAGACGGTATATCATTGTTAAAATAAGTGTTCTTATATGAAAGCCGTCAACGTCAGCATCAGTGCAAATAATAATTTTATCCCAGCGCAGATTCTCAAGATTAAATGCTGTTATATCTTTTTTGGTTTTAGTTTTAACCTCAACACCACAACCAAAAACCTTTAATAAATCAACAACTATATCACTTTTGAAAATTCTATCATAATCAGACTTTAAGCAGTTAAAAATTTTGCCGCGCACAGGTATTACTGCCTGAAAGGCAGAGTCTCTTGCCTGCTTGCACGCACCAAGTGCAGAGTCACCCTCAACGATATACAACTCTCGCTCTCCCGTGTCTTTTGAGCGGCAGTCTACGAATTTTTCTACCCGTCCTGACATATCATTTGATAGTGCAAGGACTTTTTTTAAGTTTTTCCTTGTGTTTTCTGCCTTTATGCGGCTGCGCATATTTATTAAAACTTGTTCAGAGACTTTGTCTGCCTCAAGCTTGTTTTCAAGAAAATACACTTCAAGCTGATGCCTGAAAAACTCTGTCATAGCCTGCTGAATAAACCTGTTATTAATAGCCTTTTTCGTTTGGTTTTCATAAGAAGTATGAGTAGAAAAAGATGAAATAATAAGTATAAGGCAATCTTCCACATCTTGGAACGAGATTTTGTTGTCGCTCTTTAAGTATTTATTAGATTGCTTTAAGTACGTATCTATTTGTGATACAAATGCGCTTCTTACAGCCTTTTCGGGCGCACCGCCGTACTCAAGCCAGCTTGAGTTGTGATAGTACTCTTTAAGTTGTTTTTTATTTGAAAAACATAAAGCCGAATTTATTAAAACTTTATATTCCGGCTTGTCCTGTCTATCTTTTCCACGCTTTTCAGTTTGCCACACTTGTACAGATGTAAAGGCATCTTCGCCGCTAAACTCCTTTATATAATCCTCAATTCCATTTTCATATAAAAACTCTGTCGTTTCAAATTTTGTTTCAGTTATTTGATTTTTAAATATAAATCGTATTCCTTTGTTGACAACTGACTGCCTTTTTAAGGTTTCTGTAAAATATGTTTCTGGTACATCAATATCTGTAAAAACCTTAAGGTCTGGGCGCCACTTTATACGTGTTCCCGTGTCTTTTTTCGAGTACTCCTCTTTAATCATTTTGCCATCTGGCTCGCCGTGCTTAAAGCTTAAAACATAGCGATGCCCGCCGCCGTGAATCTCCGCCTCCATATACTCTGACGCATACTGCGTTGCGCAAAGCCCAAGCCCGTTAAGACCTAGTGAAAACTCATAGCTGCCGCCCTCATTAGTGTCATATTTGCCGCCTGCATAAAGCTCGCAAAAAACAAGCTCCCAATTATACCGCCCCTCTTTGCGGTTATAGTCCACAGGAAGACCGCGACCAAAATCTTGCACCTCTACTGAATGGTCAAGATATCTCGTTACAATTATTTTATCACCAAAGCCCTCACGAGCTTCGTCTATTGAGTTTGAAATTATTTCAAATATAGAATGCTGGCAGCCCTCAAGCCCATCCGAGCCAAAAATAACGGCAGGACGCTTTCGCACCCTATCAGCACCTTTTAATTGGGAAATGCTTTCATTTCCATATTGTCTTTTTTTTGCCATAGAACCTCCGCTTTTTGTAAAAAAATACAAGTATATTATACTACATATTGCGGTTTAGTCAAGTTTTTAATATTTATCGTAGTTTATTTATTTTGTTAAAATTGAAAGGACAAAAGGCTTATGATGAACTATATTTTTGTAATAATGGTTACACTTTCTGTTTTTTCTGCATTAGCTTTTGGTAAAATGGATGCACTTTCAGCATCTATTATTAGTGGTGGGCAGCCAGCGATAACGCTGTGTTTAAAGCTTATGGGTGTTATTGCTTTTTGGAGCGGAATTATGAATGTTGCGGAAAAATCGGGTCTTACGAAAATTATAAGCCGTGCGCTATCCCCTATTTTGCGATTATTGTTTCCTAAATTAAAGAAAAATTCACCTGCAATGAAAGCTATGTCAATGAATATGACGGCAAACATATTAGGTCTTGGCAGTGCGGCAACGCCTTTCGGTCTTGAGGCTATGTCACGGCTAAAAGAAGAGTCGAGTATAAAAGACTTTACTGCCTCTAATGAAATGGTGCGTTTTGTAGTTATAAATGCTGCGTCTGTTTCTATTATCCCTACAACAGTTGCAATGCTAAGGAGCGAAAACGGCAGCACAGCGCCCATGGACATTATATTTCCAGCTCTTCTAACGTCGTTTATATCACTTTTTATAGCCATTGTGCTTACATTTATTTTTGAAAAAGGAGCGGCAACAAATGCTAAAAACAACAGATTTCATTCTTCCCGCCGTAGTGTTCGCAATAACGGCGTTCGGCGCAGTAAACGGCATAAAAGTATTTGATGTTTTTATAGAAGGGGCAAAAAAGGGGCTAAAAACCGCCGTTGAAATACTCCCTGCTTTAATTGCACTTGTAGTTGCGGTTGATATGCTAAGAAATTCTGGTGCGCTTATCTTTCTTTGTGATATATTAAAACCTATAGCAAAAATTACAGGTATACCGAAAGAAATTTTACCTCTTACTATTCTTTCACCGATTTCGGGAAGCGGCGCTATAACAATGTATGAAAGTTTATTAAAAGACTTTGGCGCTGATAGTGCAATTGGCAGAACGGCATCTATTTTAATGGGCTCTACCGAAACTGTTTTTTATGCTATAACCATTTATTACGGCTCTGTTGGAATAAAAAACACAAGGCATACGCTGCCTTGTGCATTATCTGCAAATATTATAAGTTATATTCTGTCTGCACAGTTTGTAAATTTAGGGTTATAGCTATTTTTTTAACTGCAACTTATCAAACTTTTCTAAAAATTTGTAAAACCATGCTAATATCTCTTTCGTGCCGCCTATATTATCACTCTCACAGTTCATAACGAGCAACGGCTCGTGAAGGCTCATGCGAATAAGTAGCCACCCTGTGGTAGTACCATCATTAAAAGAGATGCGTATACCCTCAAAGTTATTAGGGCAGATAGTAGCTTTTGAAGAATTTTTAGCAAAAACCTCAAACTCATCTATAACGTTTTTACCGTACTGCTTAAAATCATTTTGAAGAATGTTATACCTTTCCTCTTTTTCCTCTGCCGCTTCACGGTAGTCTGAAATTAGGCTTAAAATGCCTTTGTTCTCTTTTTTCATATTTGCAAGCAGGGTTATTATGAGTGTAATAAGGTAAGCGCCGTCATCAAGAAAATAATTGTCCGCAAATGCTGCATGACCAGAGGTTTCAATGGCAAGCGGTGCATTTATGCCCTCATTTTCTAATCGCCTTGCCTCATCTATAACATTTTTATAACCTCTTTTAAATCTATGGTGAACACCGCCAAGGTTTTTTGTTATAAACTCTGTCACCCCGTCTGATGTTACGGAATCTGTAACTATTGTGCCATAAGGCACTTTTTTTAATGCTATAGCGGCAGATAGTGCTACGAGCCTGCTTTTATTTATTTCTTCGCCGTTTGCATCTACACACGCTGCCCTGTCAACATCTGTATCAAATATAACTCCAAAATCTGAATTAGATGAAACAACAGCATCTTTTATAGAAAGCATTGCATCTTTATCCTCTGGGTTTGGTATATGGTTAGGAAAATAGCCGTCTGGCTCTAAAAATCTACTACCCTCACAGTTTGCACCAAGGGGAATTAGCACCTTTTTGGCATAAAATCCGCCAACTCCATTCCCTGCATCAACCGCAATTTTAAGCCCCGCAAGAGGCTTTTCACCATTTTTTACGCCTTTTATAATAATACCTCTTAAAAAGGCGGCATATATGTCCATATGATTTGACGGCTCTGCCGTATTTTCCGTTTTAGGATATTTTAATGGGGCACTGCTCACATTTTTTAATGTTTTTTCGATATCTTCGCCTGAAAGCCCGCCCTCTTTAGTAAAAAACTTTAGCCCATTCATCTCATAGGGCATATGGCTTGCAGTTATCATAATTGCGGCATCACAATGTAAGTTTATTGTCGTCATAAACATTGCGGGGGTTGAGGATAAGCCGCAATCATAAGTTTTTATATTGTGATATAAAAGGCTTTCTATTACAGCGCTTTTTATTCTTTCTGAGCTGAGCCTTGAGTCGTACCCAACAGCTATAATTGGTTTTATAATATTTTTTTCTTCTTCTAAAAAAGAGATAAACGATGCTGTAATAGAGCGCACAAGAGAGTTTGTAAGAACAACCTCACTATTAGTTTCGCTGTATGCTAAAGCTCTAATATCACTGCCGCTTTTAAGGCTCATAATATCCACTGCTTCATCTCCTTTTTGCTATGTATAACACTCTTTCTGTGTTTTCGCTTGGCTTTTTATCAGTATATCCGTCATACCTTGCTATCACATCAAACTCACTTTTGTTTAAAGCATCAATCAAAAACTCATCGCTATAAGCACGCTCATTTATCTCTTCATAAAAGCGTGAATAAAGCCCATTTTTGCCCTTTGCAAAAATATCAAGTGTAATTTCTGTTTCATATGTTTCACTATTAGTTTCATTTTGCCATACACAATAAACATCATCAAGGTCATATATAAATGTATTGCTAGAAAGAACGTTAATATGCTTATGTATGGTGTTTACATCAAACAGAAATAATCCGCCCGGCTCAATAAATAACTTTAAGCGGTTAAATGCCTTATAAAGAATGTTAGGCTCTGCTAAATGGTTAACAGAGTCAAGCGTAGAGATAGCGGCCTTTACTGTGCCGTATAAATCAAGATTTTCTATGTTTTGATGAAGTAAAAGTGTATCAAACCCCATATCAGAAAGTTTATTTCGTGTTTCCGTTAACATTTCTTCTGAGGCATCTACACCTATAAAATCATATTTCGGTTCTTTTGCTTTAAGGCTTTTAATCATATTACCTGTGCCGCAGGCAAGGTCTAAAACAGTGCCTTCTAAAACATTGTTTTCTTTTAGCACTTCTATAATACGGCTTGCCATTTCACCGTAATCTACATTTTCTGTAAGCTTATCGTAAACAAATGCAAAGCCATTATATGCAGTAAAAGCGTTTTTACTACTTTTCATCTTCTTTTTCAAGACGGTCAAAAACAACTGCATAACCGTCACAGCCGTACTGTAAAGAACGGTTTACTCTGCTTATTGTTGCAGTGCTTGCACCCGTTTCACTTACAATGTCACTATATATGCGGTTTTCACTAAGCATTTTTGCAACAACAATCCGTTGTGACAGTGCTTTTAGCTCTGTAACTGTACATAAATCCTCGAAAAAATCATAGCACTCGTCAACTGTTTCCAGTTTAAGAATTGCCTTAAATAAAAAATCCGCGTTTTTAGAACGAATTTTATTCATAATGCAGCTCCTTTTATATTTTTTATCATTTTAACACACTAAAATGTAAAAGTAAACATCTTTACTTTTTTTATTGATATATTTGTTCATTTATGGTAATGTTTAAGACAGAGTTTAGGCACTTTTTTATTCTAATTTAATAAAAAGGAGAAGTTGTTATGAAAAAACTGGTTTCTTTTGTTATCGTTACTGCTATTCTTGCCCTATCTGTTTCCCCTTTGGCACTTGCCTTTCCTTCTTGCTCTTGCGGTCAAAGCCCTATTATCTTTCTTTCAGGGCTTGGAAGCGCCCCGCTTACTCGTGATGCAGGGACAGATAATGAGCAGCGCCTTTGGAAGATTGATGAAACATATCTTATAAGCGAGTTTGCAAAACTTGCACCAAGTGTTCCAAAATTAATTGCTAATGGTGATTTTGACGCTTTTGGAGATGAAATAGTAAAGGTAATAAACACCGTATTTGGTGACCTTGCGCTTGATGAAAACGGTGTTTCGAGTGAGCGTGTAACTTATGAAATGCGTGAATATACTTCTTATGAACACGGCTTAGACAGAGACTTTTATTTTGCATATGATTTTAGAATAAGCCCATTTGAAACGGCGGCACTGCTTAAAGATGTTGTAGAAAATATTAAAGAGCTTACGGGACACGACAAGGTTTCTTTTAAGGCATCATCTATGGGCGGAGTAATAGCAATGGCATACCTTAGTGCATACGGCACAGAAGATATTGATAAAATTGTTTTTATCAACTGCCCTATTTTAGGCACAGAGGTTGCTGGTGAGCTTTTTACAAAACAACTTGAAATAAATAAAAATGCACTTATTCGCTATGGCGGCCAGGCACTTCCCGCACTTGATAACGACCCTCTTGCCGCTATTTTATATGCAGTTATTGAGGGGCTTGATGCCAGCGGCATTTGGGATATGCTTCTTTTTGCGGCTGACTTTTTTATAGATAAGCTTGGCGAAAAGGTGCTAAGTGAAGCCGTTGTTCCGATTTTTACAAGTATGCCAGGGCTTTGGGCTTTTGTTTCTGACTTGTATTTTGAGCAAGCGAAAGAAAGTGCCATAAATCCCGAAACGCAATCAGGTCTACTTTCAAAAATTAATGATTACCATTACAATGTGCAAAATAACGCTGCTGCAATATTAAATAACGCAAGGGCAAACGGCGTTTGCATTTATATTATAGCTGGGTATGATATGCAGCGGACACCCCTTGTACCCTCTTTTCTTAATGACAGTGACGGAACTGTTGACACAAAGTATGCAAGCGTTGGCGCTACCGTCGCCCCTATTGGCGAAACGTTTGAAACAGGATATACACAAGCTGTAAACCTTGACGGTATAAACTTTATTTCGCCAGACAATCATATAGATGCCTCTACCTGTGCGCTGCCTTTTAACACATGGTTTATAAAAAATATGCTCCACTGCAATAATCATGACGGTCACCGTGAGCTTTACCGCCTTATGTTTGAAAGCGACACGCAGCTAACTGTGTTTTCTGACACTCGTTATCCTCAATTTTTGCAAAATGATAAGGATAACAACACATTTTTTGAGGTATTGCCTTTTGAGGATTATACTCCTTTAGAGCGTGTTATGATTTCACCAACGCTATTAAATATAGTAACTTTTATAGTGTATTTAATAAAAAACTTTAGCATACTTTCTTTTAGTTAGTGTTCTTTAAAATAATTAAGGCAGGCAAAAAGCCTGCCTTATATTTTTTAGTCAAGAAAATCTCGTAGTTTTTTACTTCTGCTCGGGTGCCTTAGTTTTCTAAGCGCTTTTGCCTCAATTTGGCGTATACGCTCACGAGTTACATCAAACTCTTTTCCAACTTCCTCAAGTGTTCTTGGGTGGCCGTCTTCAAGTCCAAACCTTAAAGAAAGCACTTTACCCTCTCTTGGGGTAAGCGTTTTTAGCACATCTGTAAGCTGCTCTTTCAATAAAAGCATTGAGGCAGCGTCTGCTGGCGCTTGTGTATCATCATCTGGTATAAAGTCACCAAGATGGCTGTCTTCCTCCTCGCCGATAGGCGTTTCAAGCGATACTGGCTCCTGCGCTACTCTTAAAATTTCACGCACTTTTTCCGCAGGCATTTCTAACTTCTCTGCAATTTCTTCTGCTGTTGGGTCCCTGCCATTTTCGTGAAGCAACTGACTATTCGTCTTTTTAACTTTATTAATCGTCTCAACCATATGCACCGGTATACGAATAGTTCTTGCTTGGTCTGCTATGGCTCTTGTTATTGCTTGACGTATCCACCATGTTGCATATGTTGAAAACTTAAACCCTTTAGTGTGGTCAAATTTATCAACCGCCTTTATAAGGCCGAGATTTCCCTCTTGAATAAGGTCTAAAAACTGCATTCCTCTGCCAACATAGCGTTTAGCTATGCTTACAACAAGCCGCAAATTTGCTTCTGCAAGCCTGTTTTTCGCTCTTTCATCATTATCTATAATACGAATGGCAAGCTCTATCTCTTCCTCAGGCGTTAAAAGCGGCACCTTTCCAATTTCTTTAAGATAAACTTTAACAGGGTCATCAATAGGAATGTTTTTCGGCTCTGCCGCCGCAGCCTCTGCTGATTTTGGAATATCAATTCCAACACCGAGTTTATCAAGCTCCTCATTGCCTAAGTCATCAATAATTTCAATATTTTGTGATTCAATTGTTTCGTACAGTTTGTCAAGCTCATCAATATCAAAGTCTATTTCAAGTATGGCAGCATCAATCTCATGAGTTGTAAGCTTTCCTACTGCTTTTCCTTTTTCTATTAACGTTTTGATAGAATTTGCCCTTTTTTCAATTTCCTCCATATTTCGCACCCTTTCACACAACTATTATTGCTGCTTTTATTCATTATTAAACAAATCTAAAAAATCATCATCACTAAGCTGTGAAACCTCCTTAAACCCATACTCTTTTTTCCCTTTCTCTTTTGCTAAAACTTCTATACAGTCCTCACACTCTTTAATAGTGCTGCTAACAGGGAAGTTTCCCATGTAAAGCCTTGAAACTATGCCCATTTCTGATGGCTCAAAATTTTCGGATATATAAGTAATATCAATCGGTTTATTATTTTTAATCCTTTCAGAAATAGCTAAGAACACTTTTTTATAAACGGGTGTAATAAATAAATCATCTGCCAGTTTATCATCAAGTTTAGATAGGAAAGAGGGGCTTAAAATAATGTTTGCAAGCAATATTTCTTCCGCCTTGATTATACGCATGTCTGCTTTATTTTTTCCCGTAGCCGCCGCATATACCTTCCATTTTTCTTTTTCTGCATTTTTAATGGCGTTTTTTTGTTTTCTTCGTTCATTTTTTATATTAACGCCTTTAATTTGCTGTAAAATAGCATCTTTATTTACAGAAAGCTCGTCCGAAAGCCTTGAGGCATAAACATCACGCTCTATAGCTCCTGCGTTAAGGGCAAGAATTGTTGCTGCCGCTTTTAAGAAACTCACTTTGCCGTCTGCTGTCGTTAAATCGTGTTTTTGCCGCTCAAGCGAAAGCTTGTACTCAATATCATTTGCCGATGATTCTAACAATGCTCTAAAGCGCTCTCGCCCGTGGTTTTTTATAATATCGTCAGGGTCTTCTCCATTTGGAAGATTTATAACTTTTGTTTTAACTCCCGTTTCTGAGAAAAGAGATAAGGCTTTTGCCGTAGCTTTTCTTCCTGCATCGTCAGCATCATAACAAAGTGAAACTTTATCAGCATATCTTGAAATAAGCCCTACTTGTGATGGGGTGAGAGCTGTTCCAAGCCCTGCAACAGCATTAGTAAAGCCTGCTGCGTGAAGCGCTATAACGTCCATATAACCCTCACAAAGTATTAGCTCACCCTCATTTTTATTTTTTGCAACGTTTAATGCGTAAATCTCGTTTGATTTTTTATATACGGGCGTATCGGCTGAATTTATGTATTTAGGTTTAGAATTGTCTGTAACTCTTGAGCCAAAAGCAACAACATTTCCCCGAACATCAACTATAGGAAACATAACTTTATCTCTAAACAGGTCATAGTGATTAGTTTTGCCGTTTTTAACACTTTTTCTAATTAGATTTGCAGCTATTAGCACCTCATTTGAATAACCTTTCGAGCGAAGGTGGTCATAAAGCCCTTGCCATTCATTCGGTGCTGCCCCAAGCCCAAAAGAAATAATCATTTTTTCATTTATGCCTCTGTGGTAAAGATAGTCACGCTGGGCTTGTCCTTTTGGGGTTTGCAGCGTTTCGTGGTAAAAGTGGGCGGCTGCACGGTTTGCCTCTAAAATCAATCTGCGCAGTTTAGCGGCACTATCGTCTCCAGTAAAAGCCGGCAGGGATAAACCAGATTTCTCTGCAAGTAATTTTACAGCCTCTATAAAATCAAGGTTATAAAACTTTCGGGTAAATGTGATAACCTCTCCGCCTGCACCGCAGCCAAAGCAATAAAACGATTGCGTGTCTGGATACACGGTAAACGATGGCGTTTTTTCATTATGAAAAGGGCAAAGCCCTGTGAGAATATGGCCTCGTTTTCTAAGCTCTACATGCTCACTTGCTATCGTTTCCATATCATTTTTCATTCGCAGTTCTTCAAGAAAATCGTCATCAAACCTATAGCGCAAAGCCACACCTCCTTAGCTAAATTATTTACCAGTTTAATATTCCCAAGTTTTCGGAATAAATAAATATTCATATTTATTAAGCGCAAATCTATCTGTCATGCCTGCAACAAAGTCACGAGCGGCAACGGCTTTGCCCTCAGTTTCTGCCGTTTTGATATACTGCGCTGGCATTTGTTTTGTATTTACTTTATAGTACTCGTAAAGTTTTTTAACAAGATGAATTGCTTTATACTCCTCACCCTTGCATTTGGGATTTTTGTATACGTTTTCAAACATAAATTTATGCAAATCCGAAAATGCTTTTTGCACCTTTGGCTCCATTTCGGGAACGTCTTTTGTATGCTCAATAGTAGACATCACAAGAGTGTTAATTCTAACAGATTTTTTTGTGCCTAAAATATGTATTATATCTTTTGGTATGTCGCTTTCAGATATAATATCCCCTCTTACAGCGTCATCTATATCATGATTGATATAGGCGATTTTATCTGAAAGCCGCACAATTTTCCCCTCTAATGTTTCGGGATACTCGCCTTTAGTGTGGTTTGCTATTCCGTTTCTCGTTTCATATGTAAGGTTTAGCCCTTTTCCGCCCTCTTCTATAACATCCACAACTCTAAGGCTTTGCTCATAGTGCCTAAATCCGCCTATGTCACCGCAAACATCACCCAGCGCTCTCTCACCTGCATGTCCGAAAGGAGTGTGCCCAAGGTCATGCCCTAAAGCAATAGCCTCTGTTAAATCTTCATTCAGCATTAAAGAGCGGGCTATCGTGCGGGCTATTTGAGACACTTCAAGCGTGTGAGTAAGCCGAGTTCTGTAATGGTCACCCGCTGGTGCTAAAAACACCTGAGTTTTGTCTTTTAGCCGCCTGAAAGCAGCACTGTGGAGAATGCGGTCCCTATCACGCTGATACGCAGTTCTAACGGGGCATTCAGTTTCAAAAATCTTTCGCCCCTTTGTGTTTTTGCACAAAGCAGCATATTTTGAAAGCGTGTTTTCTTCCCTTTTCAAAGTAAGCTCACGTATTGAAGCAGACATAGTTTTCACCTCTCTACTTATATATACACAAAAAAACACGGTTTTCCTCTTTTTTTGCTATATGAAGCCGTATTTTTCAGAAACATTTTTAAAAGAGAGTTTTCCAGCACTTGCCTGTGTTAGCTCGTTTTTTATATTTCCCTCATATTGTGCAGGAACTTCAAGCCTTACATAAACATCTTTTTCAAAAATAGATTCAAGCTCTTTACCCTTATTTTCACTAATTATTGAGGATAGTTTACCGTAAAAATCATAGCCGCAATGTATTTCAAGAACAATAAAAAGGCTCATAACACCAATGCCTGCTTTAGCTAATGCAAGCTTTGCCGCCTGTGAATATGCCCTTACAAGCCCACCTGTACCCAAAAGCGTACCGCCGAAATAACGTGTAACCACAACAACGCAGTCAACCACGTCATTCCCAAGAATAACATTAAGAACAGGTATTCCTGCTGTTGATTGCGGCTCTCCATCGTCAGAATATCTTTTAATCTGCCCTTCTCTAACGGCGTATGCGTATACATTGTGAGTTGCATCGCTGTGTTTTTTCTTTATTTCATTTATAAACTTTATAGCCTCTTCATCACTTTTTACGGGCGCAGCATAACCGATAAATTTTGATTTTTTAGTGATGTACTCATCAAAACCCTTTGATTTTAAGGTTTTGTATGTATCCATAAAACAGCGCCTCCTTTTTTACAAATGAATAAAGGCGGTGCAATATACACCGCCAGACAGTTATAAATAAATTAGTCTTCGCTTTTTAAGTTATACTTTTTATTAAATCTGTCAACGCGTCCGCCTGTATCAACAAATTTTTGTCTGCCGGTAAAAAACGGGTGGCATTTTGAGCAAATATCAACATTGAGTTGTTCTTTAGTTGATGACGTCTCAAAAGCTTCGCCACAGGCGCATTTTACAGCGGTCTTATGGTAATCAGGATGAATTCCCTTTTTCATTTCGTTCACCTCTTTATCTTTAGCAGTAGAATATTACCACATCAAAACTGAAAAATCAAGTGGTTTTTAACTTTTTTTGAATATTCATTCATATACTTGACTGCTTTTAGGCATAATGATAAAATAAAGCAAAAATTTGAAAGGGTTCATATGAGAAAAAATAAATATAAAATTTTCTTTTTTGCTACAGCGGTGTATTTTGCCGTGTGTGTGTTTGACCTTATTTTAACATATATTGCAACTCCAAATTTGTACCTTGAGGGTAATCCTCTTGTATATTACCTTGATATTAGCTGGACAGGTCTTATTTTAATAAATGTAATAACCTTTGTTTTTTATGCAGCACTCGCATATTATGCTTTTGTTGCCTACAGGGCACCTGCCTCAAACGAAACTGAGTTAAAACGATACCTTGCCGATATTAACTACGGTGACCCTAACAAAACCGTTCCGTTTATGTGGAAGCTTCCAAAATACTGGGCGCCGCAAATAGCGTGCCTTAGCTGGTCGGTTGCATTAGCATTGCCAATTTCAAGGCTAATTATTGTTGTTGAGTGGCTGCTTTTAATCTTTCATATAAAGGCGCACTGGTTCTTTAATATAGTAATACTTTTCCCTTATGGCAGAATAGACTTTTTTGTTGCTGTTTTGCTCGCATGGGCGCTATCTTTTGTTTGGATTAAAATAGAGTTTGAAAAAAACCTTAAGGCTATTAAAACCAAAAAAAACAGTCATATAATGAAGAGCTGAAAATGGAAAACTGAAGATTACGTTTTATGGTGCGGCACCATTAAAATAAAAGCAGCTCAAATTGCAAAAATAATTGAGCTGCCTTTTTAATTTTAACTTTAACTAGTCTATCATAAGCTCGCAAATCTCATTTGAAAACTTTACAGGGTCCTCAACAGAAAGCCCTTCAATAATAAGTGCCTGAGAGTATAAAAGACGTGAGTATAGCTCTACCTTTTCCTTATCACCAGACTCCCATAGCTTTGTTAGCTTTTCAAATACGGGGTGAGAATCGTTAAGTTCAAGCACTTTCTCCGCCTTTAGCTCCTTTTCTGCGCCTGGCATTGCGGCAAGTGTTTTTTCCATTTCTATTGATAGCGCTCCCTCGCTTGACAAGCAAACAGGGTGGCTTTTAAGACGAGAAGAAAGTGTTACTTTTGTAACGTTCTCTTTTAGAGAATCTTTGATAAAGTCAAACATTTCTTTTAAGTCTTTTTGTTTTTCTTCTTTTTCCGTTTTTTCTTCATCTGTTTCAAGCCCTAAGTCGCCAGACGATATTGAGCGAAACTCTTTTCCATCGTATTCGTTAAGAATATTCATTAAAAACTCGTCTACTTCGTCTGTAAGAAATAGAATGTCATAACCCTTGTCACGCACAAGCTCTGTCTGTGGTAAAAGGCTTAATCTGTCTGTGCTGTCACCTGCGGCATAGTATATATATTTTTGTTCATCAGGGCAGGCGCTTGTGTATTCCTTTAGCGTAGAGAGACTGCCGTCTGATGCCTTGTTAAACATTAAAAGCTCTAAAAGCTGGTCTTTATTTGTGCCAAAAGAATTGTAAATTGCAAATTTTAACTGAAGCCCAAAGCTTTTCCAAAACTTCTCATAGTCCTCACGCTCTTTTTCAAGCATTTCTGAAAGTTCTTTTTTAATTCTTCTTTCAATTGCGTTTGCAATTATTTTAAGCTGCCTGTCTTGCTGAAGTAGTTCACGAGATATGTTAAGAGATAAATCTTCTGAATCTACAACACCTTTTACAAAGTTAAAATAGTCTGGCAAAAGGTCTGCGCACTTGTCCATAATTTTAACGCCGCTTGAATAAAGCTCTAACCCTTTTTCATAGTTTTTTGTATAGTAGTTATAGTCTGCCTTTGAGGGAATAAACATTAGCGCGTAATAGCTCGTTGTGCCCTCTGCTTTTTGGTGGATAACCTTTAGCGGCTTTTCATAGTCAAAAAACTTTTCGTTATAAAAGCTGTTATACTCCTCTACCTTTATATCGCTTTTACTGCGTTTCCAAAGGGGAACCATGCTGTTAAGCGTTTCATTTTCTGTATATTCTTCGTACTCGTCCTTTGTGCCTTCTTTTAATCGCGACTTTACCCTATCCATTGTTATAGGATAACGGATATAGTCAGAGTACTGTTTAATTAAAGATATAATTTTATGCTCCTCTAAATACTCGTCGTAAGAGTTTTGCTCGTCATTATCTTTAACTGTAAGAGTTATTGTTGTGCCTGTTTGCTCTCGTTTTCCAGAAGAAAGTGTATAACCGTCTACACCCTCTGACGACCATTTATATGCCTCGTCTGAATTATATGCACGACTTACTACCTCTACTTTTTTTGCTATCATAAAAGCGGAGTAAAAACCAACACCAAATTGACCTATAATGTCAATATCTTTATTTTCTATGTCGTTTAGCTTTTCAAACTCGCCTGAGCCGCTTTTAGCAATAATGCCTAAATGGTCATCAAGCTCTTTCTTTGTCATTCCCACTCCGTTATCAGATATGGTTAGTACTCTTTTCTCTTTATCAATAGAAAGCTCAATTTTAAGTTCACTCTTTGATACCTCTATTTCTTCATTTGTGAGCGATAAAAAATAAAGCTTGTCCATAGCGTCACTTGCATTTGATATAAGCTCTCTTAAAAAAATGTCCTTATTTGTGTATACAGAGTTTATCATCAAATCAAGCATTCTTTTTGATTCTGTTTTAAATTGTTTTTTCGCCATATTGTTGCCTCCTATAACATTAGCACTCATACTTTGTGAGTGCTAATATAATTTTATCAGCTTTTTTATTTTTTTCAAGTGTTTTATTAAGATATTTATGAAAAAATTGTAAATTATCACCCCTTATATAGGATAAATGCAATTGACATTTCCATGTTACTGCATTATAATTGTTGCAATAGTAATCGTGTGAGTATAGCAATTGTTTCATTTACTACTATATTCATTTCGGTTTAAGTTACATTATATGGAAAAGAGGTTCGTTTATGAAAAAGACTCTAAAATCGCTGCTTGCGATTGTTTTGACACTTTGCCTTTTGTTTTCTTTTGGGCTTTCCCCAGCATATGCCGCTGGTGCGAAAGCTAAGGCACCGATTAGTGACGGCGTTTCTTTGGAAGACTACGTTAGTACTGCAAACGTAAACAGCACCGCGCTTTCAATGAATACCAATGACTTGTTAGCAAAAATAATAAACTTTATAAGTAACCTACTGCTAAATGGCGTGATATTTAACGCACTTGCAAGCATACTCCCCCGTGCTTCTAACACTACCGAAGTTAGCAGTATTGATGCGTATAACCTTGATGCTTATGAAAACTTTTACTCTGGAACGAGTACATTTCTTGACAAAAAGGCGGACGGTGCCGTATGGAGCCTTGGCTATGCTAAAGAATCAATACTCCCACACGACTTTGGCGAGGCACTTTATGCCAGGGGTAGCTATATTCCATGGTGGTACTCTGTAGAGATGTATAAAGATGATGACGGTGTTACTGAGGACCTTAGCGTGCGCACAATTATTCTTGACGATGGCTCTGGCAGAGGGCGTGTTGCTTTTTGCGTGCTTGACTGTATTGGAATTGCAAATTCCGACATCAGAAAAGTTCGTGCTGCGCTTTCTGATTTTGCGGCTGAAAATAATATTGTCAGCATTAACGTTTCTGCCACGCACACTCACTCTGGTATAGACTC
>DASRNG010000083.1:0-14681 GCA_035647555.1 Oscillospiraceae bacterium | reverse complement strand
CTGAAAAGCAGATTTTAAAAATTAAAAACACTATCCCAATGCTTATATTTACGCAATATAACACTACCATATTTTCGCAATAAAAGCAATATTAAAAGATATTTGTTCTTTTTTTGTAATAAATATATCTGCTTTATATTTTAACATTTATTGAACTGTTTTTACAAGTGTAAAGCCAAAAGGATAACAAAGGCTTGGTAAACCGTGAAATTTAATTAGATATTCTACTCTAAAATGTTTCTCAGTTTTTTTAGTATTACTTTCTCTTTTCTTGAGATTTGCACTTGTGACATCGACATATGCTCTGCCACTTGTGATTGAGTCATGCCTTTGAAATATCTCATTTTTATAATTGCCGCCTCGTCTTCCGGCAGCCTTTCTATAGAGGCATAAAGCGAAATTTTATCTGTCATTTCCCCTTGCGAACTATTTTCTGCTAAATCTAACTGCCGCTCGTTGTCTGTATCGTCATAAACGGTTAGTGACATTGGTGGAATTACCGCATTAAGCAGCTCTGCCGTTTCAAAAGGCGATATACCTGCAAATTGTGCAAGCTCGTTTACTGTGGGTTCTTCACCCTTTGATTTTGCAATTTCTTCTTTAAGCCGAATTAGTTTTAATGCGCTCTCTTTTTTTGAGCGCCCTATTTTTATAGCTCCGCCGTCACGAAATATACGTTTTATTTCGCCGAGTATGGCAGGAACAGCGTATGTAGAAAACGCAAATCCTCTTAACTTGTCAAATGAGCCTGCCGCCTTTACAAGCCCTACACAACCTGCTTGAAACAAGTCATCATACTCTACGCCCTTGCCCTTAAATCTTTTAGCACATGAGTGTACAAGCCCTATATTATTTTCTATTAGAGCATTTCGTTCGTTTTCAAGCTGTTTTAACATTTAATACTAACTCGTTTTTCAAGAATAACTGTTGTGCCTTTGCCTGGCTTTGAGCTAACTTTTAGTCTGTCTGTAAAGCACTCCATTACAGAAAATCCAAGCCCTGCCCTATCCCCGCCAAGAGAGCTATACATAGGCTCCATTGCCTTTTCTATATCCTCAATGCCACAGCCTTTATCACGAATTTTTATTCTGATTGTATTGTTATTGTAAATACCGCAGGTTATGTATATGTCTCCTATGGTGTTTTTGTATCCGTGTACTATTGAGTTTGTCACCGCCTCACTCACAGCGGTTTTTATGTCGTTTAGCTCCTCAATAGTCATATCCTTTTGAGCGGCAAATGCCGATACAGCAACTCTTGCAAACCCCTCATTTATTGAGAGGCTTTTAAATGTGAGTTTCATTTCATTTTGTGGCTTTCGCACTCTCGTCACCTCCTCTTATTTTTGCAATTTTTTCAATCCCTGAAAGTCTCATAATTTTTAAATACCTAAGTGATAGCCCGTCCAACTCAAGCGCACCACCATATGAGTTAATGTTGCGATAACGCCCTAAAACAAGCCCTATTCCAGAGCTGTCCATAAAAGTAACTTCAGAAAAGTCAAGTCTTAGCACTTTTGGGCGCACTCGTGATATTGCTTCATCAATTGCGGTTCTAAGCGGCAATGCGCTGTGGTGGTCTATGTCACCACGCAATAACACAATTAATCTGTCGCCCTGTTTTTTTATTGTCAGTGGCATATGTAATTGTCCTTTCTTTTATTATTCCCGATAAATATAAATTTATACATATCCTTTTATATAATAGAGATGATTTCGCAATTTTAAAGTCAAAAAAAGCCCGTCAAAAACAAAAATCTTTGACGGACTTTCAAATATATTATCATTTTTTAGTTCTTTCTCGTGTAATTATGCGTATTGGGGTACCCTCAAGACCGAATACACTGCGCAGTTGATTTTCAATATACCGCTGATAGCTGTAGTGAAAAAGCTCGGCATTATTTACAAAGCAAACAAACGTGGGCGGTCTTGTTGAGGCTTGGGTGATGTAGAAAATTTTAAGCCTTTTTCCTTTGTCGGTAGGCGGCTGCACTCTTAAAACGGCAGAAGCTAAAATTTCATTTAATTGACCCGTTTTAAATCGCATTGAGTTTTGGTTGTCAACATATTTTATAAGCTCAAATAATCTATCTATTCTTTGCCCTGTTTTTGCAGAAATAAATATAATAGGGGCATATGTCATAAAAGAAAAGTCTTTTACAAGGCTTTTGCGGTATGTGTCCATTGTCTTTGTGTCTTTTTCATAGGCATCCCATTTATTAACGCAAATAATACAGCCCTTGCCTGCGTTTAACGCTTTGCCTGCCACTTTACTGTCCTGCTCTGTAAAGCCCTCAAGGGCGTCAATCATAATCACGCACACACGTGCCCTGTCTATAGCCATATCCGTTCTTAAAACGCTGTAATGCTCTATTGAGCTATCTATTCTTGACTTTCTGCGAAGACCTGCAGTGTCAATAAAAGTAAACTTACCATAACTGTTTTCAACAAAACTGTCAGTAGCATCTCTCGTTGTGCCTGCTATGTCAGACACTATCATTCTTTCCTCTCCAAGGATTTTGTTTACAAGAGAGCTTTTGCCAACATTTGGCTTGCCTATTACAGCTACGGGAATAATGTCATCATCGTCCTCTAAATCACTGCTGTGCTTTGGCAGCAGAGCTATTACCTTATCAAGCAAATCTCCTGTTCCATGCCCGTGTATAGACGATACCGCAATAGGGTCGCCAAGCCCTAAATTATAAAACTCATAAAGCTCTGCTGGCGGGGCACCGAGTGAATCGCATTTATTTACGCACAGCACTATTGGCTTGCCGCTTTTTATAAGCATAGATGCAACTTCTTTATCTGTTGCTGTTATGCCCGTTTTTATATCTGTAACTAAAATAATTACAGCGGCACTATCAATCGCAAGCTGTGCCTGCTGCCTCATATGCGTTAGCATTTCATCATTCGCAAAAGGCTCTATGCCGCCCGTATCAACGAGCATCATATGAAAGCCGCACCAATCACAATCGCCAAAAACCCTGTCACGAGTGACGCCAGGGGTATCATCAACTATTGAAATTCTTTTTCCTATTAGCTTATTAAATAGTGTGGACTTGCCAACATTTGGCCTTCCTACTATTGCAACAACAGGCTTTGTCATTTTGCGGCCTCCTATTCTCTTTTTACCTTTGTTATGCACCTAACATATGCATAAGCAGGTCGTAACCATCATTTTCTACTGGTGTTACCTTTGCTGAAAGTTTATTTGATACTTCTTTAAGAGTTAGTCCGTCAAGAAACAAATCTTCCCCGTGCCTTAAACAGGCAAGTGGTATTAACACTTCATCTGTTGTCAGCTCTTTTAACAAGGTATTCATTATATCTTCACCTGATAAAAGCCCTGCTACGGTAACGGTTTCACCAAAAAGCTTATTTTTAACCATAACGGTATTTATACTGAGTTTGGGGTATTTGTTACACGCAAGATTTGCAAGCTCTGATATTAAAGGAAAAGCAGCTTCTCCTGTGGCAATTGTAATGCTTCTGCTGATTTTAAGGTCATAATCAAAAGAAGAAAGAGCTTCTTTGAACTCATGTTTTAATAAAGCAATCATACCAACGCCATTATCGTACTGATTAAAGTCGCCGTAATATTCTTTTGATGGAACGTCCTTTTCTGCTGTTAAATAAAGCTCGTCAGATGCAAATGCAAGCCGATAACCATCATGTTCAAACATAAAGTGTGCGTTAAACTCATCAATAACATCTATAACCTTTTGTGCGCTTTCTTTACTAAATGCGTTTAGTTTATAAAGCCCCTCTCTGTGCTTTGTAAGCCCAACGGGAACAACTGCAATGCTTATAACAGAGGGGTAAAGCTTTCCAAGCTCTTTTAGCGTAAATCTTAAATGCTCACCGTCATTAACTCCGGGGCACGCAACAATTTGCGTGTTTATTTTGGTGCCAAAGTTCGCTAAATCTTTTAGGTATTTAAGACTTTCACCAGCCTTTTTGTTTCGCAGCATTTTTATGCGAAGCGCCTTATCCATTGTATGAACAGAGATGTTTACAGGGCTTATGTGCATCTCTTTTATTCTGTCAATCTCACGCTGTGTTATATTTGTAAGCGTTATATAGTTGCCAAAAAGAAAAGAAAGACGTGAATCATCGTCCTTAAAATAAAGCGACTCTCTAAGTCCTTTTGGCATTTGGTCAATAAAACAAAAAATGCAGCTATTCTCACATGTGCGCTCATTGTCCATAAGAAAGTCTGAAAAAACAAGCCCAATTTCGTCTTCCTCACACTTTTTTGTGATAGACACAGTATATGGCTTGCCTTTACTATTTACAAGCGAAAGGGCAAGGCTTTTATCTGATATATAAAACTGATAATCGAGTACATCTTCAATCGTTTTACCGTTTATAAGGTTTAATATATCACCGCTTTTTATGCCTTTTTTATAGGCATAAGAGCCCTTTATAACATCAGCTATCTTTACAGCCAAAACAGCACTCTCCTAAAAGTCATAAAGGCGGGGAAGAAATCTTCACCGCCTAAAGTTTTTAAAGAATTTATTCTTCAACCTGCACAACCTGCCTACCTTTGTAGTAGCCGCAAGAAGTACAAATTCTATGAGACCTCTTTAAGCTCCCACAGTTGGGGCAACTTTCAAGTTGAGGAGCATCTAACTTCCAAGCGCTTGCTCTTCTTTTATCGCGTTTTGCTTTGGAGATTCTTCTCTTAGGTGAAATAGCCATTATGCTTAACCTCCTTATTATGTTAAAAAGTAATTTATTCCAAAAACTGCAGTAAGCCCAAAAGCCGCGGGTCGATAGGCTTTTTACAATTGCATTGGCTCGTATTTAAATCGTGACCGCACATAGGACATAATCCTTTGCAATCCTCGTCACATAAAAATTTTATTGGTAGATTAAGAACAATGTTTTCAAGAACAATTTCATCTAACTGAAGCTGCATATCTTCTGTAAAAATATATTCATCTGCCTTGCTTTCATCATTCACAGGTGTGTGCGTTATGATATAATCTATCAAAATTTCATATTCTTTTGAAACATCCCTCGTGCATCGGTCGCAAAATGCTTTATATTCAAATGAAATTTTTGCACTTAAGTTTACTACACCTGCCGTATTTTTTATACTACCAAAAATCTTAACAGGAGTAGAAAGCGGGTTTGTTTCACTATGAGAAAGGCTTGATAAATCCATAGTATAATCAATAGGAACAGATAGCCCTTCACTACTGAAAACCGATTCAAGGTTAATAGTCACATAAACACTCCTTTGTTAAGGCGCAGGAGTAATTATATTATCAATTATAATGTTTGTCAAGAACAAAGCTAAATCTTTTTTGCAAAATCGAAAACTCTCTTAGGTATATCCTCTTCATTTGCGGATACAGTGAGAACAAAATTCACTTCACTTTCACGGCTTAGCTCGTCAAGTCTTTGTAGAAAATCTGCAAATGCTTCAAAATCATTTTTACCGACTATTTTTAGTGTAGCATCAACAAATATCTCTGTAATATCGTGGTCAGACGCTATTATTCCGCTTAAAAAGCCATAAAACGCATCACAGCCTGAAACGCCGAACCTGTCCGTATTTATAAGCCTTGCTCTGTAAGTTACATTATATCTTAATTTTGGCTGTTTTTCAATACATACAACATTTCCATCAGTCTTTTCTAGTGCCTCATCAACAAGCTGAAGTAAATGTTTTGTTTTTCCTGAGCCTTTGTTTCCTATTATTAACGATATCATAAAAAATAACCTCCAATATATTTTTATTGTACTAACCATTGTAAACGGGTTATTCAGCTATTCTTTCTTGTAACTCTGCCTGTAACTTTTCATAGCCTTTTTTCCCTAAAAGTGCGCACATATTTCTTTTGTAATCTTCTACACCTGGTTGGTCAAATGGATTGATGCCAAGCATATAACCAGAAATGGCGCATGCCTTTTCAAGAAAATACACAAGACTGCCAAACGCATATTCATCCATTTGCGGCAAACTTAAAACTATGTTTGGCACGTTGCCGTCCATATGTGCAAAAAGTGTACCTTTGAAAGCCTTTTTATTCACAAAATCCATTGTTTTGCCTGCCATAAAGCTAAAGCCGTCTGGGTCATCGTCATCAAAGTTAATTTCTATGTCTTTCTTTGGCTTTTCAAAAACAACAACCGTTTCAAACAAAAGCTTTTCACCTTGCTGTATATACTGGCCAAGAGAATGTAAATCTGTTGAAAATATTGCAGATGCAGGGAAAAGCCCTTTCCCCTCTTTGCCCTCACTCTCGCCAAACAGCTGCTTATACCACTCGTTCATCATGGCATAGTCCGGCTCATATGATACCATCATTTCAACACTTCTGCCTTGCTCATAAAGAATACTTCGTAAAGCTGCATACTTGTAACAATCATTCGTGTCAAAATCATTGTTATCAAGCTCTTTCATAGTGTCATAGGCGCCTTTAATGATTTTGTCTATATCAACACCAGCTACAGCTATTGGCAGCAGCCCTGAGGCAGTGAGAACAGAAAAACGACCGCCTACATCATCAGGTATTACGAATGTTTCATACCCCTCTTTATTCGCAAGCGCCCTTAAATGGCCTTTAGATTTATCTGTTGTTGCATAAATTCTTTTTGCAGCTTCTTTTTTGCCGTATTTTTTTTCAAGCATATCCTTAAAAAGGCAAAACGCAAGCATAGGCTCTGTTGTAGTGCCCGATTTTGATATAATATTGACTGAATAGTCTACTCCATTGCAAAGCTCTGCTATTTCACTAAGAGCAGAGGGGCTTATTGTGTTGCCTGCAAAAAGTATTTTTGGTTTGCTGTAAAGGTTATAATTTGCAGATTTACAAAACTCAATAGCGGCGCGCGCACCAAGATAAGAGCCGCCAATTCCTATTACTATTAAAATATCACTGTCACTTCTAATTTTTTCAGCAGCCTTTTTTATCCTGCTAAACTCTTCTTTGTCATAATCTTCAGGGAGCCTTAGCCAACCGAGAAAATCGTTACCCGCACCTTTTTTGTTGCTTAGTAATTCAGCGGCTTTAACAGCCCTGCCTTTAATAGCATCAATATCGGAGCGGGAAACGAAAGGCTCTATATATTTAGTATCTAAACTCACACCCAAAACAATCACCTCAATTGTATTGTACAATATTAGACGAAATAATTCAATACAATCAAGTAAAATTTGCTTTGTTTTAATAATTTACAATTAGTTCACTGTACCAGTTGCTAAAAATCGGATTATTCGTGAGCTTGCTAAGAAAAAGGAAAGCCGTTTTATAGAAACGGGAGAAGTTAAATTATACTCTGCTACAACTTCCCCATCTGAAATAAACTTTAACTTTCCAAGCGTTTGACCCTGCTCTACGGGCGCTTCTACATTCTCTATCATCTCTATTTCAGATGTTACATCTTGCTCTTTGCCTCTTAAAACGAGTATAGGCTCAATTTTCGGCATTTCGGGAGTTACCACACTTGTTTCTCCATAAAATATGTCAACATTTTCAATTTGGTCACTACCTAGTTGCGGCTGTAAAAGCATATAGTTTGAAAAGCCCCATGTAAGCATTGCTTTTGCTGCCTCAAAGCGTTTTGTTCCGTTATCACTGCCAAGGACTACGGCTATTAAATGCAGCCCCTCTCTCCTTGCTGAAGCAGAGATACAGTGCCCTGCCTTTCCCGTTGTGCCCGTTTTTAGCCCCGTTGTGCCATTGTAAAACCTTACAAGCTTATTTGTATTTACAAGCTCTGTTTCACCGTTTCTTAAAGAGTCCATCCAAACGGTTGTGTACTCCTCAATAAACTTATGTTTTAATAGCTCTCTTGACATAATTGCAATATCTCTTGCCGTTGTAAGGTGCGTGTCAGAGGTATCGTCAAGCCCTGTTGCGTTGTCAAAATGAGAGTTTTCCATGTTAAGCTCTTTCGCCCTTGCGTTCATAGCACCTACAAATGCCGTTTCACTTCCACTTACATGCTCGCCAAGTGCTGTTGCCGCATCATTAGCGCTGCCTATTGCCACAGCTTTTAGCATTTCGTGGACAGACATAACCTCGCCCTCTTTTAGCCATATTTGAGAGCCGCCTTTCGAGGCAGCAGTTGCACTTGTAGTCACCTTATCCTCAAGCGAAATTTTAGCACTGTCAATCGCCTCTGCTACTAATAGCATTGTCATTATTTTAGTGATTGACGCTGGATAAAGTTTTTCATCAGGATTTTTTTCAAACAAAATTCTGCCTGATGAAACCTCAACAAGAATAGCGCTTTTTGCGTCTATTTCAAAAGGGATTGTATTCGTTTGCACTAATTTTGCATTTACAACACTTTTCACATCATCATTTGAACTGCTCTCGCCTAAAATTCTACTTTGACCTGCATAACCTACTGTACTAAGACAAAACAGAAAAACCAAAGCACAAACTGCACATAAAAATCTTTTCATATCGACACTCCTTAAAAAGCTTCTTGTACAGTTTATGCTTCCATATTAAATATTAGAAATTATTTATGTTTTTTCGCCTCAATACACACCCAGCCGTTATCTATACGCCTCTTATTAACCTTAAATCCTGCATCTAAAAGTGCGCTTTTAACTTCACTTTCTCTACTTTCAATAATACCGCTTGATATAAAAGTGCCATTATCGTTTAAGAGAGAAAATGCATCTTCAGCGAAAGAGATTATCACATCTGCCACAATATTTGCTACTATAACATCATATTTTTCATTAGCCTTATCTGCAAGGCTGCCATAAACTACTGTTAAGATAGGTTCAGAAAACCCGTTTAGCAGCCCATTCTCCCGTGCTGTTTTTACTGCACTTTTGTCAATATCGGTAGCGAGCACCTCTTTTGCACCTAAAGCTAAGGCGGCAATTGATAAAATACCGCTACCAGAGCCAATATCAAGCACTGTGTCCCCTGTTTTTATCACTTCTTCAAGTGCTTTTATACTTAGCTGTGTAGACTCGTGAGTGCCAGTGCCAAAGGCAGCGCCAGGCTCTATAAGCAGCGTCTTTCTTCCCTTTGTATCGCTAAGCTTTATCCACGCAGGGCAGATAACAAGTTTTTCTCCTATTGGTATTGGCTTGTAATACTTTTTCCAGCCGTCTGCCCAATCCTCTGAGTTTATCTTGTCCTTTTTTATTGTATAAGGTATTTTAGCTACTGCAAGCCTCTCTGATATGAAAGAAACGGCTTCGTTTGGATTGTCCTCAGGTGAGATGTAAATATGTATTATTGCGTTGTCTTTATCCTTTTTTAGCAGTTCCTCGTCTATATCTGCATAGCTTGCAACTTCAAAAGCGTCTGCCTCAAGGCTGCTATAATCCTCAATATATATGCCGTAAGGAACGCTCATATTAGCAATAGCGCCAGCCTCGTCAACATCTTTTGCGGGGATAATTATTTGTATTTCAGTCCATTCCAAATTATTTACCTCAATATCTATTGTGAACATCTTCTGCAAAGCATAAAAGGTCTTTCACTTTAAGCTCTGTACCATCATCAAGAATTGCTTTACCGCTCATTTTACCAAATACCTGATGCTGGTCTGTAACAATTAGTTTTGTATCAATTTTTGCCGCTCTATCTATTATTGGTATAAAATCCATCTCAAATCTACCATCGCTTGAAGTGAACGTCCAAGGGTCTGTGTAGCTTGACTTTGGTATGTTAAAAGTGACGTCATCAAGCTTATGGCACTTACCGTCATAAAACAGCATATTTTCACTTGCCGCAGAGGTATCACCAAAGCCATATCCAATGTTAAAACCAAAAGGTTTATCGTTTACAATTCCATTGCCTGAACCCCAGTACCATGTATTGTCATAAGTCCAAACTCCCCTGCCCCAGTCAAGTGTGCCAAAATCTGTTTCAGGGTCAAAAACATATTCTTTACCGTCAAACATTACAGAGCCTGACGCTCTCATACAATTGATTTTTTGATTGTAATAAAAGGCGGTTTTCTTCTCTTTCCAAGGTGTTGCAATAACCATTGTGTCCATCTCTGGCTCTGAAAGCGTAATATCACACTCAAATAATCTGCCCTTGTAAAAGTTCTTAAACTCGCAAACAATTCGCCTTTTGCCCTTAGAGACTTGAAACTCCATGTTAAGGCGTTTATCACGATATGTAACGTTTCCTTTTTTAGAAGTTTTGGGCAAATTAAGTTTTCCCATAGTAAAGGGCTTTATTATTGACTGTGTATGCTCCCACGGCTTACTAAAGTCAAGAAGTGACACAGATTGAAGCCCTATATAGCCAATGTCGGAAATAGTGAAAGCAGCACCAAAGTTCGAGGACGGTGACAAAACAAGATAATAATCCCACTCTTTAATTCTAAACTTAGATGCTTTAATGTCACCACGGTCATACTCTTGAATTAGCGTTTTTGACCAACCCGGCTGCCGCAGAGAACCGTCTTCTTTTAATAGCTTTTGCGGTGTCGTAACTTCTATGTTTCTCACTTTTCTTCATCTCCTTTAATGTCAAGCTCTGCAAATGGCATTATAGGCTTTCTTCCGTGACTATATAGCTTTCTATTGTCGAGCGCCCAAATTTTGTTTGTAAATTTGCCCTCTTCTACAGATGAAAGCGATTCTGCCATTTGGTACATCTGTGCGTCCATAAGGTCAAGCTGTGATAAAAGCTCTGCCTCTATAAATGCAGGTCTTATCGGTGAGCCATACTCTGGTATGCCGTGGTGTGATATTATCATATGTTCAAGCAGCATTGAGGTCTTTTCACTAATTCCAAGCTCTTGTGCTTTTTTATCAATATACATAGCACCCATAATAAGGTGACCCACAAGCTCGCCCTTTTCTGTATAACCCTCTGCTATGCCCATAGAGCTTACATTAAATTCAGACGTTTTACATATATCGTGAATAATGGCGCCAGAAATGAGCAGCTCTCTATCCACATATGGATAAATATCACAAACTGCCTGAGCAAGCTTTACTATGGATATTGTGTGATATAAAAGCCCGCCGTTTATAGCATGATGAAGCTTAAAAGCAGCAGGGAAATAAAGCAGTTTTTCCTTTTGCTCCTCAAGAATTGCCAAAATGAGTACTCTAAGCTCGTCATCATTAAACGCACTTACAGTATTAAAAAGCTCATTATACATTTCTTCGCCCGTGTAGTCAGCCGTCTTTACATAGTCCCTTACATCAATATTATCGCTTTCTAAAACGGGGCGAATTTGCTGTATTATAAATTGGTCTGCATTGTTAAACTGCTGCATTATGCCCCTTACTTTTACAAGGGAGTTAACCTCAGGCAAGGGAAGTATATTCTCTTTATAGTCCCAAAGCTTTGCATAAACCTCTCCCGTTTTGTCTGAGAGAATAATGTCAAGGAAAACAGAGCCATTTCTTGCTTTTTTCTTTTCACAAGAGCGAACAATTGCAAAGCCTTCAAGTCCGCCTTGTTTATCATATACGGTAAAATCCATTATCTTCATCCTTACATTTTTTGTTATAAACTTTTATTTAATTTTACCACATATTAAAAATAAAATCAAAAGGTTTTTTTCCGTATTTCTCATATGATATTATTTGCTTTTCGGTACCGCTTATTATTCTTTCTGTGTTTTCACCTGCTACTATAATACAGCAAAAAAGCCCGAAAGCGAGTATCTGTGCAATACTCGCTACCACAAAAGTTTTTATTATTTTTTCTGTTTTTCTCATTTTACTTCCCGCCTTTTATTTTAATTGTTCGTCAAGCATTTTAGCAAGCGCATTTCCAATTAGCCTGCCTGAATAAACCGCTTCGTCAAGCGTATTAGCATCCGTACCCATTTCTAAAAGCATGGCATATCGCGTCATATCCATATTATATTTACGAGAGCAAAAGAATATTGGACGCATAAGATTTGGATATAGTTCCTCAGCAGTTTTTTGCAGTTTACAAGAAAACGTTAAATTGTCTTTCCAGTTCGGAAAGTTTGTAACATCTCCACTTTCACAGCCTGCAATTATCATAATTTGTGCCGCTTTTTTATTGTCTATTGTCGCTGTCGGTTTTGATTTTACCTTGCCGTCATAGTGAATAGCATCTCTGTGAACATCTAACGATAGTATAATTGACGGATACTCACTAAGCCACTTTTTTACTGTTTTTGCCGAGCGGTCATAAGAGCCGCTGTATGATGCATCGTGAATAGTTTTATCATGAATAACAGTAAACCCTTTATCTGTTAGTATTTGCACAATTTCCTCGCCTACTCTAACTATATTTTTCGTTATGTCCTTTGTTCTGGAGTTATAATCTTTTGAATACCAACCCATATCAAGTATTTCAAAGCCCTCGGTCGTATGAGTGTGGTAAACAAGTATGCATGGTTTGTTTTTATCAAACCCGCTTAAATTAAGCTTTTCCTCAAGCTTTGCGGGTATATCTACTTTATGAGATGAAATACTGCTGTTTACTGAAACAGATTTAAATACGGTATTAGCTTTTTTAGATGATAAGTCTTCTTCTAAAATCTCACCGCTTTTCTTAAACGAGGCATACATATTGGCGCTTTCTTCAATCATATTAGAAATATCTTTGCTAACATATGCTAAAGACGATACCTCTACCCTGCCTGCTCCAAAACCTAAAAGAGTTAGCATTGTTGAAGTTTTTTTAATCTGCTGTGCCTCTTCCTCTGTGTATAGCTCATTTACAACTGCATCTGCATACTCTAAAGGAGATGAAACACCAACTACTGCAAGCATTATGGGAGACAAAGTAGTTCCAATTTTATCTTTATCTGATAAAACGGTAAAAAGTAAAACAATACAAAGGCTAAGGCATAAAAATGCGGCAATAAGCCGCAGAAAATTGTTCACGGCATTTCCTCCTTGCAACAATAAATACTATGAAGAAATACCGCTCAATATTCGATATTTGTCACATAAGACTCAAAATATCTTCAGGCGAAAAGGAGGGCTGAAGAGCAGAGTTTATCGCAAGCGCTATGAGCTTTGACGCCCTTTCAATCACTACATCAATTTCCCGAGGTGTTACCATCATATTCTCGCAAGCGGGTTCAATATCGCTTTTGCTGCTATCTTCACCACTGTTTTCATCTTCACCTGCTTTGCCTGCAACATCTCTTGCAAGTGTGTATGCATCTACAACTGTGGGCACACCTATTGAAATAATGGGGTAGCCTACAGAGTCCTCATCTATTCGCTTTCTTGCGTTACCCACGCCAGAACCTGGGCTTATACCCGTGTCGCAAAGCTGCACAGTGCGTCCAAGACGAGCTAAATTTCTTGAGGCTAATGCATCAACCGTGATGACAGCACAGGGGCTTATTGCATTTGCTACGGCAGACAATATTTCTGCCGTTTCAATTCCTGTTTGCCCTAAAACTCCAGAGGCTATGCTTGATACGGGTCTTAGCCCCTCAAGACCTATTTTCTCTTGCAGCTCTTTTCCTATATGCCGTGTTGCAAAAATTTGAGTTGCTACGCCTGGTCCTAATGCATCAGGCGTTATATTTCTGTTACCTATCCCCGCTACTAAAACAGGTCCGTCTTTTGGAATAAGCTCTGTTACCGCATCTCTTATAGCCGTCATTCTTTCGTCTGTAATATCTATATCATCAGTAAACTCTGAAAACTCAATCGTAATGTATTTTCCAGCTGGCTTGTTAAGTGCATAAGCTCCATTTTCGTTTTTAATTTCAATTATAGTCGTCTTAAATTTATCACCGCTTTTAGTAGACACTTCTACACCATCTATAGCGCCTGCACCTTTCATTTCGTGTGTTTCAAGAGCTAAGTCAGTCCTTATATTCAAATTATTCCACCCTTTCAAACAATTATAAAAAAAGTATGCCCATTTTTTCAAAAAAACTTGCAAAATTGTAAATGTTGTGGTATTATTCTTAGCTGTACGATGTTATTTTACCAAAGGAGGTGCAACGATGCCCAATATTAAATCTTCAAAGAAAAGAGTTTTAATCAGTCAAGCGAGAACACTTAAAAATCGCTCCTTAAATTCCTCACTTAAAACAGCCTTAAAAAAGGCGAACACTGCAATTGAGGAGAACGCTGAAAACAAACAAGAAATAGTTAACTTTGCAGTAAAGAAAATTGACCAAGCGGCAGCAAAAGGACTTATTCATAAAAATAATGCTGCTAATAAAAAGTCTGCCCTTGCCGTAAAAGTTAAAAACGTTTAAGCTTAATTTTTTATAAATGAAATCACCCTGTACTGAGAACTTTTCTCTGTGTTACAGGGTAAATTTTGTTCTATTTTTTTATTTTACATATACAAAACAAACGGGCAAGTACCAAAGTACTTGCCCGTTATATTTTTAGCGTATAAGCTATTTTTTATTTTGCTGGCTCGTAAACTTCTTTAAGTTTTAATAGGTGCTCGTATTTTTCTTTAGAAGTTTCCTCTGCCAATGTGAACAACTCTTTAGCACGCTCTGGGAATGCATTTTTCAAAGAGGAGTAACGTGCTTCGTTCAGTATAAACTCTTGATAGCTGCCTGTAGGCTCTTTGCTGTCTATCGTGAGTGGATTTTTGCCCTCTGCTTTAAGTGCGGGGTTAAAGCGGAATATGTTCCAATAACCGCACTCAACAGCCTTTTTCATTTCACTTTGGCAGTTTGCCATGCCGCCTTTAATGCTGTGCATTTCGCATGGTGCATAGGCGATTATAAGTGATGGGCCTTTGTAGCTTT
>DASRNG010000082.1:0-2557 GCA_035647555.1 Oscillospiraceae bacterium | reverse complement strand
GTATGGTAATATCATATTACAGTATTATAACCAAATAAAAAAATCGTTATTATTAAGGAGAGATTTTAATGAAAAAATCTATCAGCTTTTTACTCGTTTTCGTGCTCCTTTTCGCTCTCGCCTTGCCAACATTTGCGGCAGGCATAAATACCTATGAGCAAAAACTTATAAATTATGTTCAAACAAAGTACAAAACAGACAATGGCACTATAACTGTTCCAAAAGCATACATCAATGCTGCTGAAAATATTTGCAACACTATTGACATTACTGAGGCTCAGTATGACGAAATTATTTCAATCCTTGATGAGGCATATGACTATGTTCTTAAAGAAAAACTTGTCACTATGAACGACCTTAAAAAGAATACCGCCGCACAAGACGCTTTACTCGGTTTTGCCGAAAAAGCACTTGCAGTAATTGGCTATACCGTTACTGCTGACAGAGCTAAAGGTCTTCTTATCATCAAAGATGCAAACAGCAAAATTGTTGCCCAGCTAAAACCTGGTATTATCGTACAAACGGGTGCGAATAATATTGCGATAGCAGCCTTTTCGGCAATTGCCGCTATTTCTGCTGCTGGTGCTGTTAGTGTAAAAAAATTCCGTAAAGAAGATAATGTGGCTTAGCATAATAACAAACGATAAAAAAACAAAAGATTGCCGAAAGAGTTTTTTAATTCTTCCGGGAATCTTTTTATTATGCGGGTACCTTCTTATTTATGTTGCCTTTTTACCCGTAGCTCGTCCGTTTTTAAGTATGTACCGCCTTGCTTTTACCGGCAATACCTCCTCACTACAAAGTGACTCTGAGGACATAAACAGCATCTTCTCAGGCTCTACAGGTAAAGCAGGCGGGGATATTAAAGCATCTGAGTTTGATTACCCAACCTGGGGCGACCATTTTGGCATCATTTCTGTAGAGAACACTAAAATTGATGCCCCGCTTATATTTGGGGACAGTGTTACCCTACTTAATAAAGGTGCCTGCGTTTCACTTTATGGCGGTGTTCCTGGATATGGCAAAACTGTTATGGTATCTGCCCATAACAACACTTTCTTTCGGGACCTTCAAAGCAGTGCAAACATAGGGGCAATAGTAAACATTGAAACAAACTATGGCAATTATGTGTACCGTATAATCGAAAAAAGCATTGCTCACCGTGACGACACTTCGGCATATATGTCTTATATTGAAAGAGAAGATGAAAATGAAGTCGAATTTCTAATTATCTATACGTGCCAAAAAGAAAATGGCATTTCCATTTCAAAATACAGATGCTATGCATTTTGTGAATATGTTTCAGGGCCTATGATAGATAAATATAATTAACAGGTGAACTCGTGAACAAAAAAATTAATTCTACAAGAAAAATTATTATAACACTTTTATCTTTTTCACTTTCCGTTATACTTGCCTTAACGGGTCTTTTATCTGTTGTTTCTTTAACATTATTAAATCCCCGTTATGTGGTAAAATCCCTTCAAAAGTCAAGTTTCGGTGAAATTGAGCTTCCCCGAATTAAAGAGCATTTTATATCATACGGTGCGGCAGGCAATGTTGAAGAATCTTTCTTTATAGATTATTTTAAGGAAAACATTACAGCCGAAACAATAACAAATGATATGGCTAAATCTATTTTTGAAATTTATAATGGTATAGAAAAGGAAAATGGCAACGAGTTTTCTAATGAGCTTTATAACGCTTTATACAAATATGCAGCAAATATGCACATGGATGTAGAAAGTAAAGAAATACAGGCAGGCATACGGCAATTTGCTGATGACTTAACAGCTCTTTACAATCGCTATACCATACTTCCTTATAGCGAAACTATTTCTCCAGTTATAAAAAGAGCGTCAAAGTTAATGCCTTTAGCTATAGCTTTTCTATCTCTTTTCTCAATAATCATTTCAGTTATTATATTTTTAAGTTATAAAGAAAAGCTTAACGCTTACCTTTATTTCGCATCATCACTCGGTGGCACAGGGCTTATGCTTACTGCTTTCCCTTTGCTCATTCTTATTACAAAACAGGCAGAAAAGTTCACGCTTACAGATGAAGCCCTACGTTCATTTTTTATCAAATTTATGAACGGAGTTACTGCTTGTACAATAATGTGCGGTGTTGTTTTCCTTATAATCTCTACTATTTTATACTACTATGCAATAAGCAAAAAAAGCAAAACATAAAAACAAATTATATATTTTGAAAATTGTGCCATACTATTAATAGCACAACGGCTATCATTTTACTACAGCGCTTTATGTTAGCTCAAGTTGTGTAATAAACTTAGGAGTTTTATGTATGGCAACAATATCTACACAAATTAGGGACAAGTTTGAAGAGCTTTCCGTTGACCTTAAAAACTACATTAATGAAAAAGATGTTACAATTAATAATATGGCAGACCTTATAAAGGTGTTAGAGGATATTACAAACGAGCCTGAATAGTATTTTAGTCTGCTAAAGACTTAAAACACGCTGTTTTCTGCCTATTAAATATGAGTATAAAAAATATATAAGTTTACTTTTAAGACTATATTGTCTATTAACT
>DASRNG010000081.1:0-9632 GCA_035647555.1 Oscillospiraceae bacterium | reverse complement strand
TCTAAAAAGTGATGCAGAAAACTTAAATTATTTAAACGGAAAAACATTTGAAGTCGAAGACATTTGGTTTAGAGACAATTTTAGAAGCTTATAATTAGAAAACACGGCAACCTTTTATGAGGTCTGCCGTGTTTTTATGCTTAAATAAGTAATTATAGTTTTTGAAGCTCAAGTAATACTTGTGTATCATCTGCTTTAGGTGAAAACTCAAGCCCTATGTAGCCGCTGTACTTTGTTTTTGATATTGCTCTAAAAATAGATGAATAATTAAGCTCCCCAGTCCCTGGTTCATTCCTGCCTGGATTGTCTGCAATATGGAAATGGCCGATTATATCAATATACTTTTTAATATTATTAATAACGTTACCCTCTGTTATTTGTTGGTGGTAAACATCAAAAAGCATCTTAACATTTTTGCTTGATACTTCATTTATAATATCAGCCGCCTGCTTTGAGGTAGAAAGATAATAGCCTTTGTGGTCAATAAGAGTATTAAGAGGCTCTATAACAGCAGTTAAACCGTTTGTTTCAAATATAGGTGCTGCTGCTAATAAAGCAGAAATTATGTTCTCTTGTTGTTTTTCACGTGATAAGTCTTCGCTTTCCTGCCCTGTTGTGACGATTAGATTTTTCACACCTAACTGTTTTGCCGCCTCCACAGAGTGGTGCACAATCTCACAAAAAATGCCTTCACTACCATTTGAAACGATAGGATTATTCTTATATCGCTTTGAAACGTCTTCATCTTTAGAGTCAACACACATTGAGGATAATGAAACTCCTGAAAGGCTTATCGCCCGCTTTAATTCTGACAAATCACGGTGTGCCCAGCCCCAAATCTCCGCAGCATTTATACCTGCATTTTTAACCGCTGCAAAACGCTCGTAAAAGGGAAGTTCATTAAAAATCATTTCAATACATACTGAAAAATTCATCGCAATTTCTCTCTTTCTTTTCTATTTTTTGTAAAAACAATATAGATTAATGTGAAAATAAGTACCCCCATAATTACACCTGCCGTATCAACAAGAAAATCTGAAAACTCACAAGCTCTTTTGGGAACAAATATTTGATGCACTTCATCTGTTACGGCATAAAGCGAACCTACTATAACAGATTTAAACGGAGTTAAATAACCCTTAAATGCAAAGCTTAAATTTATTGTTAAAAAACCAAAAACCATAAACTCTGTAAAATGGGCGGCAGTTCTAACAAAGCTTTCGCTAATTTCCGTTTTAAATATAGCCTCAAGAGCAAGCAGCATAGTGCCGCTTGATTTTGAGGATTCTTCACCCGTTTGGTGTGATAAGAAGAAAATTAAAGCTGCCGCTGACACCCATAGTATAGCAGATATAGTGCGATAAAATTTACTATTCATATCTTTCTCCTTCATAAAGAGCAAGACCTGTTTTTGAATTATTAAAATGAAGTCCGCTTGTTTTAATATATGTTGCAAAATATGTGTAGCCGCTAAACACAGGGTAAAATACAGCATTATTATAAATATGTTTTTCAATTTGTGATAATGCATTTGCCTTTTCTGTAACATCGGTTTTCTTTTTCATATTTTGAACTAATAAATTAAGTTGCTCGTTTTCATAAGAAACAGTTTTTGTGCAGAAGTTTTCCATGTATTCATCAGCAAACGAAAAATCACTTTCAATCGGGGCAAAAATAACCTCATAACTCTTTTGATTTACAGCTTTAATAAGCTCTTCATCAGACACTTCATTTATTTTTATTGAAAGCTTTACGGAAAATATTGACTGCCAATTTTGAACAATGCGCTCTACAGATTTTCTAAAATCAGAAGAGCAGGTAATTGTAACAGAAATATCTGTACCATTATTGCTGTTAATAGCAGAGTTTAAGTGACTTTTGGCTTTGTCTGGTGCATATTCGGTTTTAAGTTTTTGCGTTTTAAAAGAGGAATAAGCCGTCTCCCCTATTACAGAGCCAAGAGGTACCATTGTGCTCGTTTCCTCTCCTATATAATCCACCTTTTCAAAAAGCGTTTTATCAAAAGAGTAGAATAAAGCTTTTCTAAAGTCTAAATTTGCGGTAGCGCCAGAATTTGTGTTAATTAAAAGCCCGTATATGCGGTTTGGAATTTCTGTTAGGTTAAGTGTTGATTTGTCATTTAATAAGCTTATCATTTTTGCGTCAACAAAATCACAGTCATACGAGCCTGAAGTTAAAAGTTTTAAGCGGTCATTTAGGTCATCATTTATAATAAGCCCTACTAAAGGCGCTTTAACGACTGCCTTTCCGTTATAATCTTTATTCATTTTAATATATACAGAACTATCATGTGCCCACGAGGTTATGTAAAGAGGACCGTTGCAAATTATGTAGTCTAACTCTAAGCCGTACTTACCTTTTGTTTTTTCAAAAAAGTCTTTTCGGCATGGCATTGCAATTGGAAGTGTTAATGAGTATGGAAATGTTGTGTCAGCATATTCAAGGGTAATCTCAAGAGTGTTGTTATCAATTGCTTTAACCCCAAGTTGGTCTGATGACAATTCCCCTTTATTAATCTTTTGCGCATTTTTTATAGAGAACAATTTATGTGCATACGGCGCTTTTGTTGCGGGAGATAAAGCACGCCTTAAGGCAAATACAAAGTCCTCTGCTATAACTTTTGTGTTAAAGCTATTGTACCCCTCGTCTCCTAACATCCTTTTATGCTCCGCAGTTAAGTGCCACATGGCCTTTGGGTTAAGCCTGAATGTATATTTAAGACCATCAGGGCTAATTTTATATTCAGTGGCAACACCAAAATCTATATTTCCATTTTTATTTATTCTTAAAAGCCCTTCAAAACAGTTACTAATTATAATCTTGGCACCATAACCGCTTACAATTTGTGGGTCAAGGGATAATGGCTCTAAATCAATAGGCACATATAAAGGTTTACTCTCCGAATTTGAAAAACAACCGGAAAGGGCAAATATAAGACATAAGGCAACAAATGCCGTTAATATCCTTTTCACATTACCACCTGATTAATCTTTAATCTCTTTCTTTATAAAGTCATTCAGCTCGTTTATAGGCAGGCGTTTTTGCTCCATAGAATCACGAAATCTTACCGTAACACAATTATCCTCTAAACTATCAAAATCAAATGTTATGCAAAACGGAGTTCCTACCTCGTCTTGGCGACGGTAGCGTTTGCCGATAGAGCCTGCCTCGTCATAATCTGCCATAAAATCTTTAGAAAGCTGCTCGTATACCTCAAGCGCTGGCTCTGAAAGTTTTTTAGACAGTGGAAGAACAGCACATTTTACAGGAGCTATAGCAGGGGCAAAATGAAGTACTACTCTTGTGTCGCCTTTCTTAGCGTCTACAACTTCTTCATCATACGCTTCACAAATAAGTGCAAGAACCGTTCTATCAAGACCATAGGATGATTCAACTATATATGGAATAAACTTTTCGTTCGTAATTGGGTCTGTATATTCAAACTTTTGACCGCTGTATTCTTGGTGGCGTTTAAGGTCATAGTCAGTTCTATTATGAGTGCCATTTATTTCGCCCCAGCCAAATGGGAATAAAAACTCAATATCGCACGCTGACTTTGCATAATGCGCAAGCTTTTCATGGTCACGATAACGAAGATTTTCTGGTTTCAGTCCAATGCCGACAAAATATTCTTTGCCAAACTCTTTAAAGTACTCATAAAGCTCATCATCTGCGCCCTCTTTACAAAAAGTTTGGTACTCCATTTGGTCAAACTCTATTGTTCTGAATGTGAAGTTACCTGGGGTAATTTCATTTCTAAAAGCTTTGCCGATTTGCCCAATTCCCATAGGAAGCTTTGCCCTTGTTGTTCGCATTACATTTAAGAAGTTTACGTACTGACCCTGAGCATTTTCAGGTCTTAGGTATATAACACTCTTACTATCACTCGTAACCCCCCTATATGTTTGAAACATTAGGTTAAATTCTCTTATTTCAGTGTAATTTAGCTTGCCGCAGTTTGGGCAAGTTATTTTATTTTCTATTATATATTCAAGCATTTGCTGTTTTGACATTTCACCTAATGGAGCCTCAATATTAAAAGACTCAATCAAATTATCTGCTCTGTGGCGCATTTTGCAATCTTTACAGTCAAGAAGCGGGTCAGAAAAGCCGTCAACGTGTCCAGATGCCTCCCATACTCTTGGGTGCATAAAAATGCCGCAGTCTAACTCATAGCTGTTAGCCCTTTCTTGTATAAACTTTTTTCTCCAAGCATTTTTAACATTGTTTTTTAAAAGTGCCCCAAGCGGGCCATAATCCCATGTATTTGCTAACCCTCCATAAACATCACTGCCAGGGAATATAAAGCCTCTCCCCTTACATAGGGCTACTATTTTTTCCATTGTTTTTTCTGTGCTTTGCATTTGTGTTCTTCTCCCTTTCAAACATTAAAAATCCGTATCCAATTTATTTTTAGGCTGAGAGCCTTTAAATTGACTGTTGTACATATCAGCATAAAGACCATTTTGTGCGAGTAATTCATCGTGCGTTCCCTGCTCTTTAATAACGCCATTATCAATAAATAAAACTCTGTCTGATTTGCGGATAGTTGAAAGCCTATGAGCGATTACAAAGTTAGTTCTACCCGTCATAATTTCGCTCATTGCCTGTTGTAAAAGCAGCTCTGTTCTTGTATCTACAGAGCTTGTAGCCTCGTCAAGAATTAAGATTTTAGGGTTTTTAATAAGCGCTCTCGTTACTGTTAAAAGCTGCCTTTGCCCTTGTGAAAGATTTTCGCCGTTTTCTTCAAGTACTGTATCATAACCATCTGGCAGCGTTTTTATAAAATGGTGCGCTCTGGCATTTTTTGCGGCTTTGTATATTTCCTTGTCAGTAGCGTCAAGCCTGCCATACCGTATATTCTCCATAATTGTGCCCTCAAATAGCCAAGTATCTTGAAGCACCATTCCAAATAAAGAGCGAAGCTCTTCTCTGTCTATATCTTTAATATTTACACCGTCAATTGTTATAGAGCCTTTATTTACATCATAAAAACGCATTAAAAGGTTTACAAAAGTTGTTTTTCCTGCACCGGTAGGCCCTACAAGTGCTATTAATTGACCTGGTGTTACGTCAAAGTTCATTTCTTCTATAAGAGGCTTATCTTCTGAATAACTAAAATAAACGTTATTAAACGAAAGAGACTTTGTAAACTCTGGTACTGGTAAAGGGTTTTCGGTTATGGGTTCTTCAGTTTCGTCAAGGACTGAAAATACTCTTTCACTTGAAGCTAGTGAGGATTGTAGGTTATTAGTTATATTTGCAATGTCTATAATCGGCTGTGAAAACATTTTAGAATAAGCTATAAAAGCCGTGATTCCGCCTAAAGTAAACTCGCCTTTTACCACAAGATAACCGCCAACAATACACACAGCAACATATCCAAGATTGTTCACAAAACTCAAAAACGGGTGTATTATGCCAGAAACGAACTGCGCCTTTTTGCCTGCTTGATATAACTGCTCGTTAATATCTTCAAATTCATCTATAGCGCTTTGCTCTCTGTCAAATAGCTTTACTATTTTATGGCCTGAATACATTTCCTCTATATGCCCGTTAAGCTCGCCCGTTACTTCCCATTGCCTACGGAAAAGCTTTTTTGAAACCTTTAGTATTCTCAGTGCTATAACTGTGCTAACGGGTACTAAAGCCACTGTTATAAGCGTCATAAGAGGGTTTGTTTTAAGCATAATAGCAAACACGCCTACTACCATTATAAATGATGTGATGATTGATATAATATTATGCTGCAAAGTGCTGCTGATATTATCAATATCGTTTACAATACGGCTTAGCAGCTCTCCTTTAGCGTGTATATCAAAAAATCTAAGCGGCAGCCTTGTAAGCTTGCTATTAATTTCTGCTCGTAAGGAGCAAACTATCTTTTGAGTAATGCCTGCCATTGTGTACTGCTGAATGTACATTAATATAGAGCTTACCCCATAAACAATAAAAAGCTTTGTCATTATTGATAAAATAGTGTCAAGTGAAACTGCCGAGCCTGAAAGCTTTAGTTGAACTTGTTTATTTAGCTCGTCTATTGCATCGCTAAGCAGTGTGGGGCCAATAATAGAAAGAATTGTACTTGCTATTGCGGCAATTACCACAACGGTAATTATAGGGTTGCCTTTTATCACAATGCCTATAAATCTTTTTATAGTAGGACCAAAACTTTGAGGTTTATCGTCCTTTTTAAAAGTTCCTTTGTATGAGGCATAACGTTTTTTCCGTTTTTCACGGATTTGTTTAATTTGCTCGTCAGTTTTACCCATTCGTTTTAGCCTCCATTTCCTCCTTTTTAAATTGGGATTCTACTATTTCACGATATACTTCAGATGTGTTTTTAAGGTCATCATGCTTTCCTATAGCGGCAATTTTACCGTCACTTAAAACTATTATTCTATCAGCATTAATAATTGTACCAATTCTTTGCGCTACAATTATTATATTTGCATCTGTTAATTCCTCATGCAGCCTTTGCCTAAGCCGCGAATCTGTGGCGTAGTCAAGCGCTGAAAAACTATCATCAAAAATGTAAAATTCAGCATTTTTAATAATTGCCCTTGCAATAGCAAGGCGCTGTTTTTGCCCACCTGATAAGTTTATACCGCTTTGAGATACAAAATGGTTTAATCCATCGGGAAGTTTCTTTACAAAATCCTTTGCCTGAGAAATTTCAAGCGCACGCCAAAGCTCCTCATCAGTAGCATCTTCTTTGCCGTACCTTAAATTGTCTGCTATTGTGCCGCTAAAAAGAAATGCCTGCTGCGGTATAAAGCCGATTTTTGCCCTTAGTGTGCTAAGGCGCATATCCCTAACATCAACACCGTCTACAATTACTTGACCATCTAAAACGTCATAAAAGCGAGGAATTAAGTTGATTATTGTAGACTTGCCAGAGCCAGTGCCGCCAATAATCGCCGTAACTTCACCTTTTTTGGCTGTAAAGCTAATATCATCAAGCACTGTAACAAAGCCATCATCACCACTATAACCAAAGCTAACATTCTTAAATTCAAGGTTCCCCTTTATCTCGCCGCCGTCTATGTCTTTATCTATCTCTTTAATCTGTGGCTCAATTTCTAACACTTCAATAATTCTTAAAGCAGATATTCTAGCTCTTGGTATCATAATAAACATTGCCGCACCAGTAGACAAAGCAAGAACAACGAATATTAAGTAAAGGATAAAAGCCTGCAAATCGCCTATTGTATTTGAGACTTCAATAGTATCCGTAAGAACTTGAATTTGCCTGCCGCCTATTAATACAAGCGCTATTATTATTAAAAAGATAAATAGTGTAAGCACTGGTATTAGTAAGGCGAATGTGCGGCTAATTTTTAACGAAAGACCAGTTAACTCAAAGTTTGCTTTGTTAAATCTTTCTGTTTCATATTTTTTTCTATTAAATGCTCTTGTAACGCGTATACCGTTAATGTTTTCTCTAATTATAAGGTTTAGTTTATCCGTTTTTGTCTGTACCTTTTTAAACATAGGAATAATTTTTTTAGCAACAAAAAAAGTGATTACAGCAATTATCGGTACTATTGCAAGGATAATTAAAGATAGTTTTGGGTCCATAATAACGGCCATAATCGACCCGCCTATTAGCATAACAGGTACGGTTACTATTGACTTTATGAGCGTAAGTGTCATGTCTTGAGCGTGCCTTATATCGTTTGTAGAGCGTGTTATAAGTGACGGAACGCCAATCTTGTCTATCTCTGCCTGTGAAAAACTTTCAATTTTTAAGAACACCTCACGCCTTAAAACCTTTGAAAACCCAGCAGAAATATTGCTTGAAAAATAGCTAATAGCAATAGCAATACCCACATTTAATGCAGACACCATAAGCATTATAGAGCCAATTTTAATTATATAATTTAAATCGCCCTTTGTAATTCCGTTATTTATAATTTCTGCCATTAAAAAAGGTAACAAAAGCGCTAAAACATTATTAAAAAGTACAAGTGATATAGTAGAAACTACAATTTTATTTTGCGGTTTTAAATATTTCCACAGCTTTAACACGTAATCATTCTCCCTGACCCATAGATAACGATTATTTTATCATCATTTGATGATTTTGGCAACTAATAATTATTAAATCCTTGTAAATAAACAAATCTTATCACTTTGTTTTGTATAATGATTTTAATCTTTAATATTAACCCACTCACATGAATAGACTGTACAAGACAAATACAGGACAACAGGGGGATGTTTTATAGTGGGCTATCATAACCAAAAAGTAGAGCAAATAATAGAAAATCTTAATTCGTCAAATAAAGGGCTAAGTATTACCGAGGCTAAAAAGAGGCTTTTAGAACTTGGAAAAAATGAAATAAAAAGTATTAAGGAAAAAAATATACTACAACGACTTTTTTTACAGCTTTGTGATTTTTCAATAATTATACTTTTAATTGCAGCGGCAGTATCATTTGGAATTTCTAAACTATCTGGTCAATCAAATATAACAGATACAGTTGTTATTCTTGCTATTGTTGTAGTAAACGCTGCAATAGGTGTTTTTGAGGAGAGCAAGGCAGCTAAAGCCCTTGCAGCGCTAAAAGACTTAAGCGCACCCATGTCAACCGTAAAACGCGGCGGTAAAAACCTTAAAGTTCCAGCCACTCAAATTGTAAAGGGCGATATATTAATACTTAGTGCGGGAGATATGGTTTCAGCTGACGCCCGCTTAGTATCATCTGAGCAGCTTAAAATTGATGAAAGTACACTTACGGGAGAGTCGCTCCCCGTGCAAAAAGCATCATCTGTTTTACTTCCCTTAAATACAAATACAGCCGATAGAAAAAACATGGTATTCTCATCCACCTTAGTAACGAGCGGTCACGGTGAGGCAATAGTAGTACAAACGGGAATGGATACAGAGATAGGCAAAATAGCAGAAATGCTAAGTATAGAAAAAACAGAAAGCACGCCCTTGCAAATTAGGCTTTCAAAGCTCTCTAAATCTTTGGGAACTGCTGCTTTGACAATTTGTGCATTTATATTCGTGCTTGCAATTATTAGAAAAACTTCGGCTATGGATAGCTTTATGACGGCTATAAGTCTTGCTGTTGCAGCTATACCTGAGGGACTTCCCGCTATTGTTACAATAGTATTATCATTAGGGGTTGGCAAACTCTCAAAGAAGAATGCCATAGTCCGCAGGCTGCCAAGTATAGAAACACTTGGCAGTGCCTCTGTTATCTGTTCTGATAAAACAGGAACTCTAACACAAAATAAAATGACGGCAACAAAAGTTTATTTACCAAATAAAAAGGAATTAGACGCAAAAAGCCCTTATGCTGAAAATCTTTTTATGTATGCCGCACTTTGCTCTAACTCTACAGTTGGAAGAAAAAGAGGAAAAACAGCAGCGGTTGGAGAGCCTACAGAGAATGCAATAATTAATGCACTGCTAAAAACAAGGTTAAAATATCAAAATATAATTAAAGAGTACCCTCGTATAAAAGAAATACCATTTTCCAGTGAAACAAAATTAATGACAACTGTACATAAAAATGGCAGCGGTTATATACAAATTACGAAAGGTGCGCCTGATGTTTTAATTCCGAAATGCGCTTACTTTTATAATGGGCATAAAG
>DASRNG010000080.1:0-5197 GCA_035647555.1 Oscillospiraceae bacterium | reverse complement strand
AGCTGCAATAACCCTTATGTCATTACGGATATTATATAGAAATGACGGGGTTGCCGTAAAATTATCTTTTCCTCCGTCAGCAAAGATAATTTCACTTCTGTATAATGAAAATGCTGAGTGACCTGCTAAAAAAACAAGTGTAAAACAAAGAAGTACCGCAACAGCTTTAGTGAAATCTGAGTACTTAAAGTTTTTCGATTTTGTATCCAATTCCCCACACCACCTTTAAATATTTTGGCTCTTTTGGGTTAATTTCAATTTTTTCACGTATTCTTCTAATGTGTACGGTAACAGTTTTATCGCCCGCAAAAGACGGCTCATTCCATACAGCTTCATAAATTTGAGAGGTAGACAGCACACGGCCCATATTTTGCATAAGATATTCAATAATACCAAACTCTGTAGCAGTTAGCTTTACAGTCTCTCCGTCAAGCGTAACCTCATGCGCTGTTGTATCAAGCACAAGACCGCCCGTTTCGATAACGCCTTCCTTTTTTTCCATGCTGCCTAAATTTATATACCGCCTTATTTGGCTTTTTACTCTTGCTATTAGCTCTAGCGGGTTAAAAGGCTTTGTCATATAGTCGTCCGCACCGAATGACAGTCCCGTTATTTTATCAGTATCTTCACTTTTTGCAGAAAGCAAAATAATTGGTATGTTATATTTTTCCCTCATTTTAAGCGTGGTTGTCAGCCCGTCAAGCTCTGGCATCATAATATCAAGCACGATACAATGAATTTCGTTTTTGCGCACCATTTCAAGCGCCTTTACCCCATTATCGGCAAGAAATGTGTTATAACCCTCAAGTTTTAAGTAAATGTCAATTGAATTTAATATAGCCTTGTCATCATCACAAACAAGAATATTGTACATAATACCCCTCCGATTATTTTAAGTATCGCATATAAAAGTTACAAAAAAGTTCTCATTATTATTAAAAGTTTCTTACAAAGACAGATGAAACGTGAAATATATAAATATTGTAACAAATAACCCTAAAAAAGTACAGCATGATTAGAGCCGTTTTTTATAGCTTGTCCTATAAAATTTAATAAGATATATTCAAATTATTGTAAAGGGTGAAGAACGGTGGAAAACATATCCGACAAAAGGACTTCTGAAAGAAAAAAGCACGAAGGCATAGTGGAGCTTATCGAGTTTTTAGTTAAGAACGTATCAGTTTTTGTGCTGTCGTTTGTGTTCTCACTTGGCGGAAAAGCAGGACTGTTTTCGCCTTTTGGAGTGAGTGCTGTCTCAGCGGCAGGCTTTTCTTACATGCCTGTTAGCATAATAGGGGCATCACTTGGCTATATTGTTACACAAAACTCGTTATACGCTCTTAGATATATAGCGGCAATTCTTGCTTGCGGTGTTATAATGGGCACCTTAAAAGGGCTTAAAGACATAACAGCCTCAAAGATATTTGCGCCTTCTATAACATTTGCAACACTTTTTATTACAGGGCTTGCAATAGCGTTTTCAGAAACTTTATCATTGCCATTAGTGCTAAAATTCTTAACAGAGGCGCTAACGGGTGCGTGCGGCGCATACTTTATACATGCCGCCTCAAAAATGAAAATATCGTATAAAAGTTTTGGATATTTAAGCTCTAAAGACTTATCGGCGCTTATGATTACAGTAGGACTTTTACTTTTATCACTTAGCAGTATAAGCATAGGCGAGTTTGTGCCAATAAGAATTTTTGCAGTGCTTTTGATATTAATATGTGCAAGATACACGCACGAGGCGGGCGGTGTAATAGTTGGCGTATGCACAGGTATAGCTCTTAGCGTTAGCGGTGAGAATACAGGCAGCCTTGTGCTTGCAGGGTATAGCTTTGGCGGGCTTTTAGGCGGTGTTTTCTCACAGCTTGGAAAGGTGGGTACTGCCTCTGCTTTTATTGTGGCTAACGGAGTTATAGCAATTATGGAAGCGGGCAACCCTTTGGCGCTGCCTATAGTAATTGAAACTGCGGCGGCAACTTTAATATTCTTATTATTGCCGAAAAGTGTTACGAAAAAGCTTGAAGAAATGCTTTCTCCCGCCTGTGTTTCACCTGTCCTTGATAGCGTTAAAAATGATATAGTGTGGAAACTTCATAACGCCTCAAAGATAACGGAAGATATAGCAGAGTCTTTAATCTCTGTTTCTAATACGCTTAAAATAGGGGAAAACAGCGGTATTACAGATATGTACACGTGTATACGTGCCGAGGTTTGTGACAGCTGCGGCTTGAGAGATGTGTGCTTTGAGCAAAACTATGACGATACTATAGGAGCGTTTAACGACATAGTTTTAATGCTTAGAAACGGTGATGTAGCATCATTTACCACAATACCGCCGCACTTTGCATCAAAATGTATACGCACAGACCAGATTTGCGATAGCTTTAACAGGTTTTATCGTGAATATGCAGCAAATCAAAAGGCGCAGACAAGGATTTCACAAGTTAGAAATGTGGTTTCAGACCAGTTTACAGGAGTTTCCTATATGCTCTCATCACTATCACAAGAGCTTAGCGAAAAAACTGTTTTTGACATAGGTGCAGCACAAAGAATTACAGCGGCTTTTGAAGAGTTGGGGATTAAAGTTATTGATGTTTGCTGTGCAATTGATAAATACGATAGAATTAATACAGACATACACATAGAGCAGTCAGCAGTGAAAATAAGTAAGGCAAAGCTAAGAGACACAGTAGAGGGTATACTGCAAAGAAAGCTTGATATGCCTGTAATGGGAGGGTTTGAAGATATTATTCATATCTCATTAAAGGAAAAACCGCCCTACCGAATTGTAACAGGCTTTGCACAGTTTACAGCAGGCGGAGAGCGTGTGTGCGGAGATGCGTTTTCATCTTTTACCGATGACAATGGCTTCTTTTACCTAATACTTAGTGACGGCATGGGAACGGGAGCAAAAGCGGCTGTAAGCTCGACGCTTACCGTATCCATATGTGAAAACCTTATTAAAGCAGGTTTTGGTATTGAGGCATCGATAAAGGCAGTAAACTCTGCGCTTATAGTAAAGCCGGGCGACGAAATGAGCGTATCACTCGATATAGCGGTTATAGACCTTTATACGGGGCAAATATCCATTTATAAAGCGGGGGCTGCGGCAACTATTGTAAAGCGCCGTGGCAAGTGTATAAAGGTAGAGCTTTCATCTTTGCCTCTTGGAATACTGCGTGACTGTGAATGCGTTTCAACAAAAGGAACGCTTGAAAAGAGTGATATTGTACTGCTTACAACAGATGGTGTGAGTGACGATAGTCTTAAAGAGATTTGTAAAAATCTGCAAAAATTTAAGGGCGGGGAGCTTGCGGCATATGTTAGAGAGCTTGCAGCGTATTCTAAAAACGCATATAAAGGCGAAAAGGATGATGATATAACGATTGTTGCGGCAGCGCTTGTAAAAGACTAATTAAATTGGTTGTGTTTTGGGGTTTTGTATGATACACTTGTCAAGTATTTTTATTTGGCGAGTGATTAAATGGGTAAAAAATCTACTACATCAGCGCTTTTGCTGTTTATAACTGCACTAATTTGGGGGCTTGCTTTCGTGGCACAAAGCGAAGGCATGAAAACCCTTGGCACATATACTTTTTTTGCTTTAAGGTCACTGCTTGCCTTGCTTTTTCTTTTAGGGGTATCAGCAGTAAAGAAAATAAGAAACAAAGCATTAGTAGAAAATAAAACAAATGCACAATCAAAAAAGCATTTGATTATTGCAGGAGCGATATGCGGCACCGCTATGTTTATTGCAACAATAGCACAGCAAAATGGGCTGCTTTATACAACGGTTGGTAAATCAGGTTTCATAACAGCACTTTATATTTTGCTCGTTCCAGTTTTCGGTCTTTTTTTAAGGAAAAAGGTTGCACCATTTATGTGGTTTTGTGTAGCTGTCGCAATAGGTGGAATGTATCTTCTTTGCGTATCAGAATCATCAGGCATAAACAAGGGCGACTTTTACACGCTAATAAGCGCTGCTTTTTATGCAGTACAAATATTAACGATAGATATTTATATTTCAAAAGTAGATGCAGTTAAATTGTCGCTTACACAGCTAGGAGTAGGGTTTTTATTATCATCAATTTTTATGTTTATTTTTGAAGAGCCGACTATAGCACAAATACAAGGTGCTATAATACCTATTCTTTATGTAGGTATCTTCTCGTCAGGAATAGCATATACTCTTCAAATTACGGCTCAAAAGAATATATCTCCTACCGTTTCCGCCTTGATTATGAGTTTTGAATCTGTGTTTGCCGCTATATTTGGGTGGATTATTCTTAGTGAAAGCCTTAGCGCCCGTGAAATATTTGGCTGCTGCCTTATGTTTTTGGCAATAATACTGAGTGAACTTCCTGTAGAAAGGGTAACTATAATAAAAAATAAATTAAAGCTTGACAAAACACAGGGTGCTGATGTATAATAATAAAGCACTCAAAAATATCGCGGGATAGAGCAGTCCGGTAGCTCGTCGGGCTCATAACCCGGAGGTCGGGGGTTCAAATCCCTCTCCCGCAACCATTAAAACCACCGAAAGGTGGTTTTCGCTTTATTTTAGTTGGAAAGAAATGTGCTTTAATTTTTAGGTGTTACGTTTTGTTCTAAATCTAAATTAAAGTTATAGCAAACATATAGCTGTTAAAAAAGCTGCTGATAAGCTATTTTTAAAATTATAAAGCAAAAAAATAAACATAAATATTATTAGTAATATTATCCTCATCGTTAAAGTTGACTTTTAGCGGGAAATCTGTTATTTTTAGTATGTGATGATGGGCAAGTTCTGAGTAATGCTGCGGAGTGTTTACCCGTGTCATTAACAGTATTTTGCCTTATTATTTATATTTTCTATTGTAACCGAGGTAAAATAAATGAAAATTGGTTTAGACGTTGGTTCCACAACGATTAAGTGTGTTGTTTTAGATGAAGATAATAATATTATATTTACTCGTTACGAAAGGCATTTTTCGCATATTATCGAAAGCACACGCACATTAATAAATGAAGTTATAAAAGAGTTTGGCGACATAAAGGCATACATATCTATTTCAGGCTCTGCTGGAATGGGCATGGCAGAGAAGTGCGGTATTCCGTTTGTGCAGGAGGTTTTTGCTACAAGGGTAGCTGCTGGAAAATACATACCAGACACTGATGTTATAATTGAACTTGGCGGTGAAGATGCGAAAAT
>DASRNG010000079.1:0-31374 GCA_035647555.1 Oscillospiraceae bacterium | reverse complement strand
GATTTCCCGTGGTATAATCTTTTTAAGGCTAAGTACTGACATTCGCCCAACTTCCTTAAACATTAAAACGGGTATCATTACACGTGGATTTCTAAACAGTCCTTTAGGTCCTTTGCCTCCTATAGAGCCAATTAAAAAGACCCCCAAATCAAGAACATTTATCATATGCTGCCCAACAACCCAAAGAGATTTTGTTGAAAACTTGTTTTTTGCCCAGTTTACATAAGCATAGCTTAAAAACGAAACGGGCGCCCCCGGGATTCCGATTATTGTTTTTATTGATATAGTGCCCAAAACATCAACAAAATAATTGTTCCAGTTCGTGCTTATTTTTAATGCGTCAAGCACTTCTGACAGCATAACCATTAGCATTGGCCTGTTGTTTATAATTGAGCGAACCCCCGCCATTAAGTTCGGGCGCTCAACATTTTGGGGAATACGCTCTTTCGTGATAAGAAAGAAATAAATAGCAAGAATACTACTTAAAACAGTTGTAAATATACCGCCAGTAACAAATGCATTTTTAAGCGGAATATTTACTTTTTTATGGTTTATGAGGTCAATTAAAATGCCAAAACCCCATTCGGGGAAGTTTTCATAAAGCGAGGAGTAAACCTCTGCAACGGAAATGAGCCGCACCCGCTCATTGGGGTTTGGGGTAATGGTGGCAAGCATGCCATTGTCAGATATAGAGCGGAAAGTACCTGTAGCCTCGTTTACAACACTAAGTATCAGCCAATAAAAGAATTTTGCCATATTTTCAGGGTTTGGACCAAAAAACATTGGTGTTAGCCAATAAAAAATAGAGCCCAGCGTGCAGGGGATTGCAAAGGCAAGCAGGTACGGCCTAAATTTACCTATTCTTGTCCTTGTCTTATCCACCATAATGCCGATAAGCCCGTCATTTATAATATCCCAAATACCGTTAATTAGCTCTATTTGGCTTTGCTTGATAAAAGAAATTTTAACAACATCAAGCATAAACCTTTGTGAATATGCCTCAATATTAATGGTTTTTGAAGAGTCGTATAAAACATATCCAATAGTTTCTTTTGTCCCTACATATCGTCTGTTATGGTCAACTGTAAGGTTTTTAGACATATTATCACTTCCGTAAACAGTATTAAGGTTTTTATCAAAATAATTGTACCACCACTACAATCAAATATCAACATATTTAAGGTTATACGGGGTTATTCGTCTAAAGTTCGTTTAGAAAACACACAGCCGCAGTAATCCTGCCTATATAAATCATACTTTTTTGATAGCACTATAGATTTTTTATAACCGTCACGCTTTTTAAAGTCGGAGTATAAATATTTAACACCGAACTCCTTTTCAAGTTCCTTACCAATACTATTTATCAAAGCCGCATTTTTGTGGGGGCTTATACTAAGAGTGGTTGTAAAAAAGTCGGCATTTCTTTCTTTTGCCTGAGTAGCAGCCTCAAAAAGTCTTAGTCTAAAGCATTTCTCACAGCGTATGCCGCCCTCAGGTTCGCTTTCAAGACCCTTAGCTATTTCAGAAAACCTTAAAGGGAAATAGCCAATTTCTACAAGGTTTATGTTGCTGTTAAAGCTATTTTCATTAACGAGCTTTTCAAGCTCTAAAAACCGTTTTTCATACTCTAATTCCGGAAAAATATTTGGGTTATAATAAAGAATATCTATATCAAAATAGTCAGAAAGATATAAAAGAACATAGCTGCTGCACGGCGCACAGCAAGCGTGAAGCAGCAGTAAAGGCTTTTTATCCTTATTAAGAGTGCTAATAATTTCGTCTGTTATAAGTTGATAGTTAATATTCTTTTCCTTTTCCATATTAAAAATTAATAACTCCTAAGTGTTCAAGTAAAATTTTAACCCCAATGAGAATAAGCACAACTCCTCCAAAGACCTCTGCCTTTTTCTTAAATGCAACTCCAAGTTTATTACCTGCAATCGTCCCTATAAATGAAAGAGTTAAAGTTATAACTCCTATCAAAGATATTGAAAACAAGATTTGTGAAGCTTCCATTCCAATTATGGCAAATGTAACACCAACTGCAAGAGCGTCAAGGCTTGTGGCAATTGAGAGGATAGTAAGCTCTTTAAGGGAAAGTTTTTCATCTGCACTGCAAAGGTCATCACTTTCTTTAGAAAATGCCTCTAATATCATTTTTCCGCCTATAAATGAAAGTAGCACTAAAGCAACCCAGTGGTTTACGGCAAAGACGTAACTTTCTAATTTATCACCCAAAGTAAAGCCTATAAGCGGCATAATAGCCTGAAATCCACCGAAAAATAAGCCTATGATAAACGCCTTAACATAATTCCTTTTTGGCATTGAAAGCCCTTTGCAAATAGATACGGCAAAAGCGTCCATTGAAAGCCCGAAAGCCACACAGATTAACTCAAATGATCCCATGAAAACCTCCAAAGTGTAAAGGTATATTAACATAAATAATAACGGTAATCAATCCTAAATAAGCGATTGACAAAAGCGAATTAATGTGCTACATTATGTTTGAGAGATATGGTATCTGACGGAAGTAAAGTGGATAACCACTGTGAGCCGTGTCTTATAAAGCCGACCGTCTGGGCAGCAAACTGATTATCAGTGTGCTGCTTATTTTTTTAGAAAAGGGGAATTACGATGGAGTTTAACGCTTGGCAGGGATTCAGCCCTGGGATATGGCAAAAGGAGATTAATACAAGAAGCTTTATACAAGAAAATTACACACCGTATAAAGGTGATGAAGCCTTTTTAACAGGCGCTACAGAGCGTACAAAAGGCATTATGGATAAACTTAAAGCTTTGCAGGAAGCAGAGCTAAAAAACGGTGGTGTGCTTGATGTGGACACAAGAACAGTAAGCTCACCCATGGCATACAGTACGGGTTATATTGACAAGGGAAATGAGATTATAGTAGGACTTCAAACGGACTACCCATTAAAAAGAGGCATAAACCCGTTTGGCGGTATTAAAATGACAAGAAGAGCGTGCAAGGCTTATGGCTACACTCTTTCACAAGAAGTTGAAAGTGAGTTTAACTACCGCACAACACATAATGACGGTGTTTTTCGTGTGTATAATGAGGATATTAAAAAAGCTCGCCGCTCAGGCGTTATTACAGGGCTTCCTGATGCATATGGCAGAGGGCGAATTATTGGAGATTATAGGCGAGTGCCGCTTTATGGTGTAGATGCTTTAATAGAGCATAAAACTTCTGATAAAGAAGCTCTGAGTTTTTCTGAAATGGATAGTGAAAATATTCGCCTTTTAGAAGAGCTTTATCAGCAAATAAGCTTTCTTCATAAGATGAAAGAAATGGCAGCTTTATACGGCTATGATATTTCAGGTCCTGCAAAAACTGCAAAGCAAGCTGTTCAGTGGCTTTATTTTGCTTATCTTGCCGCAATTAAGGAGCAAAATGGAGCGGCAATGAGTCTTGGCAGAAACACCACATTTCTTGATATCTATTTTGAGCGTGATATAAAAATGGGTCTAATTACAGAAAATGAAGCACAAGAAATATTTGATGACTTTGTGCTAAAACTTCGCACAGCACGCCACCTTCGCACACCAGAGTATAACGAGCTTTTCGCAGGCGACCCGCTTTGGATAACAGAGGCTATTGGCGGAATGGGGGAGGACGGCAGAACTCTTGTTACAAAAAGCTCTTACAGAATGCTAAACACTCTTTATAATTTAGGGCCCTTAGCAGAGCCAAATATTACAATACTTTGGTCAAAAGATTTGCCTCAAAGTTTCAAGCGGTACACTGCAAAGGTTTCATGCGATACAGATTCTATTCAGTATGAAAATGACGACTTAATGCGAAAAAGTTTTGGAGACGATTATGCTATAGCCTGCTGTGTATCTGCTATGAAAGTAGGAAAGGATATGCAGTATTTCGGCGCAAGGTGCAACCTTCCAAAACTGCTTTTAATGAGCCTTAACGGCGGCAAAGACGAAATGAATGGAGAGCAGGTAGCCCCCGCTTTGCCACCATATGAGGGCGAATATCTTGATTATGAGAAAGTACTAAAACTTCTTGAACTTTACCGCCCGTGGCTTTGTAAAACATATGTTACGGCAATGAATATGATACATTATATGCACGATAAATACGCTTATGAGAAAACGCAAATGGCACTTCACGATACGAGTGTACGCCGACTTATGGCGTTTGGAATAGCAGGACTTTCTGTTTTTGCGGACTCTCTTTCAGCCGCTAAATATGCGAAAGTAAAAGTAATTCGTGATAAAACAGGGCTTATTACAGATTTTGAAATAACAGGCAGCTACCCCGCATTTGGAAATGATGATGACAGGGTAGACGATATAGCAAAAAATCAGGTAGAGGCATTTTATAACGAGCTTAAAAAATACCCTGCCCACAGAGGGGCTGTGCATACGCTTTCTATTCTCACAATTACCTCTAATGTTGTATACGGCAAAAAAACAGGCAGCACTCCAGACGGCAGAAAAGCAGGAATGCCCTTTGCACCAGGTGCAAACCCAATGCACAACCGTGAAAAGAGCGGTGCGCTAGCAGCGCTAAATTCCGTTGCAAAGCTTTCTTATGATGTTTGCATGGACGGAATTTCAAACACATTTTCTATAACACCTACAGCACTTGGAGCTGGTGATGAAGAAAGATATGAAAACCTTGTAAGCATATTAGACGGCTATTTCGCACAAGATGCACAGCACCTAAATGTAAATGTTATAAATAGAAAAACGCTGCTTGATGCACAAAAACATCCCGAAAATTATCCGAATTTAACTATACGAGTTTCAGGCTATGCCGTAAGTTTTAACAAGCTTTCAAAAGACCAGCAAAACGAGGTTATCTCAAGAACCTTTCACGAAAAGTTATGACGGGGTATATTCATTCATTAGAAAGTATGGGTGCGGTAGATGGCCCTGGTCTTCGCTTTGTTATATTTATGGCGGGGTGCAATCTTAGGTGTTCATATTGCCATAATCCTGATACATGGGATATGAAAAATTCAGAAGAATATACGCCAGAGCAGCTGCTTTTAAAAGTGCTAAGATATAAGCCATATTTTAAGGAAAACGGCGGTGTTACCGTATCAGGCGGCGAACCGCTTTTGCAGGCAGAATTTGTAGCAGAGCTTTTTAAGCTGCTACACGAAAACGGAATAAAAACAGCGCTTGATACATCAGGCACTGTAACGGGAGAGCATGTAAAAACTGTTTTAGAAAACACAGACTTAGTTATGTGTGACATAAAGTTTCCCACGCAGCAGTTATATGAAAGGCACTGCGGCGGCAGTTTTGATACTGTTATGGAGTTTTTAAGCCTTGCTGAAAAAGCCAATGCCGATTTATGGGTTCGACATGTAGTTATTCCAAGTATTACAGACTCAAAAGAGAGTATAAAACAGATTTCAGACATAGCGAAAAGTTTTTCAAATCATAAAAAAACACAGCTTCTGCCGTTTAAGAAGCTGTGCGAGTTTAAGTATAAAGAGCTTGGGATTGAATTTCCTTTTAAGAATATACCTGAGTGTGATGAAGAAACAATCAAAAAACTATCAGAGTTTTGCCGTTAATCATCTTAAAACTGCGCTATATATCCACTATTTTATTTTCTGTAAGGTACTTTTTAGCGCTTTCAAGAATGGTTTTATCATTTTTAAATTTCAAGGCTTTAAGTGCATCGTCATATCGTAGCCAAATATAGTCCTCAACCTCTTCTTTTTGAATAAGCGTTTTTGTATCAGTTGTTGAGGCAAGAAAAATATTGACCATCTTTTCTATTCTGCCTTGTATAGTATATTCAGAGTTACATACAAACCCTGGCAGTATTTTTATATTAATCCCTGTTTCTTCAAACACTTCTCTTATTGCCGTTTCTTCAGGTGACTCTCCAAATTCCATATGACCTTTAGGAAAACTCCAATGCACACTATGTTTGTTTTTTATAAGCAAAAAGCGTGGGACACCGCTTATAATTCTAAAAACAACAGCACCGCAAGAGCGCTCATAAAGGCACTCAAGCGCATATTCTCTGCCATTTGTTAAAAACCCAACAGAATTATCAATATTATAATCAATATATCTTTTAGATTTTGGGGAAGCTATAAGAATAATGCTATCATCATCATAAAATCTAAGGTACGCTATAATTTTACCATCGAATACATTAACAGGGTGGTCAATTCCCATAATAACAGCACCCACAACATTAAGAGGAAAACTTTTATCATTTACAATTCTTCCAAAGTTGAGAAGATATTCGCCCTCGCCGCCTAAAAGAGGTGTTCCGACTTTATTAGTCACCCTAATTCTAATATTTTTACCTAACATAAAAATCACCGCTTAACACGTTTATAAAACAATTATATAGCCTCTCCTTTTATTTTTCAACCCAATTATTAAAAGTATATTAAATTTACAGGAAAAAAGAGAAAAATGTTGAATAATTTTATCTTTTAAGTTAAACTGTCATAACAAACATTTATTTTGGAGTAAGATATGTCTGATATATATTCTTCCAGCAATAACGAAAATAATAACAACAATAAAAAACACTCTAAAAATACAAACGATAAATCAAGGCGCAAGTTTGACGACTTTGTATTTATAGAGGATTTTGAATTTGAAGATGTTTATTCAGATTCTGAAAAACAGCCAAGAAAAGTTGTGCCGCCAGCACCAAAACCTAAAAGAAAAAAGAAGAAAAGGCACATTTTGTTAAAGCTTACAGCGGCACTGCTTGCACTCATATTAATAGTTGGTGCGGCAGGTCTTTATTCTATAAAAACTTTGCTTAGTAACATTGAGTATGAGACTGACGAAAAGCACGTTAACAAATATATTGAGTCTTCCAAGCTTTTGTCAGATAAAGATATTAAAAACATACTGCTAATGGGTGTTGATTCACGAAATGAACGAACGGATTCCCGCTCTGACACGATGATGATTGTATCAGTTAATATAAAAAAGAAAGAGGTTACCCTAACTTCTTTTATGAGAGATTTATATGTAGAAATTCCTCGCAATGGTCACAACAGGCTAAATAGCGCTAATGTTTTTGGCGGACCAGCTCTTCTTATGGATACTATTGAATATAATTTTAAGATTGACATTGATAATTATATGCTTGTAACTTTCGACGTGTTTAGAAAACTTATTGACGGTATAGGTGGAGTTTATGTAGATATATCAGAGGCAGAGGCAAAGTATATGCACGGCTCTTTTGTAAACCTGCCACACATAAAGGCTGGAAAGGATGTTCACCTAAACGGTAAGGAAGCGCTATGGTACAGCAGAATAAGAAAACTTGACTCCGACTTTCACCGTACTAACAGGCAAAAAGAAGTGGTAAAAAGCATTATAGCCCAAACTATGAAAACTTCTCCCGTAAAGCTTTACAGTATTGCAGCGGATATGATGTCGCTTATAAAAACAGACCTTACGAAAGATGAAATACTCGCCTTTGCACCGCTTATTCCTGCTTTTTATAGTGGCTATGAAGTGAAAAGTTTAACCATCCCAGCAGATGATACATGGAGCTATGCAAACAGATACGGTATGTCTGTTATTGTGGCTGACGAAAAAAAGAACACAGAATTTTTAAAAGAAAATATATACAAAGAAAACAAGTCTAAATAAAACCTAATATAAAGAGCCGATGACAGATTTTTGTCATCGGCTCTTAGTGTTTTTAGTTAACTATATGGCTTAAAATATTCTATAACCTGTGCGGCTTTGCCGCAAGTCATAGGGCCTTCAGGGCACTTGCCAAGATAGCAGCCAGGACCATAGGCGTTAAATATAGCAGGTGCTTGTTTTCGCAGTATTTTAAGCATATCAATCGCAAAGTCTCTTATCTCCCATTGCGCTCTGTTACAGGTGCGAAGCCTTAAAAACAGAAGAAGCTGCCTTGCGTTCATAGTTGTAACAAAGTCAAGCGTGTTGCCGCTAAGCTGTAAATAGACAAGAAGTTCTTCTTTTACACCTTGTTTTTGGAGTTTCATATAAAGCTCTTTTGTTTTAGAAAAGGCAGCATTATAACGCTCTAAAAGTTTTTTATTCTCTTTTACACAGGGCGGAATAATATATTTGCCCCTATCAGTAAGAAGCAGTGACGGAAACCCAGCAGACTGAATTCTATGGCGAGCAAAGTGAGTAACACAAGCGAGCGAAACACCGTTTAGCCTAAATGTAAAGTTTACACTTTCAAGCGCTCTGGGGCGGCTAATGGAAAGTAGATTTTTTATTATTTTCTCACACTCAGCCTCATTAGAAACAATTTTCTCAATCGCTTTTGAGGAAAGGTTTGTATATTCAATTAAAGCGGCACGGGCAGCGCTTTTTTCTGGCTCTGATGAGAAAGAAAGCAGCTCTACAGGCTTTTTTTCATTATTAAACTCTAAATCTATTTCGTCATAATCAAACTGTAAAACATCTGCCTTTTTTGGGCGGCGAATTTCAAAATCTATAAAAATACCGGGAGTTTTAGCCTTTGCCTGACGGAGTAAAGACAACCCAAGCTCAAAAAGTTCAGGAAACGCCTTCCCTCTGCCATAAATCATTGCATGGAGCATATGTATTAGCTCACGCGCGTTAATTGTGCAATAAAAGTTGCTGTACAGAGAGTAGGGGAGAAGAAACCTTGCATCTTCTTTCTCTATCCCCTCTTGCAGAAAGTATTCATACTCTGAATAAAGATACTCCATGTGCCTTTGGTACTGCTGTGTTATTGAAGCGCTAGAAAAAACAGGTGTATAGTACCCCATTGATGTAAAATCAACATAGCGCCTTGATTTTACGGTATAAGAGGCAAGGCGAAATTCTATAACAAACTGCTCTACCGCAACAGATACATTTTGAAATGCAATATTGTAAACGGTGTGTTCAATAGTAGAGTTGTGACCAGAGCGAGTAACTTTTGAAATTAGATTTGCGTTTTTTTCACTGTCTTGCGAGCGTAAAAGAATCTCCTGTGCTGTGCCGCTTTGAGTAGAAATTCTGCCAGCGGCGGCGGGTATCATTTCACCCGTATCGGTAAGACCTATAATAATAGCCTTTGAATTTTGATTTAATGATTGAGCCACATCTTTCCCTCCCCAGCATTTGTAAGAATTTTAACATAATTATTATAGTTATGCAAGAAAGATTAAGCTGTTTCTATGCTCTTTTTATTGAAATATTTAATATAGTATGGTACTATTATCTAAATATAGGAGAATTAAATTACACGTGAAAGGAGCATCTTTAATGGCAAAGGCATTTTATAAGGACTTGATAGTTTATCAAATCTGGCCACGCAGTTTTTATGACTCTAACGGAGATGGCATAGGGGATATTGGAGGCATTATCTCGAAACTTGATTATATTAAAAGTTTAGGTGCTAATGCAATTTGGCTATCGCCTATTTACCCGTCTCCCAACCATGATTACGGTTATGACATAGCAGATTATATGGATATATCGCCGGACTATGGCACTCTTGATGATTTTAAGATGCTTCTTTTTGAAGCGCACTCAAGGGACATTAAAATTATAATGGACCTTGTAATAAATCACACTTCTAATGAGCATAAATGGTTTATTGAAAGCAAAAAGTCTGAAGATAATCCGTACCACGACTACTATTTTTGGAGAAAAGGCAAGTCAGACAAAAAGCCGCCAAACAACTGGAAAAGCACATTTGCAGGCCCTGGGTGGACTTATGACGAGCGTCTTGATAAATGGTATTTGCATCTTTTTGCTGTAGAGCAGCCAGACCTTAACATGGATAATCCGAAAGTTCGAGAAGAAGTTAAAAAGATAATGAGATTTTGGCTTGATATGGGGGTAGACGGCTTTAGGGAAGATGTTATCACATTTATCTCTAAAAAAGAGGGGCTGCCAGACGGTTTTCCTATTCCCGTTGCCTGTGGCATAGAGCATTATAAAAAAGGCCCGCACCTCCACGAGTATTTAGCAGAGTTTAAGAGAGATGTATTGTCACACTATGAATGCTTTACTGTAGGCGAGGCGCCTATGATGACGACGGACTTTGCTTTAGAGCTTGTGGCAGAGGGTAAAGACCAAAAACTTGATATGATGTTTCATTTTGAGCATATGCAGGCAGACTGTTTTATTACAGACTTTTTACAAAGACCTTTTAAATTAAAAAGGTACAAGTCGGCAATGTCAAGATGGCAAAAAGCACTATACGGCAAAGCGTGGAACACGCTTTATCTTGAAAATCATGACCACCCAAGAATTATAAGCAGATACGGCAACGATAAGAAATATAGAGTAGAAAGCGGTAAAATGCTTGCCGTATCATATTTATGCCAAGGCGGAACGCCTTTTATATACCAAGGCCAAGAAATAGGTATGACGAATATTGGGCTTTCTGAAATAGATATGTATGAAGATGTTGCAACAAAAAATGTGTATAAAATGGCACGCAGCTTCGGTCTTAGTGATAAAATAATAATGAGTTTTGCAAAAAAGGCATCACGAGACAACGCAAGAACTCCAATACAGTGGAATAGCAGCAAAAACGCAGGTTTCACTACCGCAGAAAAGCCGTGGTTTCACATTAATCCAAATTATCCCGAAATAAATGTTGAAAACGACCTTGAAAATCCAAATAGTATATTAAACTTTTATAAAAAGCTTATAAAACTGCGAAAAGATAACCCCGTATTTACATACGGCAGTTTTAAAGAACATATGGAAAACAGTAAGGACTTTTATGTATATGAGCGAAATTATGAGGGTAAAAAACTGTTTGTTATTTGCTCGTTCTCTGATAAAAATGTAAGGTTTAAAGCACCAAAAGGCATAAATCTTGACTATGAGAATCTAATTTTAGCAAATTATAACTCTCCAAAAACCTCAGACAATGAATTTACCGCAAAACCGTATGAGGCAAGGGTGTATTTGTTTGGCTAAGTAAAAACCAAGGCGGGCTGTGTGATTTTAGGGTGATAGGAAAGGAAGTTATTAGTATGGCAATAATCAGAAAAGAAGCATATTTTAACTCATCAACAGGTGTAAATAGCATAAGAACACTCATTTGGCAGGACAAAGACGTAAAGCCTCGTGCCCTATTTCAAATCTCTCATGGTGTATGTGAGCATATAGGAAGATACGATGATTTTGCCCGTTTTCTTGCAGCACATGGCTTTGTTGTATTTGGGAACGACCATTTAGGGCACGGAAAATCTGTTTTTGATGAGTCAGAGCTTGGCTTTACCGCCGAAAAGGACGGGCATTTTCGCTTTGTAGACGATATGCACATTTTAACGGGAATAATGAAAAAGCGTTTCCTAGAGCTTCCGTTTATCCTTTTTGGGCATAGTATGGGCTCATTTTGTGGGAGAGTTTACGCTAGTGTGTTTGGGGACGAGCTTGACGGACTAATTTTATGCGGCACAGGTCATATTCCGCCGGCATTTGACTTTGCAGCCGTTACAGCAAGTGATGCAGCAGAAAGATTTGGCTCACGTTATATTATAGAGAAATATGGGCTTATAGCTAATAAATTTGCGTCACTTCTTATACCGCAAAAAGAGGACGACCTTGACTGGCTTAGCATAAGTAAAGAGAATATTGAAAGCTATAAAAACGACCCGCTTTGCGGAATTAATCTTACGCTTGCAGGAGTTAGAGATTTAATAAGCATAGGAACGTTAGCCTCAAAAACAGGGTGGGCAAAGTCTATTCCTGAAAACGTGCCTATCATGGTTATATCAGGAGGTAAAGACCCAATAGGGCTAAATGGTGCCGGTGTAATGACTGTGGCAAACACTCTTGAAAAAACGGGGCATAATACAGAGGTGATTTTATATCCACGGCTTCGGCATGAAATTCTTAATGAACAAACAGACGGCAAGGTGTATAATGATATTTTAGAATGGTCATTAAAATCCCTTTCCTTAAAACGGGAGGATTAGCTTGCAAAAAGACTTCTTAATTCCAAAAGAGCAGATAGATATACAAAGCCAGTACAAAGACAAGGTAAAAGAGATTCTCTCTAACCGCTATAAAGGCAGAAAACCAAAGGCATATATACACACATACGGCTGCCAAGGGAATGTGTCAGACAGTGAAAGGCTAAAAGGGCTTGCAGTTAAAATGGGGTATGAGCTTGTAAATTCTCCAAAGACAGCAGACCTTGCCTTATACAACACCTGCGCCGTTAGAGAGCATGCAGAGGATAGAGTTTTTGGCAATGTTGGCGCACTAAAAAAATATAAAAAAGAGCGGCAAGATATGATAATAGCTCTTTGCGGCTGCATGATGCAGCAGCGCCATGTAGCAGAAAAAATTAAAAACAGCTATCCATTTGTAAGCCTTGTTTTTGGCACTCATGTATCACATAAGCTGCCAGAGCTTTTACTAAAAGTGCTTAGCACAAATAAACGTGTTTTTGACTTTACAGAAAGTGACGGTGTAATAGCCGAAGGATTGCCGACTGTACGAGGAGATAATGAAAACGCTTTTTTGCCAATTATGTATGGATGCGACAATTTTTGCTCATACTGCATAGTGCCGTATGTAAGAGGGCGAGAGAGAAGCAGAAATGTGAAAGACATTATACTAGAGGCAAATGAAATAATAAACGGCGGCGCAAAACTTATTACGCTTTTAGGGCAAAATGTAAACTCATATGGAAAGGGAACAGACACAGATTTTTCAGACCTTATAAAACTTATTGACAATTTGCAAGGTGACTTTGAGTTTGATTTTATGACCTCCCACCCGAAAGACTGCTCAAAAAAACTAATAGACACGCTTTCACAAAGCCGCCGCTATTGCCGCCATCTTCACTTGCCAGTGCAGTGCGGAAGTGATAGAATACTAAAGCTTATGAATAGGGGCTACACAAGAGATGAGTATCTAGCACTTATAGAATATGCTAAAAGCAAAATTCCAAACATTTCGCTTACAACGGATATTATAGTAGGGTACCCATCTGAAACGTATGAAGATTTTAAGAAAACGCTTTCATTAGTAAAGGAAGTAGAATTTAATTCAATGTTCACCTTTATATACTCTCCCAGAAAGGGGACAAAAGCGTTTGAAATGGACGACCCTATACCGAAATCAGAGAAATCAAAGTGGTTTGGGGAGCTTCTCTTAGTGCAAGAGGAGATACAAAAGAAAAATAACCCATAAGGGTTGTTAATAAATTAAGGAGCAAAAACATGGATGTAATTGAACTAACACGCAAGCTAGGAGCAGAAATTCAAAAGGACGAGCGCTATTTAGCGTTTGCAAAAGCGAGAGAGGCAAATGATGCTGACGAGGAGCTTGCAGGTCTTTTAGGCAAAATCAACATTGTTCAAATTTCCTATCAGCGAGAGGCTGAAAAAGGCGACGATGCAGACGAAGGGAAGATGGAGGCGTACAACGAGGAGTTTAACACGCTGTATAATGAAGTTATGTTAAACCCAAACATGGCAAAGTACGAGGCGGCAAGAACTGCTGTAGATGATATGATGAACTATATAGTACAGCTTCTTTCTATGTGCGTTAACGGTGAAAACCCAGAAACTTGTGAGCCGCAAACACAAGAGCCGCAGGCATCTTGCGGTACAGACTGCTCAAGCTGTACAGGCTGTTAGTGCAAAGTATACGAAACAAAAATGTTGTAAAACAAAAGTGTATTTATTTTTGTCGAGTATTTAATATCTATCATACAAAATCTAAATCGGAGTAGCTTAATTTTTTATGGATAAAAACTTGAATAAAGAGTTTTCCCCAATGATGCAGCAGTATTTGCGAATTAAAGAAGGAAATCCTGACACTATACTGTTTTTCAGACTTGGTGATTTTTATGAAATGTTTTTTGAGGATGCTAAAATAGCCTCAAAAGAGTTAGAGCTTGTATTGACAGGACGCGAATGTGGCACAAAGGAACGTGCGCCAATGTGCGGCGTTCCCTACCACAGCGCCGATGGATACATAGCAAGACTTATCTCAAGGGGTTATAAGGTTGCTGTTTGTGAGCAGGTAGAAGATGCATCAGTAGCAAAGGGAATAGTAAAAAGGGACGTTGTAAGAATTATAACTCCTGGCACTGTTATAGAAAGTAATATGCTTGATGAGGGCAAAAACAATTTTCTCGCCTCTGTCTATTTATCTGACGAGGGCGGCGGGGTTTGTTTTGTAGATATTTCTACAGGCACCGTTCATTTAGGCTCTTTTATAGGAGACGGTGCAAGCGACAACATAGTGAATGAGCTTGGCAGTTACTCCCCTCGTGAAGTGCTGCTAAATAAATATGCGGCAGAAAACACGGCAGTTACCTCGTTTTTTAAAGAGAGGATAGATATAAATACAGAAGTTTTAGAAGATACACAGCAAGATACAAATGACAGTATAAAGACTATTAAGAAATATATAAAAGAAGATACAAAGAACTTTACAAGTGTTTTAGAAGATGAAATACTTGTAATCGTATTCGCCGCTGCCCTTACTTATTTAAGCAATGTTCAAAAATCAGGGGTAGAGGGTATTGGCGAAATAAAACTCATAAGCACAGATGCCCTTATGAGTCTTGACCAAACGGCAAGGCGAAACCTTGAGCTTACAGAAACTATGATAAGGCAAGAAAAACGCGGCAGCCTTTTGTGGGTGCTTGACAAAGCTAAAACCGCAATGGGAAAAAGGCTTCTTAGAAGCTGGGTTGAACAGCCTTTATATAGCTGTGCCCACATAATTTCAAGGCAAAATGCAGTCGAAGAACTTTTTGATAATATGGTGCTTCTTGAGGATGTTACACATCAGCTTAGCGAAACTTATGACCTTGAAAGAATTATGGCAAGAATAGTATACGGCAGTGCAAACCCAAAAGAGCTAATAGCCTTAAAGCTTACGATTGAGCGGCTATCAGATATTAAAGACTTGTTAAAAAACTCAAGAACACGAATGCTAAAGGGCATTCACTCTGATATTGATTTACTTTTAGATATTTATACGCTTATTGACTCATCAATAGATGACGAGCCGCCCATATTAGTGCGTGACGGCGGGTTTATAAAAAACGGTTATAATGCAGAGCTTGACGAGCTAAGAGGAATTGTAAAAGACAGCAAAAACTTTATATTGTCCGTAGAGGCAAGAGAGCAAGAGAAAACGGGCATAAAAAAACTTAAAATTGGATATAACAGAGTGTTTGGCTACTATATTGAAGTGCTTAACACTTATAAAGATATGGTTCCAGAGTCGTACATAAGAAAACAAACGCTTACAAATTGCGAAAGGTACATAACGGACGAGCTAAAAGAGCTTGAGGCAAAAATCCTTGGCGCACAGGAGCGTATAGTTAGAATTGAGGTAGAACTTTTCTCTGCCGTACTCTCTATAATAGCTGGTGAGGTAAATAGAGTACGAACAACGGCAAGGGCATTAGCCGCACTTGATGCGCTTGGCTCTCTCGCAAAAGTTTCAAGAGATAATAATTATATAAAACCTGTTATAGATGATTCTGACGAAATAATAATTAAAAACGGCAGGCACCCCGTTGTAGAGCTTATGCTTGGCGAAGAACTATTTGTACCGAATGACACGCATCTTAATTGTGGTGATTTACGAACTGCCATTATCACAGGTCCTAATATGGCTGGTAAATCAACTTATATGCGCCAAGTCGCTATAATCACGCTTATGGCGCAAATTGGCTGTTTTGTACCGGCTGAGAGTGCCAAAATTGGAGTTGTTAGCAAAATATTTACACGAGTTGGTGCATCAGATGACCTTTCCGCAGGGCAATCTACATTTATGATTGAAATGACAGAGGTTGCAAGCATACTAAAAAATGCAGATTCAAGAAGCCTTATTATTTTTGATGAAATAGGCAGGGGAACTTCTACATATGACGGTATGAGCATAGCAAAAGCCGTTCTTGAATACACGAATAACAACAAGTTTATTGGTGCGAAAACATTGTTTGCAACTCATTACCACGAGCTTGCAGACCTTGAAAAAACACTTATAGGAGTTAATAATTACAACATTTGCGTTAAAAGGCAAAAGGGCGAAATAACCTTTTTAAGGCGCATAGTAAAAGGAGCTGCTGACGGCAGCTATGGAATAGATGTAGCAGCACTTGCAGGAGTACCAAAAAGCGTGGTAAAAAGGGCAAAAGAGGTATTGAAAGAGCTTGAAATGGCTCACGGTATGCCTAAAAACTCTATACCCTATGAAAATGAAGAAAATATAACTGAGGATAGCGACTTTCAAATATCCTTTCAATCAAATAAACAAGAAAAGATTTACAAAGAGCTTCAAATGATTGATATAAACGCTTTAACGCCTATTGAGGCTTTAGCAAAACTTAATTATTTTATAAATAAAGCAAAGGGAGAAAAATAGTTTTAATGTCTGCAATTAATGTATTACCGAAAAATATAGCGGATTTAATAGCGGCAGGCGAGGTTGTTGAAAGACCTGCGTCAGTCGTTAAAGAGTTATGTGAAAACTCGTTAGATGCTGGTGCCACAAACATTGTTGTTGAAATTAACAACGGCGGTAAAACATATATAAGAGTAACTGATAACGGGCGTGGAATAAGACGGGCAGATGTAAAAAAAGCGTTTATGAGCCACGCCACAAGTAAAATAAACACCTTTGCAGACCTTGACGCTATTAAAACACTTGGCTTTAGGGGAGAGGCGCTCCCGAGCATTGCCGCTGTATCTAATACAGGTGTGCTAACAAGAACAGAAAAAGAGAATACAGGAACACGCTTTGTAATAGAGGGTGGGCAGGAAAAAGCCTTTGATGATGCTGGTTGCCCCTCTGGTACGACAATTTCTGTAAGAAATTTGTTTTATAATGTACCAGCAAGAATGAAGTTTCTAAAAAAAGATGTAAGCGAGGGTAATGCCGTAGCCTCTGTTTGCCAAAGGCTCTCTATATCTCACCCAGAGATAGCGGTAAGATTTATAAGAGACGGAAAAGTAGCCTTTAGAACAGCGGGAGACGGAAATCTTGAAAATGTTTTAGCATCACTTTTCGGCAGAGAAATTAGAAATACAATGACGAAAATAGAGCATACAAAGGGCGGTATTTCAGTAAATGGGCTCGTTTCCTTGCCACATCATTCAAAAGGCAGCCGTGCCATGCAATTCTTCTTTATTAACGGCAGAACAGTAAAAAGCCCCCTTATTTTATCAGCGCTTGAGGGTGCCTATAAAAACAGTATAATGACAGGGAAGTTTCCTGCGGCAACACTTTTTATTGAAGTTCCGTTTGAATTAGTAGATGTAAATGTTCACCCATCAAAAACAGAGGTTCGCTTTCAAGACGATAAAAGAGTTTTTGACTGTGTATATTACGGAGTTAAAAACGCTATTTCAGAGGAAAGAAGCATAAAGGCAGCCTTTTCACCTGCCGCCGCATTTATAAAGCCTGACAGTTATGAGAAACAACTTGAAATGAGTACACAGCAGTTTTCTGTAACAAAAGTTTACGGCGCTCCCGCTACAGAAAGGGAAGATATACTAAGAAGTCCAAATCCAAGAAAAACAGCTAAAAACGAAATTGAAATTGAAACACCTGTGCTGCCGATAGAAATAAATGAAAAAGAGAACACAGAGGATACTTCTAAAATTGATGAGAACCCTATTGATGAAAATTCTATTTTAAATCAGGACTTTTCAGACCTTTATATTTTGGGAGAAGTGTACGGAGTATATGTATTAATAAAATATAAAGACACTTTTTTCATAGCAGACAAGCATGCCGCACATGAGAGGATTATTTTCAATTCCCTAAAGGAAAATAAAGAGGGGAATATGCCGCAAATTTTACTTCAAAGTGTAATGGTTACGCTTTCGGCTAATGAATACGCAGCAATTACAGAAAACTTGCCGCTTCTTTTAGAGGCGGGCTATGAAATTACAGATTTCGGCGAAATGAGTGTAGCTGTAAAAACTTGCCCCACCTCTCTTGTGTCAGAGGATATTGGGCTAGTAATTTCTGAGATAGCTTCCCGCCTTGCAAACGGTGAAAAAGAGCCAATACCAGAGAAATTAGACTGGATTTACCACAGTACAGCCTGCCGTGCGGCTGTAAAGTCGGGCGATAAGCTTTCAAAAGACGAACTTTATGAATTAATGAAAACAGTTTTTTCAGATAACAATGTAAGGTACTGCCCGCACGGTAGACCTGTAGTTGTTGAAATAACAAAAAAAGAGTTAGAAAAACTGTTTATGAGAACGGGCTAAGGGGTCTTAAATGGAGTGTTTAGAAAAAACAAAAATTATAGCAGTTGTAGGACCTACGGCATCTGGCAAAACAAGGCTTGGTGTATCACTTGCAAAAAAGTTTAACGGCGAGGTTATTTCTGCTGACTCTATGCAGGTATATAAAGGCATGGACATAGCAACCGCAAAGCCAACAGCAGACGAAATGAAAGGGGTTTATCACCACTTAATTTCCTTTCTTTCAGCAAAAGAAAGTTTTTCAGTAGCTTCTTTTATAAAACTTGCAAACAGTGCGGCAGACGATATAGTAAAAAGAGAGAAACTCCCTATAGTCGTTGGTGGAACGGGTCTTTATATAGATTCGTTTTTATCGGGTTTAACTTTTCTTGAACCGGCACGTGATGAAAACATAAGAAACACACTTAATGAGCACCTTGAAAAAGTGGGAGCAGAAGCTTTGCTGCAAGAGCTTAAAGAAATAGACCCTCAAACGGCAAATACACTACACATAAATGATACAAAAAGAATTATTCGTGCGCTTGAAGTGTTTATGACAACAGGAAAAACTCTTTCACAGCAAAACGAGCTATCAAGGCTTTCGCCCTCTAGATATAACTCTTTTTATATAGGCATTAACTATAAAGACAGGAAACTTTTGCATAAAAGGATTGACCAAAGAGTTGACGAGATGCTCAATATGGGGCTTATGAGTGAGGCTGAGGATTATTTTTCAAAACACAAATCTGAAACGGCAAAAGCGGCAATTGGGTATAAGGAGTTAAAACCTTTTTTTGATAATGAAAAAACACTTGATGAATGTGTTTCTTCATTAAAAACTGCCACAAGGCGATATGCCAAACGCCAAATAACATGGTTTTCCCGAAATGAAAGTATAAACTGGTTTTATGCAGATGACTACAGCACGGTACAGGAACTTGAAAATGAAGTGTATAAAGTGGCTGGGAGGTGGCTTTATGAAGAAAGATAAAAAACGGCTATCAGGCAAGGCTGTTTTATCTATTGTTGGCGCAGCTTTATTAATAGCATATTTTATTTACCAATCAACACTTATATCAAGAAACCCATACACTACACAAATCGTTACAAAAACTCACGAATATGAGTATTATAGCGCCAACGCTTATATAGTCCGTGATGAAAGTTATATATCAAACAACTATGACGGAACAGCCGTAACAATGGTGAAAAACGGCGAGCGTGTAACAAAGGGCGATACGGTGTGCCTTATTTTTAAGGATGCTGATGCTGCAAAAGACTATACCGCTATTGGCACACTTGAAAAAGAGATTGAGAGATATGAGCAGCTCATGGGTCAGTCAAATATTCAAAGCTTTGATATATCTTCGATTAATAGTGATATAAAAAAACGGTGCGAGCGTTTTCAGTTTGAGATAGATAGCGGTGACCTTAAAAACCTGTCTGAAAGGGTAGACGCTTTAAGGGACAGTATTACAACGCTCCAAATAGCTACAGGTTCAGAAGTTGCCTTCAGGCATAAATTAAATGCGCTAAGAAGTGAGCTGACAAAGATTAAGTCTTCAGCCGTGTCTTATAAAGCAGTAGAGGCAAACGCCCCAGGATACTTCACATCTTATACAGATGGTTTTGAAAATGCCGTTTCAATATCAGACGTAAATAGTTTTTCACCAGAGCTTTTAGAAAACGTTTTAAAAGCAAAGCCGGCTGTAGTTGCAAATAGCGTAAAGGGCAAACTTATAAAAGGGTTTAAGTGGTACATTTTATGCGCTGTAGAAAACAAGTATTTTGGAGAGCTTAAAATAGGAGATACTGTATATGTAAATATGCCGCACCAAAGCATTAATAGGCTGCCTACAAAGGTACATTCTTTTGGGGATAAGGGCGAGGAAAAAACTGTGCTTGTTCTTGAATGCAGTGTTATGAAAGAGGGGTTGTCAGAGATTAGAAGTGTGGATTTGCAAGTAATAATTAGAGAACACACGGGGTATAAAGTTAATCGTGAGGCAATACGAGTGATAGAAAACAATCAAGGAGTTTTTATTAAAACAGGAAATATTATAAAATTTAGGAAAATAAATGCTATTTACAGCACGAATGACTATGTAATATCTGTAACTCCTGATGATAATTCTTCTGGATACATAAGGCTTTATGACGAAGTAATATTAAAAGGAGAGGATTTGTATGACGGAAAAATCATTAAATGATAAAAATTTTGAATATATTTCAGATAATATAAAACGTATAAAAGACGAAATTGCATCAGCTGCTATTAAGTCCAAAAGAAGCCCTGAAGAGGTGAGACTGCTTGCCGTTACAAAAACAGTTGAGGCGGAAAAAATAAATTATGCAATAGAAAAATGCGGTATTGACCTTATCGGAGAGAATAAAGTGCAGGAGCTTTTAGCAAAGTCAGATAAGCTCACCGAAACAAAATTTGAGAAACACTTTATAGGTCAGCTACAAAGAAATAAGGTAAGAAAAATTGTGCCTCTTGTAAGTATGATTCAATCTGTAGACAGTGTTCGTTTAGCAAATGAAATATCACGTGTTTCAAAATCACTTGATAAAACCTCAAATATTTTAATTGAGGTGAATATAGGTAAAGAGCAAAGCAAAGCAGGCTTTTTAGTTGAGGAGCTTGAAGAAAGCGTTCATCAAATATCACTTCTTGAAAATATATCAATACAAGGATTAATGTGTATTCCGCCAATTTGTGAAAGTGAAACGGAATTAAATCAATATTTTGAAAATATGTACCGCATATTTATTGACATTAAGGCAAAAAAATACGATAATATCTTTATGGAGATTTTATCTATGGGAATGTCTGGTGATTATATCAGCGCCGTTATGAACGGTTCAAATTTAGTAAGAATAGGCTCTTCAATTTTTGGGGCAAGAACATATTAAGGAGTGAAATTGATGTCATTTATTGATAAAATAAAAGGAATTATTAATATTCCCGAGGAGGAATATTATGATGAAATGGAACGTGAGGATTATATGACATATAACCCTGCGGAAGAAGAGGTGGCATACGAAAGACCACAGCCGAGATATTCGCAAAGAAGAAGGGCTATTGATGAAGAGGACCCAAATAAGGTTGTAGATATACACACAACTGCAAAGCTTCAAGTTGTTCTTGCAAAACCTGAAAGATTTGAGGATGCAAGAGATATAGCAGACAATTTAAACGAAAAACGAACAGTCGTGTTAAACCTTGAATCTACCAACAGAGAGATAGCTCGCCGCCTTGTGGACTTTTTAAGCGGTGTTGCATACGCAAATCAGGGCGAGCTTAAAAAGGTTGCTAACAACACCTTTATTATAACGCCCTACAATGTTGATGTGATGGGGGATTTAATTGACGAGTTAGAAAATACGGGTGTATTTTTCTAAACCTATCAGCGATTTCTAAATGGCAATAGTGGATATAGTTTTGAAAGAGAGTTGGAGGTATATTATGCTTACTCCTATGGAAATAAAGGACAAAAGATTTCAAACTGCGGGTAGAAATTCTTATAAGTCTGAAGATGTGGATTTATTTTTTGACAGTGTTGTAGAATCATATGAGCAGATGTTTAGAGAAAATGCAGAGCTTATAAAAAGAGTTAGCCTGCTTGCAGAGCGGCTTGAGCAATATAAAAAAGATGAAGATAGTATAAAGTCTGCGGTGCTAACAGCGCAAAGAGCGGCAGATAAAATAGAAGAAGAAGCAAGCGAGCGCTCACAGCTTTTAACGAGTGAATCTGAAGATATTTTAGCCGCCGCAAAAGCAGAGGTTGAAATTATAAAAAAGGACACAATTGAAAGTGTTCACACTGAGATGAAAGAGCTTATAGAAAGCTCAAAAGCTGAGGCACAGCTAATTTTAACAAACGCTAAGAAAGATGCCGAGGATATTATTAGAGAAGCAGAAAACGAGGCAAAGTCACTTCAAGGTGCAGCCACAAGAACACTGACGAGTGAATCTATTTTATACGATATGCTCAAAAAAGAGGTTTCTGAATTTAAAAATGAGTTAATGTCAAGATATAAAGCCCACATTGAGCTTATAACACAGCTGCCAGAGCTGGCATTGCAAAAAGCACAAGAGGGTATACAAGACGAAATTGAGGAAACGCCTAAAGAGACGGAGCTTTTTATAGAAGGAACGGCGCAGGAAGACGGCGAAGAGGCTGACGATAAAAGCGGCGATAACGGTGAAGCGCCCGTGTTTGACGAGTCTGACCCCGACATAGAATTTGTTACGGGAGATGAGACAAATATAGAAGGTGTTTTATCTATAGATGACTTTGTAAACCAAAACGAACCAGAAAAGCAAGATGAAAATGCATCATCACCAAAAACACAAATACAAGATGAATATGTAGAAAGTGCTAACATTCCTTTTGATGAAACTGCGGATAGTATTGAGCTTGTAGCAGAAGCCGAGGACGAAGAAAAAGCTGAAGACGAGAAAGAGCTTGATGTTAATGATTTTATCAGCAGCTTTGAAGAGCCTCTACATAGAGAAGATGAAGAACTACAAAAGAAAAAAGGTTTTTCAATAAACTTTTCAAAACTTTCAAGTGCCAAAAAGGATGAAAAGGAAGCCGCAGAGGACGAAAAGCCTGCCGCAGACCTAATTTTTGATAGCCGTGCAAAAACAGGCTTTAAGCTAAAAAGGCCTGCTGTAAATGTGGACGAAAATCCAGAAAGCTCAAATGAAGATGACCACAACAGAAATGAAGCTAAGGAAGATGATGATATAAAAAGTCTTTTTAGTGGCGATAAAAAGAAAAACGGCAGTGGCGAGCTTAAAAAACGCTTTCCTGTAATAAAAATGAATGACAGTGAAAATAATGATATAGATAGCACGAGTGCTAAGACAGAAGATACAAGCGAGGACGATGACTCGCCGTCTATTAGAAATATATTCAAAAAGAAAAAATAAAGCAGAGGTCACAAATTTTGTTTTACCTTTTAACATTTGGCTTTCTTATTAGCATGGTTGCAATAGACCAAGTTATTAAGTTTGCCATAGTCAAAAACTTACAACCAATACTCATTTATGAGCTTATACCTGGATTTATCCGCCTGAGATATGTTGAAAACTCAGGTGCGGTATTTGGCTCATTTTCGGGTTCGGTTGTAATTTTAACAATATTCTCATCTATAATTGTTGTTATTACACTTTACCTTTTAATAGCAAAACGCATAAAATCAAAATATGTATCTATTTGTTTACTGCTTATGGCATCAGGCGGTGTTGGTAACTTAGTTGACAGAATAAGGCTTGGTTATGTGATTGACTATTTAGAACCAACATTTATTAATTTTGCAGTTTTCAACTTTGCAGATTGCCTTATAACTGTTGGGGCATGTTTATTGATTGTTTATCTAATTAAAGATTTTGCAAACGATATAAAAAAACAAAAACAAGGTAAAGCTTAAAATGAGTAAAGAAGTGTTTTTTACTATCCCAAAAGAGCTTAGCAGTGAAAGGGCAGACAAGGCAGTAATATCCCTTATGCCATCTTATTCCCGCTCTTTTATACAGCGTCTAATATCAAGCGGTGACATAACGATTGACGGCAAAGAAATTTCAAAAAACCGTATTGTAAAAGAAGGGGAAGTTTTAAGGGCAGTGCTGCCAGAGGAGAACGAGCAGGTTATAAAAGCAGAAAATCTGCCGCTTGACATAGTATATGAAGACAAAGATTTGTTAGTGGTTAACAAGCAAAAAGGCATGGTTGTTCACCCTGCACCAGGGAGCTTTAGCGGAACACTTGTAAACGCACTCCTTTATCACAAAGGTAGTAGTTTATCATCGATAAACGGGGAGGAAAGGCCGGGCATTGTACACAGATTAGATAAAGATACAAGCGGGCTTTTAATTGTAGCTAAGCATGACTTTGCACATGAGAAAATCGCACAACAAATGAAAGAGCGCACACTCAAAAGGGAGTATAAAGCCATAGTGCGCGGCAATATAAAGGACGACAGCGGCACTATTGATGTGCCGATAGGCAGAAGCAGTAAGGATAGAAAGAAAAGGGCAGTAAAATCAATAAACCCTAAAGATGCCATAACTCACTTTGAGGTGCTAGAAAGATTTAACGGATATACATATGTCGGGCTAAGCCTTGAAACGGGGCGCACCCATCAAATAAGAGTTCATATGGCGCATAAAGGAAACCCCATAGCTGGGGACACCGTGTACGGCGGAAGAAAGAACAAATTAGGGCTTGACGGGCAGTGTCTTCATGCCGCCCTTATAGGCTTTAACCACCCTGCTACAGGGGAGTATATGGAAATTGAGTCAAATCTGCCAAAATATTTTTTAGATTTTATAAGGAGAATAGGAAGAGTAGAATAAATGCAAAAAAAAGAATTTAGTGACTGGCTCGTTGTATCTGATATTGATGGAACGCTGAACAATAAATATAGGCGCACCGTAAAAGCAAATATTGATGCTGCCGCAAAGTTTACAGAAAGCGGCGGTAATTTTACAATTGCCTCTGGCAGGGGTTTGCAATCGGCGCTTAAAATATACAATAAGTTTGATACGAAAACGCCTTTCATATTCTTAAATGGTGCAGGTATTTATGATAATGAAAACAAAAAACTCCTTTCATTTCAGAGCATAACAGGAAAAGGGCAAGCAGTAGTGTTTGATATTGCCGAAAGATATAGCTCTGTAGAGCTTGCCCTACATACACATAATATGATATACCTTATTAAGCCTAGTATATTTGGCAAGTCTTTCACTTTTATTGACAAGCTTAGCCATAAAAAATGTGACTCGCTTTTTGAGGTGCCAAGGGGCGACTGGGGCAAGGTTACCATGTTTGGCAAAAAGCGTTTTATAACTGAAATAAACAACTTTGTAAATAGTAGCAATGACTATGAAGTTAAAGCGGTTCTTACCTCACCGTTTACGGTCGAAATTATAAGCTCATCAGTAGATAAAGGAGTTGCCGTAAAAAAGCTTGCTGAAATAATGGGCATAAAAATGAGCCATACGGCAGCTATTGGGGATTATTATAACGACATTGATATGCTAAAGACCGTTGCTGTTTCAGCAAGCTGCAGAAAAGCACCAAAAGAAGTTAAGGCAGTATCAAAATATTGTGCCTGCGATGCAGACAAGGGCGCTGTAGCAGACTTTTTACAGTATCTCACAAAAAGTTATATAAATAAAAAGTAAATTACCTAACAAGGAGGAATATAAATGGACGGTTTAGAAAAAAACACACTTAAGAAAAATGCCGTAAAAGTAAGAATGGGTATTATTGAAGGAACATATAATGCAAAGTCAGGGCATCCTGGCGGTTCTCTCTCAAGTGTTGAAATTCTTACGTACCTGTATTTTAAGGAGATGAAAATTGACCCGAAAAACCCTCGCGGTGATAATCGTGACCTTTTTGTGCTTTCAAAAGGGCATGCCGCTCCAGGGCTTTACGCTGTTATGGCAGAAAGAGGATATTTTCCTGTAGAACACTTAAAAACACTCAGAAAGCCTGATAGTAACCTTCAAGGCCACCCCAGCATGAACCTTTTAAAAGGTGTAGATATGAGTACAGGCTCTCTCGGTCAAGGTATCTCTGCTGCATGCGGAATGGCACTTGGGCTAAAACTTAAAAATAGTGAAAACCGTGTTTATTCTATCCTTGGCGACGGTGAGCTTCAAGAGGGTCAAGTTTGGGAGGCGCTTATGTACGCTTCTGCTAAAAAGCTTGATAATTTAGTTGCAGTTGTAGATAACAATAATCTACAAATAGACGGAACGATTGAGCAGGTGAACTCACCCTATCCAATACCAGAAAAGTTTTCAGCATTCGGCTGGAATGTAATAGAAATAGACGGACACTGCTTTGATGAAATAGAAAAAGCTTTTATCAGTGCAAAACAGCAAAGGGGTGCCCCAACCGTTATAGTTGCTAAAACCATTAAGGGTAAAGATATTTCCTTTATGGAAAATGAGGTGGGCTGGCACGGTGCAGCGCCCAATAAAGAGCAGTATGAAACCGCTATGGCAGAGCTAAACAGCAAGTTAAAGCAGTTGTCATAGAAAAGACGGAGAGGAGAAAAAAATGACAGACACTATAAAAACGGCAACGCGTGACGCGTATGGAAAAGCTCTTGTAGAGCTTGGAGAGTTAAACGAAAACATTATCGTACTTGATAGCGACCTTTCCGCAGCTACAAAAACTGGTGCTTTTAGCAAAGCATTTCCTGAAAGGTTTTTTAACACAGGCATAGCAGAGTGTAATATGATGGGTGTAGCAGCAGGACTTGCCGCCACGGGTCATACAGTTTTTGCAAGCACATTTGCAATGTTTGCGGCAGGCAGAGCTTTTGAGCAAGTAAGAAATACAATAGCATACCCAAGGCTTAATGTAAAAATAGGCGCAACTCATGCGGGTATTTCAGTAGGGGAGGACGGTGCAAGCCACCAATGCTGTGAAGATATTGCACTTATGCGTTCTATCCCTGGTATGGTTATATTAAACCCTGCAGACGATGTAGAGGCAAAAGCCGCTGTTTTTGCAGCCGCAGAATATGACGGACCTGTATATATGCGCTTTGGGCGCTTAGCAGTGCCAAGAATATTTGATGAAAGCTACAAATTTGAAATAGGGAAAGCCGTAACTCTTAAAGAGGGGACAGATGTTACTATTATAGCCACTGGTCTTATGGTAAATGAGGCGATAATAGCGGCAGCAGAGCTTGAAAAGCAAGGAGTCTCAGCACAAGTTATAAATATGGCGACCATTAAACCGCTTGATACTGAAGCTGTGATTAACAGTGCAAAGAAAACTGGCGCTATTGTAACGGCAGAGGAGCATAACATAATCGGCGGCTTAGGAAGTGCTGTATGTGAAGTATTGTCACAAAGCTATCCTGTTCCAGTACTTAGAGTAGGTGTTGAAGATGTATTCGGCAAATCTGGACCAGCACAAGAGCTATTATGCCAATTTGGACTTGATGCTGAAAACATCATTAAAAAAGCAAAGCTTGCAATTTCTAAAAAATAAGCTATTTTATATGAATTTTCATATGAAATCTAAAAAGTTATTATGAAAATAGATGTTTTTATTGAAAATATAAAATTCTTATGATATAATGAATAATAATTAGGAGTATATGCGGATTTATCCGCCTCCAAGTAATAAAAAGAGTAGGAGTTATTTATATGGCTAACTGTCCAAAATGTGCTTATAGGCTCAAACTTCTTGACTACAAGCCCGAATGTCCTTCATGCGGTGTTAACCTTATGTACTACAAGATGGAGGAAAGACTTGCTGCTGACGCTGACAAAGCTGAGGCGGAGCATATTAAAATGCAACCAAAAGTTGACAGACTTAAGGCTGCGACAATTGGCTCTGCATACTCTATCATCAGACTTATACTTATTTTTGTGCCAATCGGTATGCTTTTTCTCCCGCTCGTTCATATATCTGCACAAATACCCTTTTCACCTATTAATACAGATGTTTCAATATTAACGCTTATCAATGATGTTTTAGGCAACCTAAACTTTGATGTTTTAACAAAAATGTTTTCATCAGATATAGTTGGAACTGCATTTATTTTATATGCCGTCTCAATTATTTTCACTGTGCTTACACTTGTAATTTGTGTTCTTAACCTTGTATTTCTTGCACTTTCCGCCTCTGTTAACAATAGGGGAATAAAAAGAAACATAGTTCTCTCTTCTCTTGGTATTATATTTATGGTTATAAGCATGGTAAGCTTTTTAATAATGAATTCTAAGTTTTCATCATTATTTGAAGGTGTATATAGCGGCAAACTTTCATTTGGACCATTCCTTGTGATTCTTGGATTTTTATTATTAATAGGTATTAACTCATTATTTATAATAAAGGGTGTAGAGGTTAAATACACCGACGTATCAGAGTTTTTAGGAAGAATAGGCAAAGATGCTTCCGCAGAAACACAAGAAGCGGCAGAAGAAAAAGAAAAGACCGCCGTAACTGCAAAATAAAAATTTTACTACAACTTAGGCGGACGATAATACTCGTCCGCCTAATTACCTAATTAATGAGGTGTTCGTTTTGAAAAAAGCTATCGCCTTTTCAGGTGGCGGCTCTAAGGGGAGCTATCAGGTTGGTGTGTGGCAGGCTCTTGAAGAGTTTGGCCACAAATTTGATATTGCTGTTGGCACTTCAATAGGTGCTGTAAATGCAGCCTTTTATGTTCAAAAAGACTTTGAGTTATGCAGAAATTTTTGGAAGGATCTCTCGACTTCTGGAATTATGGGAAACGGTAACAAAATAGATAATAAGCTTCTATCCTTAGCAGAAGATATGGAGTCTATTAGGCCATTCCTGAAAAGCTATCGCATGTATAAAGAGGTTGATGTTGAACCTTTTCGCAATATTTTAATGAAATTTATTAATGACGAAAAGTTTCTTCTATCCGATATTGAATATGCTTTAATCACTGTAAAATTCCCCTCATTAATGAGTGTTGAAATAACGAAAAAAGAAATAATGCCCGGAATGCTTTATGACTGGACTTCTGCCTCATGCGCATGCTTCCCAGTTTTTCCTATGTCGGTTATAGATAATCAGTCATATTTAGACGGTGGTTATTACGATAAACTACCCATTGCCTCAGCGTTTAAGCTCGGAGCTGGGGAAGTTTTTGCTGTGGATATAGGAACAGAGATTAGCCATAAAGAGTACCTAAAACACCCACTTGTAAAATATCTATACCCATCTGTAAACCTTGGGCCATTTATGAGCTTTGAGCATGATGTAGTAATGAAGAATATGAGAATAGGGTATCTTGATACTTGTAAATTTTTTAGAAAGTTATATGGAAAAAGATATTCATTTAATATTAAGGAAGAAAGAAAAGAATTTTTTGAGCTTTTAGCATATAGATTTGTTTCAAAATTATCGGTTACAGAAACTTATAGCAAGCGGTCAGAAAACATTATAAACAAAAGTGCAGTATCTGCAAGATGTTCACATTTTCTTACAGAAAGACTGTATTATGGAAAAACCCCGATTGACTATCTTATTGCCGCTTTTGAGGTTTGTGCAGATTATATTTATGACGGTGATGAAGAGATAATTGATGTTGATAAATTTACACAGCTTCTTTTATTAGTTATCTCTGAATCAGGGTTTAAGTTTGCCTTGTCAGTTGAGGAAAATATGGCAGAAATAAAGAAACTTATAAAAAGTGTAAATCATTTGCATAAAAAAGATAGAGTCCCAAGTACAGAAGAGGCTTTAATTATGCTTGCGGTGTTTACGGCTCTTTGCGAATAAAAAAAGACGGACTTGTAAAATAAAGATTGGCGGTTGAAGTTTTATATATGGTTATAGGTATTGACAGTATTGAAATTGACAGTATTGAAAACTCAATAAAAAGCAAAAGATTTGTTGAAAGAGTGTACGGCACTACAGAGCTTTCCGAGTTAAAGCTTTGTGGTGAAAACCAAAAGGCGCAGCGCTGTGCCGCACTTTTTGCTGCTAAAGAAGCTTTTTCAAAAGCTTTGGGCACAGGAATACGAGGGTTTTCACTCTCTGAAGTTGAAGTTTTACATGAAAGCAGCGGCAAACCCTATCTTCATCTATCAGGAAGTGCAAAAGAATTAGCGCATAAATCTGGTTATAGTTATGAGATTAGTATAACGCATACTAAAAGTGTAGCAACAGCAATTGTAATAGGGTATAAGTGATATGAATATTGATAAATTGGCAGCACAAAAAATGCTGCCACACCGCAAAAGCAATTCACACAAAGGCACTTTTGGCACAGTTCTTGTTATTGGAGGCAGCCGTAATATGCCTGGCGCACCCTGTATAGCGGCTCTTGGCGCACTAAAAAGCGGCGCAGGGCTTGTTAAAGTAGCTTTTCCTGATGTTATATATAATGCAGTAACTGCACACTCAGCAGAGTGCATATATTTGCCGCTTTATACAAATGAAAATGGCAAGATTTCATCTCGCTACCTTTCAGTACTTGAAAAAGAGATTAGCAAAGCTTCTTCAATTGTAATTGGCTGTGGCATGGGCGTGTGCCCCGATACAGAAATGCTTGTAGACTATGTAATAGAAAATGCCTGCTGTACAGTTGTAGTAGATGCTGATGCGTTAAACTGTGTGGCAAAAAATCTAAATACTTTAACAAAGTCTAAAAGTAGCCTCATACTAACACCGCACCCAGGAGAAATGGCACGGCTACTGAAAAGCAGTGCAGACTTTATAAACAGTAACAGACAACAAGCGGCAGCCTCATTCGCTAAAAAGTATGGTGCAACACTTTTATTAAAAGGCCAAGGCACTGTAATAGCCGATAAAAATGGAGAAGTTCGAGTTAACACAACAGGCAACTCAGGGCTTTCTAAAGGTGGTTCGGGCGACTTGCTTTCAGGAATAATAGGCGCGCTCGCCGCCAATACAAATGCGTTTGATGCCGCATCATTAGGTGCATATCTGCACGGCTTATCTGCAGACCTTGCCGCACAAAATCACACACAATATTGTTTAACCCAAGGAATATGCGCCAACTACCTTAGCGAAGCGTTTAAAAGTCTTTTATAGCATAAATCTTGTTTGTTAATAAAAACTGCCGTAAGCAAGTGTTTTACGGCAGTTTTTGTTAAATTAATTATCCGCTTGTAAGCTCTGTTTAGTTTGCTGTACCTCGTCGTCCTTAGCCATAATGGCGGGTTTGTAATACCCTTTTGCCTGTGCCATTTGAAACAGCTTATACTGTGAGGTTTCGTCACCGTCACGTATTTGCTGAAGGGCAGAACGCAGTGTAGGATTTGCACATTCAGAAATGGTATTAGTGTAGAATGTCAAACTGCTTTTAACAGAGGATAGGATATCATTTACCATCGTTTTTTCATCTATCATTCGTATTCCCCCTTAACATAAAAAGCCTAAAAGCTGTTCTTTTGTTTTCATTGCTTCCTGTGAGCTTGTTTCAAAGTGCTGCTTAATTTCCGGGTCCGTAGCCTGGTTTGCGTATGCCTGCAGCTTTTGATGAGCAGTTTCGTGCGCGCCTATTAAATGGCGCAGATTTTGCAATTCCGTTTGATTTAATTGTGACATTTGAGAACTCCTTTCAAAATATTGCTAATTTTAATATTTCAGATTTTGGAAGGATTATTCACATATGTCAAAGATAATTAAAAGAAAGTAAATAGAATATCAATAGACTT
>DASRNG010000078.1:0-2000 GCA_035647555.1 Oscillospiraceae bacterium | reverse complement strand
TTACCCTTTTACTATCAAGGAAAGGTTTTGCAATTCTATAAAACTTGGAGCTTTCGTTCACCTTTTCATTAATTTCGTGAGATATGAGGTTTCGTTCATGCTTGGCTTTTTTAATGTCTGCTTTTATGCTTGCAGCCTTTGTTTTATCTTTAATATCTTTTGCAGCATAATAAGCTTTATAAAGCCCGTTAATCTCTGCTTCTTTAGCATCTTCTTTTTCAAACAAGCCGGTAAAGACTGATTCATCAAACTCATCAAAGCCACCGGAATAATGTTTTAAAATGTTCTTTTTACTATTAAGCCTTGCTTTTGTTAAAGCAATACGTTGTTTCCTAATAGCCTTTTCCTCGGGTGTAGTGTCTGGCAAAGCTTTAGCAGCATCAAGCTCTGATTTGTCAATATTAGCAAAGTTTTGAAGTCCCATATTAAATACTTCTTTTGCATCAGATAATTGTGCGGCAAATACAGGAGTACCGAATTTCTCTATCTCCTCAACAACGAGACCTGCAATTTCTATCTCTTCGTTGCTCTCAATAGATTTTCTGTACTGCTTTCTGCCCGCTTTTTTCAGATTTGAATCAATAGTAACAGGATATTGAAGCGCAACATCTTTAGAATTTTTTATAATTTCTTTAACTTCATCAAAGCCTTTTTTATCGTGTATGCCGTTTAAGTAGTCTGTAAAGAATGCACGTATTTTAAGAATTTTAACAATGCCTTTTTGTTTTGTTTCTGTTAAGTCATAAAAGAAATATGGAAGCACATTCATTACCGCACCAAGAACGGAGAACATAATAAGAGATGTCATAAGGCTTTTGAAGACGTCTGCTTTATAAAGAATATCGTAAGGGTTGCTGTAACCATTACCTGAAAATATGCCGTGTTTTTTATATACCATTGGCAGAACACCGCTTGTAACCATGCTAACAACACTGCCCACAAGTCCTACGGCAGAGAACATACCGTCAATCCGCTCGCCTGATATATACTGCTGATAATCTCTTATATCGCCTTGTATTGCAGGGTCAAGAACGTGTGCAAATGCACCGACTATTGCGTTGCAGTATAAAAAGATTAGTACAATCCAAATATTTGAAAGGCTTGGGTAAAGGCAGGCAATAAAAATTATGTTGAAAAGGTTTGTTACAACAAGAACCCTTTTCTTGCCAAAGCGTTTAATAGCCCACGGCGCAAACATCATGCCCCATAATGAGCCGTTTCCGTAAATTGTAACGATAAGCCCGTACTGGTTTCCAGAACAAGCGTTTTGATATTGGTAAAGCCAAAAAAGAACGTTAGCATAAAAAGTCTCAAGAAAACCGAGCCAGCCAGCGAGAGAAATTATCCAGAAATATTTGTTTTTCGCTACAGCTTTAAGAGCGTCAAAAAACTTTACTTTAACTATATGAGTTTTAGCAAGGATAAGTTTTTCACGAGTATTTACAAATACTATAATAGAAAGTAATATGCCAGCGACAGCAAGGGGTGGATAAACGTAGCGGTACAAGTTGATATTTGTCATATCATTATCAAAATACCTTTGTGCTATGATAGGAGTTATAGCGCTTATAATACTTGGAGCGAGTGAATAGATAACAGATTTTATACCAAGTACGTTAGTTCTTTCCTGAGAGTCAGGCGAGAGAACGTGAATAAGGTTTTCATAAGCTTCTCTAAAAAAGCTAAAGAAAAACTGAAAAGCGAAATTAAAAAATAAAATGATAATACACTTTGTAATATACTGAAGGTTTTCATAAGGGACCCAAACAAAGGCTATGGAAAGGATGGTGCAGGGAACGCCCATTTTAATAAGGTACGGGCGGTACTTACCCTTTTTGCCTCTTGTATTGTCAATGATACTTGCACGAAGAGCTGTAAGCGGAAAGCTTGAAATTGTAGCAATTACATACATTATGTAAAGGTGACGTGAGTCTATGCCTATGGTGTTACCAATTAGCACGTTGCTTGTAGAAAGCAGCATTTTGTTAATAATGTCTATA
>DASRNG010000077.1:0-16740 GCA_035647555.1 Oscillospiraceae bacterium | reverse complement strand
ATGTGTAACAAGACCAAAACCAGAGGCGGTTTTATACCCCGTCTTTTCATTAATGCGGGCGCTGTATGTAGCGTCTTTATAACTCTCGTTTCCTCTACCGTCTTGCCAAGTGTAAAGAGGGGATATGTGTTTTCCGTTTTCATCACAATATACTATGCCGTGCATTTGCCCTGTTACACCAATAGCAGAAACATCTTTAAAGTTTACAGAAAGCTTAAAAAGCGCATCTTTAACAGTAGTATAAATTATTTCGGGGTCCTGCGCTCTTTCAAACCCAAATTTGCTTTTAATAAATGCGTTATTCTCAAGTGTTACAGCTTTTATTAAATTCCTCGTCGCACGCTCTACTAAAACAGCAGAAACGGTAGTAGTACCTATATCAAGTCCTATTAAATACATATTTATACCCCTTAGCAGCAAATTGATGTAGAGGCTGGGTCAAGTCTTTTTATAATATCCTGCTGTATAGCAGGGGACAGGTCAAGAAAGTTTACAAAAGTGCCGTGTATCCTCATAATATAAACGCCGTTTGGTGCATATTCTTCTGGATTTTCAAGCACCATTTTTAAGATTTCTGGAGTAGTTACGTTTACATAAAGATAAAACGGTGCAGTCTTTTCATTTAACGGATTGAAGAAAAGCGGCTGTATAACCCTCGTCTTAAATTCAAGGCCTTTATCCTCAAAACTTTCAGATGTGAAGTATTTAGGGTCAATTCCATAATGTGAGGCATAGCCGCCAGGCATTTTCTCAAAGGGAAGTTTCATAAGAGAAAGTGTGCGAAGTCCAAGGCCTTGCTGCGCATCACCATAAAGTGGGTCTACCCCATAGTTTAGCATCTCTCTTTGCTTTCGTGCGTTTGGCAGTGCGCCAACCCAATAACCATAAAGCAGGTGAGTAGATGGAGTTGAAAAGTCAGGGCGGAAAGGGTTGCCTAAATAGTTTTTACATTCTCTAACCATGTCTGCTATTCTGTTTGTAACCTCTGCCGCCTCATCGTCGGCGCAAACAATGTTGTTGCCGAATTTGGGCTGATTAAGCAGGTATTCATGAAGCTCGTCATCACCCTCAAAGTTGTTTTGCAAAGCGGTAAGAAGTCTTTTCGCATCCTCTGGTCTTTCTTTTAGCAAATTATCAATAGCAACAAAAGAGTCCGAAACAACGCTAGTGCCATGGATAAGGCAGCCGCTGCCATTATATTTTGTGCCTTGATTTTCAGTATCTCTCGTATCAAAGCCAGTTTCTATACCACCCATATGAGCCGAAAGGAAAGGTACAGGGAGGTTAGAAAGTGCCTTAGATGCACCATTTGCCGCTTCAACCATTTTTGAAAGGTAGAACTCCACGTTTTCATAAAACCTTTCACGAATGTTTTTTAGTGCGCTAAGAGCATCAAGAGGCTCACAGACAGTACCGATTTTCTCGCCTGTAATTGTTGAGATGCCGTCATTAAGCGTAAGCTCAAGAATTTTGCCAAGATTTAACCAGCTATTTGTCGTGTTACCGTTATCCTTACCCATAATTAAAGGTTCCTGGCAGCCTGCGATAGCGGTATCGGGAATGTCGTTTAATTCTACTCCTGATTTATAAAGAGTTTCAAAAAGCGAATCGTCATTAAACATAGACGGCGTTAAACAGCCTGGTGTAAAGAAGAATCTGCCAAGCTCTCGATAAAGGCGGTCGGGCGTGTTTTTGTGAAATTTTACAGAAAGTATTGGTTGGGGCAAATTCATATCATAATACGCATCAAGCAGGGCATATGTAGTTTCGTTTGTAAGGTCGTTGCCCTTCTCATCTCTGCCGCTTAAAATTACGTTTTGAGATATTGCCCAGCTTCTATCTGCAACATTAAAAAACACAAGAAAGTGCTTAAATAAAGCGGCTGCCTTATCACGCGGCATATTATCTGCCGCCCTGTATGGCTCAAAAATCCTGTCCGCATTGCCAACTGAAAAGGCAAACGGGTTAGGCGCTTGCTCAAGGCACATAACTTGCCACAGCAAAATAAAGCTTTGTATAGCCTCATAAAGAGTTTTAGCACCGTTTAGAGGAACTTTGTTTAGCGTGTCTGCAAGCAGCAAAAGCTCCGCCTTTCTTTCTGGTAAGGCATTTTCAGCATTTTTTCGGGCAATTTCTTCATATCGTTTTGCAAGGAGAATAACGCATTCAAGCGCTGTTTTCATTGCCTTGTAATTACTCTTTTTATCATCATTTGCAGTTTTTATTTTAACATCAATATCAGAAATTAAGGCGTTAACTCCGTATTTTATTGCAGGGCGCATATCAGGTATAAGGTGACCTGTAACCTGCTCAATAAAGAAAGAAACTTCACCCGTTAACTGTTCAACACTTTCATAAACTTGTGAAAGCTGTTTTACATAAGGAGTAGTTTTATCAAAATTGCAGACCTTGTCAATTCGCTCTTTTGTAAATTCCTCATTTGGCTCAATGTCACCATAAACAGCGGTAGGGTCGCAGTACCCGTTAAAGGTTTCTACCTTAAAGGACGGGTTAATAAGGGCATAACTCCTTGCAAATGCATCTCTTTGAGTGCCTGCAAAAATTGCGTTGTCGCTTATATCTATTGGCAAATCTGCGATAGCCTTTTTAAGTACATTTGCACTTCTTTCCATTAAAGGAAACTCTGAAAGAGAGGGGCTATACTTCATGTTTGCCTCTTTCATTAAAAACCAGCCATCAAGCCTTTTTATGGCACGCTCCTGTTTAAAAAGCTCTTTTGCCTTTTGTGTAATGTAATCAGAATTAAATTGTGTCATTAGCCTCGCTCCTTAAAAGATAAAATTTCTGTTTATGTATTGATTACCGTTATTCCTTTTTGCTTTAATTGCTCAATTATTTCGCTATACCTTTCATCACTTATAAATCCATTTTCAAATTTGTATGAAAGCCCTGCACTTTTCCATTTGTCTTTGCCGTATTCATGGTATTTCAAAAATTCAAATTCAGGGTATTTTTCGTCTCCCAAATCTTTTAGCAAAGAGAAAAAGTCGGAAAGTTTTTCAATATCTTCATAACTGTCATTAAACCCGTGAATTAGCGGTGTCCTTATTAGCATTGGTTTTTTTGATACGGCTCTGGACTTTAAGTTTTCCGTAACAGTTGAAAGAATAGCGCCAGTTGTCTTTTTAAGAATTTTTTCATCTGGGTGTTTGTAATCTGCTATAACATAGTCTGTATATGGCATAATGTCAAGAAAAGAGGGTAAAGAAGCGTTAGTTTCAATAGCTGTGTGAATACCTCTTTTTTTAAGCTCTATCAAGATGTTTTTAACAGCCTCTACCTGACAAAGAACCTCTCCGCCTGTAAAAGTGACACCGCCGCCGTCAAAAAACATAGGCGAGCAGGATATTACCTCGTCTATAATATCAGTAATAGGCAGCCCTTTTTCATCATTAGAGCTTTTAAGCCCCTCAGGATTTGAGCACCAAGGACAAAATAAATTGCAACCTTTTAAGTGATAGACTAATCGGTTTCCAGGTCCGTCTTGTGAATAGTTAAACCCCTTGCCAAAAATAAGTAGCCTATCTGCGTTATCAAACAAACTTTTACACCCCAAAATGTTATAAAAATATTATCAAAAGTACTCTATGTTATATTATACATATATTAGTTAAAAAAAGCAATATATAGAAAGTTTATTCTTATTAAAGGCGATAATAAGGTTATATAAAAGTTTTATCTATTTTGCATCAAATTGCTTGTAAAAAAATAAAATATATGTTAAAATTTATTATTGTAATTTACAATAATTATATGTGAGGTATTGTATGGGCAAAAATTGTCAGTGTGGGCATTATCCAACGATTATAGTGCCTGGAATAGGTCAATCAAAAGTAGAGCTGCTTGATAACGAAGGTAAAAGGCTAAAACTTGCCTGGCCGCTTGATATTGACAGCAAATATTTGCTTAAAAAGATTCTGCCATCTGCTCTTAAAATGATGGTATTAAGAGGTGATAGGGGCTTTACTGATGTGCTTTATAAAGAGTTGTGTAGGGCATTTTCTCCGCTTGCTGCAAATACAGAGGGTATACCAAAAGCAAACTTAAAAGTAGTTACATACCCAAACTCTGTTGCTAGCTGTAGTGAAGAAGACAGAGGCTTTATTTACCGTATGGTGCCAATGGAGCAATTGTCAGCAGTTATAGGTGAGGACCATTTATATTTTTTCGCTTACCATTCATTTGGGCAGCCATATGAAACGGCTAAAGACTTAGACAAATTTATACAAAGTGTAAAACAGCAAACAGGGCACGACAAGGTAAACCTTGTTCCCGTAAGTCTTGGCGGCTCTATATCTGTAGCATATTTTGATGCATACGGATATAAAGGTGATGTTAACAGGGTGGCAAACTTTGTGCCCGCAATAAACGGCACAAGCATTGTTGCAGACGTTATTGATGACAAGCTATATCTTGACGAGCCAAAAGAGCTTTTCGATTTTATTCTTGACAGAAAAACAGCTGAGAAAATAATTTCTTTTATGAGGTTATTGCCAAAAGATATAGACAAGAAAATTACACGCACAGCTATATCCGCCCTTAAAGACACTGTTTTAATAAACAGTCCTGCTATGTGGGCAGTAGTACCCCGTGAAAGATATGAGAAGCTTAGAAGTAAATACTTGTGTGATAGTAAACGAGATGTTTTAAAAGCAAAAACAGATAGATTTTATAGGGCGCAAAAGGAGTATGAAAAGCTATTTCTCCTGCAAAAAGAACGTGGTGTTGAGTTTTTCACTATTTGCGGATTTGGTAAAAAACTAATGCCCTTTGTAAAATCAAAAAATACCAATTCTGATACAGTAATAGATTTAGTTTCAGCATCTCTTGGCGCTAAAGCCGCCCCATATGGCGAAAAATTGCCTTTAGACTATAAAGCTAATAGGCAGTATTGCAGTGACGAAAGTCATAACCATATTTCACCGTGCCGCACAGTTGATGCTAGCGAAGGTCTATTTCCTGATACAACATGGTATTTTTCAGGGCAGGTTCATGACGATATAGCGTATCATGATGTAGCACTAACGCTTTGCTGTGAAATTTTATCAAATAAAGAGTTTAAGAATGTGTATTCAAATCCTTTATACCCACAATTTAATGGCTCACGTAATATAAAAGAAATAAAATATAAACTTATGCCAAAGGCAAAAAGGCTTTTAGAAACACCGCTTGAGAGCAGTATTAAAGAAAAGCTTCTAAAAGCAGTAGCAAAGTGTGACGAGCTTTTTGCAAATACAATTGTAAAGGACAATACCCTTACAAAAGAAGCGGCAAAACAGCTTGAGCTTGCAATAATTTCTGCACAAGCGATTCAAACACAGTAATATTCACCAAAATTGGTGACAGAAAATATAAGGAGTGTAATTTATGAATTTTTATCAAGACATCTCAAGAACAATATCTTCAATTCTGGCTGTTCTATTTGCCTTTTTAGGCGTTTTCGGAATACTAGGCAATAAGTACAGCGATAAGCAAGGCGCAACAATAACATACACCACATGGCAGGAGGATGTTGATACACTGCTTTCTATGTGTGATGACACGCCTTTAACCTCTTGCGGCGGCACTTGTGGTCATGCACCGTCTATTATTGTCCCTGGCATTGGTCAGTCAGAGTCCAATCTTTTGGACGAAAATAACGAGGTTGTTTATGATACAAGCGGCAAACCTGTTACAGGCTGGCCTTTGTATATAAATGCAGATGAACTTATAGAAAAACTTGCCGCCCCGCTTGTAACTGCCGTTGCCACACAAAAAGATAATGGCTTTACTGATTTTGCATCAAAAACCATTGCAAATGCACTTAGAGTTAATGCAATAGGGCCTGACGGTCTTCCCGTAAACAATGTTCACATCACAAAGTATTACAAAAGTGTTGCTATGTGCGATGAAGCGGATAAAAAGTTTATTATGAATGCGATTCCATTAAAGACATATGCAGAAAAAGCAGGCGAAGACCACCTTTACTTCTTTTCCTATAACAGTTTTGGCGATGTGCTTGGTATAGCAGAAGAGCTTTATGCATATATACAAATGGTAAAATCCCAAACGGGTCACGACAAAGTTAACATTGTTCCAATTAGTCTTGGCGGCACAGTGCTTAATGCTCTTTTAGAGCTTCACCCTGAAGTTGCAGATGACCTTGAAAGAGTTATTTGTATAGTGCCTGCACTTGATGGCTCAAAAATAGTTAGTGATGTTTATAATAAAGAGCTAAGCTTTGAAGATGAAATGCTTTATAGCGAGCTATTCCCATCTTTAATGCCTGATGATTATGTAGCATATGTTATAAATCTTGCTATTCGGGTTCTTCCAAAGCAGGTAGTTCTTGACTTGCTTAATAAAACAGTTGACGAGCTGCTTGACCTTATTCTTATTAATTGCACAACAATGTGGGCGTTAGTACCAAGTGAGGATTATCCAGCACTTGCGGAAAAATATTTAAGCGGTGAAGGTCATGAATATATAAAAGAGAGAACGGCAATTTATCATCAGGCACAGGTAAACAGCAGTGATAATATCCTTGCCCTTAAATCAAAGGGTGTGGAGGTATTTAATATTGTAGACTATGGTGTGCCGCTTATTTCCCTTGTCCGTTCATATAAGGATTATAATGCAGATGGCATTATACACATAGATTCTACAGGCATGGGCGCACACACCTGCCCAGCATCTGAAATGTTTGGTGACGATTATACATCAACTGGCGCAAACTGCACAAATCCATCCCATAACCACATTTCGCCTGACAGAACTCTTGACGCCTCAACATCAATAATCCCCGAACAATCGTTTTATTTCTATGAACAGGACCACGAGGCTACTGCAAGAAACAATATTATAATGAATCTTGCTATAGATTTGTTAGTAGATAAGTCTATAACAGACATTTACTCAGACCCACGGTACCCTCAATTTATGTATGCAAGAGACACAAGAGGATTCTTTGCAAATGAAGTGCCTGATGCACAGGAGATTATAGAGCAATCATATCTTTATGACTATCAGCTGGTTTATGATACACAGGCAGTTCTTGATAGAGCATATTATATGGAGCAAAACGGCTTTGTTACAACACAAGAGGTAAACGAAATAAAAGCAGAGCTTTATGATTGCCTTGTAAGAGCAGATAAACGCACAGAGAAAACAAATGATAATGCCGAATTAGAAAAGTATTTGTATATGCTTCTTAAAGCGGCAAGTGACGGTGTTTATGAATATTATGGTCCTATAGGCTTCTCTGATTTTGGTGATGCAGAGTTTTGGGCAATCTTAGATGCATACGAATTAATAAAGTAGACTACCATAAGCTTCTATTATAGCAAAATAGGCGGTAAATCTTTTATAAGTTTTACCGCCCTTTTCTATAATATTGACTTTTATGCCAAGACTTGTATAATTAAATATATGTTATACATAATGCTAAAAGGAGAGTTTTGTTGAAAAAGGAGAAAGTGGCTAAACACTCTATTCATTCTGGTCACCGCGCACGTCTCAAGAAGGATTTTAAACAGGGCGGCGTTGATTTATTTTCAGACCATAAACTTTTAGAGTTGCTATTGTTTTATTCTATTTCAAGACGAGATACAAACGAAACGGCACATATGCTAATTAACGAGTTTGGCTCGCTTGAGGCTGTATTCAAAGCGTCTCATAATGCACTGCTTAGCGTAGAGGGGGTAGGGGAGCAGACGGCACTTTTAATCAATGTTATATCTGCTATTAACGATAAAATTCACCTAACCTCTGCAAGCAAAGAAAATAAGCCTATGAATAGTGAAGATATGAAAAACTATCTAACTGCTTTTTATAGGTCTAAAGTTTATGAAACAATAGTTGTTTTAAGTTGTGATAATAAACGCAGAATAAAAAAGGTTAGCGTTGTAGGTGAGGGCAGTGTAAACAGCACCGATATAAATAGCCGCAAGATAGTAGAGGCTGTAATAAATGCCAACGCATCGTACATAGTTTTAGCACACAACCACCCAAATGGTGCGCCAGAGCCATCACTTGCTGATATTGATGCAACAAGAAGCCTTGTTGTTATGCTTAGAAAGCTTGACATTGGCGTGTTTGACCATATTATTATAGGGGCAGATGGAGATGCCTTTTCTATGAGAGAGCATGATAGATACAGAAATCTTTTTATTTAAGTGAAAACTGATGTAAAAAAGCAGCCAGAAAAAACTCTGGCTGCTTTATTAATATTTATGCCTTTTTGCTGGTTTTAGCGAATAACATCAGTGTCCCAGTGGCTAAGCTCATTATTTTCTTTCATATACTCATAAATTTCTTCAACAGTTGTAAAAGCAAGAGCCGTATAAGTGTCCGCCGCACCGTAGTATATGGCTATTCTGCCTGTGTCAGCATCTGTTAAAGCTGCAACAGGAAATGCCACGTTAGGAACAAAGCCAACTACCTCATAATCCTCCTCAGGAGTGAAAATGTAGTTTTTGCAGCGCATTAATACCTTAGAAGGCTCGTCCTTGTCAAGCAGGGCAGCTCCCATGCTGTAAACATAGCCGCTGCAAGTTGTAACAACACCGTGGTAAATCATAAGCCAGCCCTTATTAGTTTCAATCGGTACGGGGCCTGCGCCTATTTTTGTAGACTCCCATAAATAAGAGCCGCTTTTCATTACGAGCCTGTGGTTGCCCCAATACTTCATATCAGGACTTTCGCTAATAAAGATATCACCAAAAGGAGTGTGACCAGAGTCGCTAGGGCGGCTTAAAAGCTGGTAGTTACCGCCTATTTTTTTAGGGAATAAAACGCCGTTGCGGTTAAAGGGTATAAAGGGATTGTTAATGCGTGTAAAGTGCTTAAAATCCTTTGTTTTGCCAATGCCAAGAGAGGGCATATCCGCAAACTCACAGCACCAAACGATATAATATTCATCATCAATCTCAATAACCCTAGGGTCATATGCGAAGTTGCCAAGCGGCCACTCTGTGCCATCTTCATTGTACCAACGAATGGGGTCTTCCTCAATGTCCCATTTTATGCCGTCATCACTGCGGCCTAAAAACAGCTGTGGATTTTGCATGTTCATATCTGCACGAAAAACACCTATAAACCCATCACCAAACGGAACAACCGCCGAGTTAAATACACGAGCGGCAGACTTTGTTGGATTGCGCTTTAGAATAGGGTTACCGTCAAACCGCCAAACAGGAAGCCCGTCGCTAACATTTCTGTCCTGCCAAGGGATATTAGGTAGTGAATTGCCAATTATCTTAATACTCATAAAAAAACTCCTTTATAAATGCTAAACAGATTATATATGAGTTACAAGAAAAATACAATAACTTACAATATATGTTTATATTGAAAAGATTATTTACATACTAAAAAAAGTATGATATTATATATAGGTAAACATTTGTTTGCCTATTATATAAACAAATTCAATTATAAGGGCTTTAAATGCCTTATTAATAAATACGAGGTTTTTATGCAAGAATTTAAGCTGCACTCAAATTTTAAACCAACAGGTGACCAGCCACAAGCTATAAATCAGCTTGTGGACGGTATAAACAAAGGTTTTACCGAGCAAACTTTATTAGGTGTTACAGGCTCAGGAAAAACATTTACAATGGCAAATGTTATAGCAAGGCTAAACCGCCCTGCTATTGTACTTGCGCACAATAAAACACTTGCAGCACAGCTTTGCAGTGAGTTTAAGGAGTTTTTCCCCGAAAACGCCGTTGAATACTTTGTGTCCTATTACGACTACTACCAGCCAGAAGCATATATAAAAACTACAGACACTTATATAGAAAAAGACTCATCAATAAATGACGAAATAGATAAACTAAGGCACTCTGCCACCGCAATGCTATCAGAGCGCAGAGACGTTATAATTGTTGCAAGTGTATCGTGCATATATTCACTTGGAAACCCAATTGATTATAAAAGCATGGTTATTTCTTTAAGAGAGGGACAGGAAAGAAACAGGGATGACCTTATTAAAAAGCTTGTAGAAATTCAATATGAGCGCAACGATATGGATTTTGGGCGCAATAGGTTTAGAGTTAGGGGAGATGTTGTTGAGATTTACCCCGTATACTCATCTGAAAATGCAATAAGGGTAGAGTTTTTTGGTGACGAAATTGACAGAATTTCTGAAATTAATGCACTTACAGGCAATGTAAAAAGCGTTCTTTCACACGCTGCCGTTTACCCTGCGTCGCACTATGTTGTGTCACAAGAAAAGTTAGAAAAAGCTCTTTTTGAGATTGAAGCAGAAATGCTTTTACAAGTAGAGCATTTTAAAAAAGAGGGCAAGCTATTAGAGGCACAGCGAATAATGCAAAGAACGAACTATGATATTGACATGCTTCGTGAAACGGGGTTTTGCAAGGGTATTGAAAACTATTCAAGAGTTATGGCAGGCAGAAAAGAGGGTGCGCCGCCGTTTACGCTTTTAGACTATTTTCCAGACGATTTTATCCTTTTTGTAGACGAATCCCATGTTACTTTGCCGCAAGTTCGTGCTATGTATGGCGGTGACCGCTCACGCAAGGAAAACCTTGTAGAGTTTGGTTTTAGGCTGCCGTCAGCATATGATAACAGACCATTAAATTTTGATGAGTTTTATGAAAGAACTCCACGCAAAATATTTGTAAGCGCTACACCGGGAGAGTTTGAAAAATCTAAAAGCAGCAAAATAGTAGAGCAGGTGCTGCGCCCTACAGGGCTTCTTGACCCTGAAATATCTGTAAGACCTATAGAGGGGCAAATAGAAGATTTAGTAAGTGAAATAAATGAAAGAGTGGAAAAAGGCGAGCGAACACTTATAACAACGCTAACTAAAAGAATGGCGGAGGACTTAACAGACTATCTTATCGACCTTGATATAAAAGTGCGTTATATGCACTATGATATAGACACAATAGAGCGAATGGAAATTATAAGAGATTTAAGGCTTGGGGAGTTTGATGTTCTCGTTGGCATCAACCTTTTAAGAGAGGGGCTTGACATACCCGAAGTTTCGCTCATAGTAATTCTTGATGCTGACAAGGAAGGATTTTTAAGAAGCTCTACCTCACTAATACAAACAATCGGCAGAGCGGCACGAAACGTAAACGGGCATGTTATAATGTATGCAGATAGAGTTACCGCATCAATGGAATATGCAATGCGTGAAACGTACCGCCGCAGGGAAAAGCAAATAGAATATAATAAAAAACAAGGTATCATACCGCAAACAATAACAAAAGAAGTGCGTGATATACTTGAGATTTCCTCAAAAGCAGCAGTGGATGAAGAATCAGGAAAGAAACTGTCACTAAAGGAAAAGGCACTGCTCATAGAAAGGCTTACAAAGGAAATGAAGTCAGCGGCAAAGCTGCTTGAATTTGAGCATGCCGCATATTTAAGAGACAGAATACAGAAAATTAGGGGTAAATAATAAAAATGAGAAAGAGCATTACCGTTAAAGGGGCAAGAGAGCACAACCTTAAAAATATTGATATAACTATTCCAAGGGATAAACTTGTGGTTTTTACAGGACTTTCAGGCTCTGGCAAATCTTCTTTAGCGTTTGATACTATTTATGCGGAGGGGCAGCGCCGTTATATAGAAAGTCTGTCAGCATACGCAAGGCAGTTTTTAGGGCAGATGGAAAAGCCCAAGGTAGATAAAATAGACGGGCTTTCGCCTGCCGTTTCAATCGACCAAAAAACAACCTCAAAAAATCCACGCTCTACCGTTGGCACAGTCACAGAAATTTATGACTATATAAGGCTTTTGTATGCCAGAATAGGTGTGCCCCATTGCCCTATATGCGGCATAGAGATTAAGCAGCAAACAATAGACCAAACAGTAGAAAGAGCTATGCAGCTTGAAAAAGGCACAAAAGCACAGATTTTTGCACCTATTATTAAGGGCAGAAAAGGTGAGCATCAAAAAGAGCTGGACGCTGCCCGAAAAGGCGGCTTTGTGCGCGTTAGAATTGATGGCAGCATATATGACTTATCAGAAGACATAAAGCTTGATAAGAACATAAAGCACGATATAGATATTGTGGTGGATAGGATAGTTATAGACGAGTCAATAAAGTCAAGGCTTACAGACTCGCTTGAAACGGCTTTCTCCCTTACAGACGGTACTGCCGTTATTGCTGTTTTAGACGGTGAAGAATTACTGTTTTCGCAAAACTATGCTTGCCCCGTGCATGGCGCAAGTATAGAGGAGTTAAGCCCCCGTATGTTCAGCTTTAATAATCCGTTCGGCGCTTGCAAAACTTGCACAGGTCTTGGTATCTTTATGCGTGTTGACCCAAACCTTGTATTGCCAGATAAAAACCTTTCAATTGCAAAGGGTGCAATAAAAGCAAGCGGCTGGAGCACGGCAGAGGGCGGCACAATAGCGCAAATGTATTTTGAGGCGCTCGGTAATAGATATGGCTTCACACTTGACACGCCGTTAAAAGATATTAAACCAAAGGGTATAAACGCTCTTCTTTATGGTACTAAGAATGAAAAAATTAAAATTATAAGAAAAGGTGAGTACGGGGCAGGTGAGTACAGGGCTATATTTGAAGGGCTTGTACACAACTTAGAAAGGCGCTACAGAGAAACGACGAGCGACTGGGCAAGGTCTGACATTGAGCGGGTTATGTCCGTTTGCAAATGTTCTGACTGCGGCGGAAAACGGCTAAAACCATCCTCCCTTGCTGTTACTGTGAGCGGAATAAATATTGCAGAGCTTTGTGATAAATCAATAAAAGATACTGTATCATTTTTTGAAAATCTAAAACTTTCAGAAAGAGAGCAAATGATAGCACAGCAAATACTAAAAGAAATTCTAACAAGGCTTGGATTTTTATGCAGTGTGGGGCTTGATTATTTAACACTTTCAAGAGCGGCAGGCAGCATTTCTGGCGGAGAAAATCAAAGAATACGTCTTGCAACTCAAATAGGCTCCTCACTTATGGGGGTGCTTTATATACTTGACGAGCCAAGTATTGGGCTACATCAACGTGATAACGAAAAACTTTTGAAAACACTAAGGCAAATGCGTGACCTTGGAAACACTTTAATTGTGGTTGAGCATGACGAAGAGACAATTCTTGCCGCCGATTATGTTGTGGACATTGGACCTGGCGCTGGAGTTCATGGCGGTGAAATAGTTTGTGCAGGAACGGTTGAAGAAATAACGAGCTGTGAAGAATCAATAACAGGTCAATACCTTAGCGGAAAAAGGAGTATTCCTACACCCGAAAAAAGGAGAAAAGGCAACGGCAATTTCTTAAAGGTATTAGGTGCAAAGGAAAATAATCTTAAAAATATAAATGTTGATATACCGCTAGGAACGCTCACTTTAGTGACAGGTGTTTCAGGTTCGGGCAAATCCTCTCTTGTGAATGAAGTAATTTATAAAAAACTTGCGTCAGAGCTTAATAGAATGAAAAGAACAGCAGGCAAGCACAAGGATATAAAAGGGATAGAATTTCTTGATAAAGTTATAAACATTGACCAGTCGCCCATAGGTAGAACACCACGCTCAAACCCTGCAACATATACGGGGGTTTATACGGATATTAGAACACTATTTGCCCAAACGAGTGCCGCAAAGCTGAGGGGTTATAAGGCAGGCCGATTTTCGTTTAATGTTAAAGGCGGGCGCTGTGAGGCGTGTGAGGGCGATGGCATTGTAAAGATTGAAATGCACTTTTTGTCAGACATTTATGTGCCGTGTGAAGTTTGCAAGGGGCAAAGATACAACAACGAAACGCTTGAAGTGAAATATAGAGATAAGAATATTTATGATATTCTTGAAATGACAGTTGAGGAGGCTATGGACTTCTTTTCTGCTATCCCTAAAATACACAGAAGGTTAAAAACACTTTATGATGTGGGGCTTTCTTATATAAAACTTGGGCAATCTGCAACCACACTTTCAGGCGGAGAGGCGCAAAGAGTAAAACTGTCTACAGAGCTTTCAAAAAGGGCTACAGGCAAAACGGTATATATACTTGATGAGCCTACAACAGGGCTTCATACGGCTGATGTTCACAGGCTTTTAGAGGTACTTCAAAGGCTTGTAGACAGCGGAAACTCTGTTATAGTTATAGAGCATAACTTAGATGTAATAAAAAATGCCGATTATATAATAGACCTAGGTCCCGAGGGCGGCGACAAAGGCGGCAAGATAATAGCAAAAGGCACTCCCGAACAAGTTGCAAAAAACAGTAAATCATTTACGGGTAAATACTTAAAAAAAGTGCTTGATGCAAAATAAGCACCAAGCACAGAATTTATAGTACATATTTAAAAGGTCAAATTTTCTGCCAGTTTAATCTGCCCCTCTAAAGCAGTTTTAAGCCTTGAAATTTCCGTATTTGATTCTTTTTCAGTGCTAAAAGATGCAGTAAGGTATATTTTTAGCTTTGGCTCAGTGCCAGACGGCCTTATAATAACACTCGTATTAGGTGTTTTGTAGCTTATGGTATTACTTTTTGGAAGGTCTGTACTATCATCTAAATAATCAGTTATGACAATAGGCTTCTCAGATAGAAATTCGGCGCTGCCGTTTCTAAAGTGCTCCATAATAGTTTTAATGGTTCTACTTCCTTTTTCGCCTGTATAAGAAAAGTCTATAAGTGCCGTTTTCTCAAATCCAAATTCTTCGTATATATTTAAAAGCGCATCATATAACGAAAGCCCCTTGTCTTTGTAGTAAGATGCCGCTTCTGCAACCAAAAGTGCCGCACCTATCGCATCTTTATCCCTTATATAATCGCCTGCAAGGTAGCCGCAGCTTTCTTCAAACCCAAAAATAAACCGCTCGCTCTCATTTTTGAGGGCGGTTATTTTTTCGCCTATATACTTAAAGCCTGTTAGCACATTTGTTAAAGATACCGCATATTTTTTAGCTATCTTTACGGCAAGCTCTGTTGTTACAATAGATTTTATCGCAATAGGGTTTTTTGGCATTGTTTGGTTTTCAGTTTTTATTTTACAAATAAAATCAAAAAGAATTAACCCTATTTCATTCCCCGTAAATATTTTTATGTCACTATCAGAAGAAGAGGCAACTCCAATTCTATCAGCATCTGGGTCAGTTGCTATTGCTATATCTGCATTTTTTTCTTTAAAAAGACCAATAACAAGCTCTAAAGCCTCTGGCAGTTCAGGGTTAGGGCTTTTGCACGTTGGAAAATTCCCGTCTGGCTCTTTTTGCTCTGGTACTGTAAAAACTTCTGTACTGCCCATTCTTTTTAAGATGGAAAGTACAGGGAGAAGCCCTGCCCCGTTAAGAGGAGTGAAAGCAATTTTTAGTGGCTTTTTCGGCTTGTAAAGGCTCGTTTTCATTACTGCATCATAAAACGCATTGTCAACGCTTTCATTTATAAACTCAATAGATTTATTAGATAAAAAATAGTCGAAATCAAAACTTTCGTCACTAAAATACGGCTCTAAAGCTATTAAATTTGCTATATCCTCTGCCGCCTTTGTAGTTATTTGACCGCCGTCATCAGAATACACCTTAAAACCGTTATACTGAGAGGGGTTGTGGCTTGCCGTTATAACTATTCCTGCATCTGCCTTTAAGTGGCGAACAGCGAACGAGAGCATAGGTGTAGGGCGAAGATTTGCAAAAATAAATACTTTTACACCCTCTTTAGCAAGCGCTGCTGCGGCAAACTTTGCAAAAGCAGCACTGTTTAGCCTGCTATCATAGGCTATGGCGCAAGACGGAAAAGCGGATTTGCCTTTAAGGTATGCCGCAACACCTTTTGAGGCACGAATTACCGTATATTTATTAAGCCTGTTTGTGCCGATTCCCATAACAGAGCGAAGTCCGCCTGTACCAAACTCAAGCTCTTTGTAAAACGCATCAGAAATTTCATTTTTCGGTATATCTAAAAGTTCCTTTTTTAATTCGCCGTCAGTTTCAGACTGCTTTAACCATTCGTTATATCTTAATTCCCATTTTTCTATTTTGCTCACTTCCTTCGGGTTTTTATCTCTTATAGTATATACTGACTTTAATATAACCGCAAGAACTTATATAGAATAAATAGCCAAGTTTAAAACTGCTTGAATTAAATGCCTGTAAATGCTACACTTTATACATAAGAAAACACATATGAAAGGGTGAAAATTTTGAGTGTTAAGTTTGGAATAATAGGTCCTGGGAGAATTGCAGGCAAATTTTGCGATGCCGTAAAAATGGTTGACGGCGCCTCTGTCTATGCTGTTTCAAGTAAATCAAAAGAAAGAGCCGAAAGTTTTGCACAAAAATATGATATACCAAACTTTTTTTGTAGTTATGAAGAAATGCTTTCCATGCCCGAAATAGATGTGGTATACATAGCAACAACTCACAATTACCACTATGATAATATAATGCTCTGTCTACACAATAAAAAAGGAGTGCTTTGTGAGAAAAGCATGCTTACAAACACCGCCCACGCAAAAGAGGTGTTCGGTTTTGCAAAAAAGATGGAGCTTTTTATTATGGAGGCAATGTGGGCAAGGTATTTGCCTGCTGTACAAAAGGCAAAAGAGTGGATAGACAGCGGAAAAATTGGTGATATTGTTCTTGCCTCGGCAGTGCTGGGCTTTCGCACAAAAGACGAGCCAGATGACAGGTTTTTAAATAAAAACCTTGGTGGCGGCGCAGCACTTGATTTATCTGTATATAATATTGAGCTTGCGACATACCTATTCGGCACAGAGTATGACAGTGTGAAAACCTCTGCCATAT
>DASRNG010000076.1:0-10252 GCA_035647555.1 Oscillospiraceae bacterium | reverse complement strand
TTCTAACTATTGACGAAAACATAGAAAGCACATACCGCTTTAAGGCTGTAAACAAAGCGGGTACAGAAAGTGCTATTTCTGATAGTTACACTGTTAAAATTGACAAGGAAAAACCAGTTATTACAGCTACTGCAAATACTACTAACTGGACTAATACAGCGCCCATAATCACAGTAAACACATTCGCAAATTCAGGTATAGCAGAAATACTTTACAGTGAAAACGGCGGCGAGTGGCTCATTTTAGACGGTGACACACTCACAGCCAAAGACGGAGTAAATACATATAGATTTAAGGCAATATCCGTTTCTGGTATGGAAAGCAGTACAGTAACTGTTACCACAAAAGCAGAACTTTTAGCGCCAATACTCACGGCTGAAATTGATGGAGTTACCACAGACTGGACTAATGAAAACGTAAGTTTCACACTTACTGCCACTAATACAAACTCTGGTGTTACATACTATGTAAACTACGGTGACGAGTGGGTAAAATTAAGCAGGAATAGCTTTACGATTAAAGACAACGGCACATACACAATAGAAGTTAAAGCAGTAAATACTGCGGGTAGTGAAAGCAACATTCTTGAATATACTGTTAAAATTGATAAGGAAAAACCAGTTATCACAGCAGTAAATAGCTCTGACGGAAAATGGACTGCAGATAGTGTAAATATATCAGTTAATGCACAGGCTAATTCTGGAATCGAAAGCGTATTTTATACACTTGATGGAGTTGCATGGAGCGTGCTTGAGGGCGGCACTTTAAGCTTTGACGAAGACTGTGAAAAGACGCTTGCGATAAAAGCTGTGTCTAACAGCGGGCTTGAAAGTGATGTAATATTAACTGATGTTAAGATTGAGAAAACAGCACCTGTTATTAATGTTAGCTTCAAACCTGTTAAGAATAATTCAAAAATTGAACAGATTGCGTTCGGCCTATCATCTGAAAACACGAAATCTGGGGCAACTTATTATTATAATGATGGAAGTGGTTGGCAGATGATTAATGAAAACGAACTGCTAATACTGAATATTAAATCAGGCAAATACATATTTAAAGTTGTAAACGGTGCAGGCAATTCGAGTGAGGTTAGCAGTGAGTTTAAGGTTGAGGTGCGAAGTGTGCCATCTTCAAGCACAAGTGCTAATAAAAACAACCAGGCAAACAACAATGAAGCTAAAAACAACTCTGTATCTGTTAAATCTAATCCAAAGGTAAGCTATTATCAATACAGTAAAGATGGTGTTAATTGGACAGAGTTAAACAGTGAAGAAGCTGTAAATGCTGAAAAATATTTTATACGTCCAATATATAAAGATGGCACCAAAGGTGAAGAAATTGAAGTTTACATTGCAAAAGCTGAGGTAAACGCAGATGGAGAAAACATAAAAGAGCCTTCAGAGCCTACGGTAAATGTTGATAAAGATGGCGATAAAAATGACGGTAACGGTACAAAAATAGTAATGCTGTTTTTTGGGATACTTGCGGGCGCAGGCGGGGCATCAACACTGTTTATAATAGGCGGGAAAAGACGCAAAAAAGAGAGTGACTAAAATAAGCAGAACATAAAAAAGACAGGGGTTCGTCCTCTGTCTTTTTTCCTTTTTAGATGGATATTCTAATATATGCTGAAATCGCATATTATAGGGATTTCGTCATATTTATCGATACAAAGAATAAATTCTTTTGCCGTTACATTTTTAAGCGGTATTATTCTTTTATGTCCGACACAGTTACTTTCGTAAATCTTTACACCGTCAGCAAAAACAGAATACTCTTTGATATTATGCCCTTGTGAAATATCTTCACAAATAACAATATAATCCGCCTGAATAGGAGACTTTTTGCTGATTACGGCTTTTACGCCTCGAACATTACTACAAGATGCCTTAGGATTTGAGAATATTTCTTTTATGCGGTTGCCAAATGCCTCAAATTGCTCTTCATCCTCAAACAGACCGTCAGCAGATATTGCCATTCCCATTAATAGATTAGCGTTTCGCCCCACGCTTCGGCAATAACAATCTAAAAGATGTTCGGTAGAATAGCAATATTTTTGCTCTCCCGAACTAAGCAAGCAGAGGAGCTACTGGTTAAGTCTAAAGGGGATCTTTTGTATCCAGTTATATTAGTAGCTTTGCTATACGGGCTTAGACGGAGCGAGATAAGGACATCCAGGAGTGGTTAGGGCATGCAGACATCTCCACCACAGCGAATGTCTATGCACACCTTGACACTGAAAGAAAGAAGCAAATAGCAGATGGAATAGCTCTGATTTGCTCGTAAGTTTTCGTGAAAATTTGCACGACATATGCATGTTGTGTGTACGTTTGTTAGGAAAAACACCTAAAAAACAAACTTTTCCCACTATAACTAAACTCCTGTAAAACCGTGAAGCCCTTTACTGCCCAGTGTTCTGGGCTGTCTAACTACTCCACCTTTGATACAAATTACCCCAAGGTTGCAAATTCAAGGGACAGGTTGCAAATTGTGATAGCAGGTTTCAAATGCTGCAAGTCCGTCGTTAGGGGTAAATATAGTATGAGATTTACACAAAGAAAAAAGCAACAGTTTTCAGGCTGTTGCTTTTGTCGGTTTGATATATTTTAATTTGCTATAAGATAAATGTTATTGTTATCGAATAATATATCTGTTGTTTTATTATATACAAAAATCAAATCTTCCATTTTTTCTGTAAACAAGTTTGTTCCGGGATTGCTTATTTCTGAAAAATCAGTAATGCTGTCAGTTTCAATTGATTTTGCCTTATCACTTGCATGAACTCCTGCTTCTTGCAGGCGTTCATCAAGCTTTCCATCTTTAATTTTGGGAATGCTACCTATAAATTTCCCGACAGCTTTACTTGTAGCGCCAACACCTTTTAACAGATTTGATTCAACTGATGATTTTTCCATGCTTTCCAAATATAATGAACACTCACCATAAACATCTCTGTAAGCAAAGGAAAGTTTTTGGATTTCTTCTTTTATCGAAAGAATATTCTCTTCCTTAAAATTACCGCTCAACATAATTTCAAGCAATGAGGACATGGAAAATGTAAACAAGGATAATCGGTAGTACTTAAAGTCTTTCATTAATTCATCAAGTGTATTTTTAATTTTGTTCTGTAAAACTATTAGTTTCTTTTCCTTGATTACATCTCTGAGTTTCTTCTGATATGAGAGCATATTTTTTCTTGCAGTTCGTTGAATATCAGTCACCATTTTGTGGTTGCTTGTAATAAACTGTTCGTTATTCCAATTGTGTTTGTATTTTTCTATGATGCTTGAAAGTATTTCAATATCTGCTTCAATTTCTGATTCTTTTTCTATTTCAAGAAATGAAAGAATTTTCTTTTGCATTTCTGCTATGTTACCGAGTTGTTGTTCGATAGAGAATAATGCAACCGCCATCATCATTGTTGCAGGGTCAATTGGCATTACCATTGAATTTGTTGCTTGTAAAGGACCAGCGGTTTGCAACTGAGCAAATTTTGAAGCTCCGTCTGCTGTTTTGAAAGCGCCCCAAAAGTTTCCGTTTTTTGCAACTTTCAATGTGTCACCAACAGCAACGTTAGCTAATCTGAATAACCCTTCTCCTGCAACTGTAGATGTTTGTGTAACTGTTCTGAAAGCAGGCAACAAGGAAGCAACACCTGCTCCAAGAGTAGAAAGTTGTGCTATGGGCATACTTAAATTTTTGCTTTGTGATATGTCGGTTCTTACATCTAAAAGCACATTGTCTGTTATGCTGATTAAATCGTTAGCTTCATCATAATGTATTGGTGACAAATCTTGCGAGTCATCATTTTTGAACTTAATTATATTATCCATACTGCATCTCCTTACAAAAGTTTTCGTAACATGCTGTGTAAATTTCGCGAATCAGACAAATCAATTATACCACTTGAATAAAACAAAAAGCAACAGCGAAAACTGTTGCTCGTGTAGTTGTTATCTTTTTTTATACATAATCAATTCAGGGTTTTCGCCATTTTCTTCATAGGTGCAGACAAGGATGAATTCCATATTTGCCACGATGCCGAAGCATCTGTCACCACCGAACTCACATTCCAACTGACTTCCGAGGTAAGTAGCTTTGTCGTCAAGAAATTTCACAACCTGCCCGTTAGGGAGTCGATATTCAAGATTTACAAAACTGCCCGACAAAACATTCAGACTTTCCACTTTTGGTAAGCCTTCAATATTAAGAAGTGTGTTGATTTCATCGATGATTTTATTTTTGAATTCTTCAAACATTTCCTTGCCACCAATGTGTGAATACTGTTTCCAGTAATCAAGGGTGAAATCACCGTCAGCATAACACCATTTACAGTATTCTTCGTTAAAAGCACCGTTGATTTCTTTGCTGATGTCAGCATCGTTCAGGGGCATTCCACAACATCCACAAACCAACTGACAGGGAGAGCCTAAAAGTGTATTGATAGATACATCAAATAGTTTTGACAAAAGTTTCAGGGTTTCTGTGTTAGGTGTGGTTTCACCATTTTCCCAACGGGATACAGCCTGACGGGTTACAAAAACTTTTTCTGCAAGTTCGTCCTGCGATAATCCTTTTTTAGTTCTCAATTCAAGAATAATATCTTTAGTTTCCATATTGTTATCACCTCAGAAATATTGTAACACCGAATCTCCGAATGAACAAGCAACTCGTTGTTGCGGTGCAGGGAATGACAATTTTATACCCCGTACACTTTTACCTATACTCCGTACACTTTTACCTGTAATCCGTACACCTTTTATTTATACCCCGGGTAACGATTATGAACTCCAGGTAACGATTACGAACTCCGGGTAACGATTTAAAACACACTTTTGAGCATAAAAACACAAAAAGCACTCATTTTCAGAGTGCTTTTAGGCAAAAAAAGACCGAAACCCCTATATTTCAAGGGATTTCGGTTGTATTACCTAAGGTGTACTTAGGTGGTCGGAGTGCAGGGATTTGAACCCTGGGCCTCTTGGTCCCGAATTGTGAAAATAGCTTTTTTTCCTGTTTTATAATGAAGTATAAAACACCTCAATGTCGCTATGGTAAAGGGTTTTCGGGTTTTAGTGTGTTTTTCGCTTGAAAAATCCTAGGAAATCTTAAGCACGTTTGTTAGAAAAGTGTTAGAAAAAATAGCAAAAACCATTAGGTTATGAAACACGCACCATTACAAATTTGTAGTATATTACACCCTCCCTTTTACTGCCATAGTTGCAGAAATAGAGGAGGTGTTTTTGTGAAAAGGAAGCAGAATAAGGTTAGGGAAAAAACTGCACCAAGGTTGATGTATGAAGAGGCACGGGAGTTTTTTAAGTCCTACAAAACCAATAATACAAGAAAAGCCTATGTGAATAATTATCGTAAATTCATAAACTACTGTAGAAATGAACATAAATGTAAAACTAAAAAGGAGTGTAAAGAGTATATACAGAACTATGCCGATTTTCTAATTGCCAAAGGCTACACGGCAAGTACAGTCCATTCTTACCTTGTACCAGTATGCATATATCATAACATTCCTATAAGCGATATAAACAAGCCTAAACGCATAACCTCAGAGTATAGCAGAGGCAGAAGCCATAATAATAGGAAGAAAAGACCTGACAATGATGTCTTAAACCCAAAATATGAAAGGACAGTTAGTTTTCAAAATGCAGTAGGAATTAGGAGAAACGAGCTTAGAAATCTCTCTAAAGAAGATTGGGTTTATGATGAAACGGGTTATCCTTGTGTATATGTAAGAAAAGGCAAAGGCGGTAAACCTCAGCTACAAAGAATATTGCCGGGGGATGTAGAGTTTGTAAAAAGCTACTTTAGTAAACTTAAAGCTAATGAGTTTGTATTTAAGGCAGATGAATTTGAAAATAACATCTCTTACCATACTTTAAGGGCAAAACAGGCACAAAGAGCTTATGCATATTATCTAAATAAGTTAGAGAAAGACCCAGAGTATAGAAAACAACTTGAGCTTGAAATCCTAAATAGATGGCAAAAGTATAATATAGATAAGAATACGGGAAAGCCCCGAAGGTTTAATAAGAATAATATAACAGGTACATATAAGCTAAGGGGAAAGTCGAAAGAGTTTGCAATAAAGAATAATCTGCCTATAGAATACGATAGACTATCTTTAATGGCTGTATCAGTATTCCATTTAAGCCACTGGAGGCTTAGCGTTACAGTAGCCTCATATATGCTTGCAGTGTAGATTGAAAGCTGTATTTGATAATTCAAATACAGCTTTTTTTTATGCACTTCTATCATCTGTCAATATGTATATGAATAACAGTTGAATGGAGTTTTGATTATGCAGTTGAAGGTTTTCAACTGTATGTTGCAAGGGGGAAGCGCTCTTGCAACAGTGTGGCACAGAGTGTCACCGGCATAGCTTTAGAACTATTTTACTTTTACCTGACAATGAAACTATGCCGCCCTAATGGTTATTCAATTTTGAGGTACGAAAAATCGGAATAACCACTTAGGGAAGTAATATTTTGGAAGAAGACAGAAAATTAATCTTGATTTTTTTCAGAGTGTTATGGAATGCTTCTACGTGAATATGAGATGTCACCTTATATTGCGGGCCTTTTCTCGGCGGTGAAGGATAATCTTTCACAAGAAAAATTGAGACATTGACATTTTAACAGCTTTTTAGCAAGGGATAGTTAGTAAGTAGTCTATCTAAAAAAACTACAAATTAGCAGATAAACCAAGGGATAAATGCGTCTAAAATATTTTTTCTTTTTTTGCTGAAAACTCTATTTTTTTTGATTTTCTGTCATACTATATATGCAAGAGAGACTTGGCTATTATGAAACGGTGAATGTCCCCCGCTTCTAGCCGACCACAGAGGTCTCTCTTGTTTTTTTGTTAAAAAGAATGCAAAGAAAGGTAATATTCTATTTTTTCATCTTTCTGTCATACTTAAAGAGACAGAGGATTTTCATAACTTCTCTCTCTGCCCGCAGTTAAAAGTAAGATGTTTTAACACCGTGCCTGTCCATAGGTTATAGACAGGAGGGAGCGCTCACGTAACTGTAGTTGGTGTGCGTTCTATCTGGGGGACAGCCAGTATAATAAGCGGCAGTATGGTACAGCTCATTCAAAAAGTGTACTCGGCTCAGGTTGCAGCTACATTTGCACCTGATAACGTCAGGGGTTGAAATGTTTGTTAAGACCTCAATAAGCCTAAGGCTATTTTTTTGCATAGCTATGGTTAAAAAACAAACGGAGGTAAAGGGACTTTTCTGCGAGACTACATAGCGGGAGAGGGATTGTATTATAATCTGAAAAGATTTCCAGTCGGGGAGTTCTGTTTGACTGGTTTAATACACCTGCGAATGCAGGAGCTTAATGTAGCGAAGCGACGAAAAGTTGCGGTATAGTTTTCTTCTTGTACTTTTGCAAGGGAAAACTGCGCTCGCTCTGAAAAGTATCCCCCCTTTACAGCCTAAAGGCTTAGGGGGGATGCCGCTTCGGCGGGTTTGGCGGAAAAATCCTAATTGTAGGATTTCCCGCTACACATTGCCCTATACACTACAGAACGAGCTGACCTATATACAGTAGTGTGTGAATGGAAGGTCACAGATGCAGAGAGTTGCCAAAGGAATGAGGGTGTAGTGCCTTGGGGGTAAAGCAAATCACATTGGGGCGTGAATGTTTAGACGCTGTGACAACAAGCAACTCGACATAACGCTATTCCTTGAGCACAGTAGCCAAGCCTACACATAGCAACCATACCATGGAAGTAGCATGACAAGGAGAGGTGCCGCGAATTGCAACAGGCACCTCGCAAAACATCAGAAAGTTGCCCAAAAAATTGAGGCGTAGTGTTTCGGGGTACTACAATCACATCGGGGATAGAAGTCCTGAACGGTTTGGCAGTAGGCAACTTGAACAAAGAGGATAGCTTGACGTAAACGATACGCACGGCATGAACAAACTAATCTAAAAAAATGCGTAAGGTACAAAGAACAGACAAACTAACCACATGGTTAGGCTTGATTGGTGACCCGGTGATAGCAGAGAGTTGCCAAACAGCAAAGGCAACTCGAATATAACAAGGTCTGTTTGTAATTCTGTGTATACAGGAACACTTACTCAAACCCTTGTCCAAAAATGCGAGTAAAGCCTTGAGCTTGCGTAAAGGCTGTCGAGCATTTTTGGGGTACAAAGCCACTTTTTCACTACAACACAAACAATCCCACTCTTTTTGAAAAAGCTTTGCAAGGGTTTATTATGCCCTTTTTAGGCGTATAAGTTTTTATAATGCTATCACTAATCAATATTCTGCAATCTGTCCTTTATTGCCCGCCTATCTGATGTCTGGCGTCTGCCCTCTGTCATCTGCTTTCCCACTCTCTCCCACGATTTCACTCTTTTAGCGCCCGTTATTCACATAGTTATTATCTTTTTTTATCAATGGTAAGGTTACAATTGATGTGTTACAGTTGATAAAAAAGTAGAGAATAGGGAACCAATGTGTTAAAGTCCTCCATAATTTTTTAGACTATCGCGTAATATATTATTGACAAGCCTACAACAGTCTTAGTTAAAACTGGGATGTTTTGTTGAATAAAGTTTATTTCAATGATATAATCAATATTATTGCACTTTCTACCCATATTTTAATATGTATATGGTATTTTAAACATGTTAATTTACAGTCCTTTTTATTGTACACACTACATGTTAAAATGAAATAGTCTGAATATGGGTTTTTATGAGGCTTTCAGTTTTTAATTTGTTAATAAATTAAACGGCAATTAAAAACATACTATAAACGGGGTGTTTAAATGGAGAGCCAAGTGGAGCTAATAAATAATATAAACAGAACATTAAAAGACGATTTAACTGTTGAAATGAAAACAGGTAGCAGGCTATCTATTGCTGCTGCTTGCTTTTCTATCTATGCATTTGAAACTTTAAAAAAAGAACTAAAAGCTATTGATGAATTGCATTTTATTTTCACATCTCCTACTTTCATAACAGAAAAAGCAAAAAAAGAAAAACGCGAGTTTTATATACCCCGCCTTAATAGAGAGAGAGGTTTATACGGAACAGAGTTTGAGGTGAAGCTTAGAAACGAGCTAACCCAAAAAGCCATTGCAAAAGAATGCGCGGAGTGGATACGGCAAAAGGTCACTTTCAAATCCAATGTAACAAATGAGAATATGATGGGTTTTATCAATTTAGATGATAAAAACTACATGCCTATAAGCGGATTTACAACTGTAGATCTTGGCTGTGAGCGAGGCAATAACGCTTATAGTATGGTTCAAAAAACCACGGCCCCCTTTTCAGATGGGTATATGGAATTGTTTAAGGAATTGTGGAACGACAAAAACAAGCTCCAAGAAGTAACTGAAGAAGTTATTGAAAACATCACCACGGCGTACAACGAAAACTCACCCGATTTCATTTATTTTGTAACTCTTTATAATATTTTCAACGAATTTCTTGAAGATGTTTCTGAAGATGTGCTTCCGAACGAAGCAACCGGCTTTAAGGAAAGCAAAATTTGGAATATGCTTTATAATTTCCAGAAGGACGCTGCTCTTGCTATTATAAACAAACTTGAAAAATACAACGGCTGTATTTTAGCTGATAGTGTTGGCCTGGGTAAAACCTTTACCGCACTTGCAGTAATAAAATACTATGAAAATCGAAATAAATCAGTTCTTGTGTTATGCCCTAAAAAGCTCACAAATAACTGGAATACATACAAAGACAACTATGTAAACAACCCGATTGCTGCTGATAGACTTAGATATGATGTTCTTTATCACACTGACCTTAATCGAACTCACGGTAAATCAAATGGGTTGGATTTAGATCGTCTTAATTGGGGAAACTACGATCTTGTAGTTATTGATGAGTCACATAATTTTCGAAATGGTGGTAAGCTCTACGGTGAAGAGAATGAAAAAGAAAACAGATATCTAAAACTACTCAATAAGGTGATTCGTAAGGGAGTTAAAACCAAAGTTCTTATGCTTTCTGCAACACCTGTCAATAACCGTTTTAACGATCTCAAAAATCAATTACAGCTCGCTTATGAGGGAGATGCATCTTTTATAGATGACAAATTAAACACCACTCGCTCTATTGATGATATATTTAGGAATGCCCAAAAATCATTTAATATTTGGAGTAAATGGGAGGCTTGTGACCGAACAACGGACAAGCTCCTTAAAATGCTTGATTTTGATTTTTTCGAAGTACTTGATAGCGTTACGAT
>DASRNG010000075.1:0-7504 GCA_035647555.1 Oscillospiraceae bacterium | reverse complement strand
ACTCCAAGCTCGTCACTGCATTGAACAGATATTCTCACTGATAAAATTTCCGGTACATTCTTTTTAATGTCCGCAATAAATTGTGCCATTTCATCAGGCAAATAAGTTCCCGCACAGTCAGAAATATTAATGATACGCGCACCGCTCTTTATTGCCGTATCAAGCGCGCTGTATAAAAAATTTCTATCAGCTCTTGTCGCGTCATCTGCCGTAAACTCAATATCAGGGGTAAGACTTCTTGCGTGGGATACAATTTCCTTAATCATTTCGAGTATTTGTTCAGGCTTTTTCTGGCACTGGTACTCCATCTTAATTGCCGATACGGGCACGCTTATATGAAGACGCGGCTTACTTGCTGTGCTTACTGCTTTCCATGCTCTGTCAATCTCACCTTTTGACAGCCCTGCCGCTAATGACAGCACACTGTTTTTTAGCAGTACAGCAAGTGAACGGATAAAAAGCGTATCAGCCTTTTCATCCTTTATTTCGCCTATTTCAATAACATCAGTATTGAGCTTCTCAAGCTGTTTAGCTATCTCTAATTTTTCCTTAAAGCTTAAAGAATACTCAGGATTAGTCACACTTTCAGAGAGAGTAATATCCACAATTTTTAAATTTTTCATTCCGTTCTCCTTTTAAAAAAATAACCCGAGAATTTATAAAATTCCCGGGACGATAACTTAATACCGCGGTACCACCCGAATTACCGACAATACAGTCGGTCTACTCAAGGCATTCGCCTTTAGCCTTTAACGGGGCTTTCCGAAACTCCTTACTTTATATTCGTGTTCTGGAGTCCTGCTCAGGAGTGAGACTGCCTTGGCACTTGTCTTGTCGGCTTGCACCAACCGCCGATTCTCTGTAAGTACGCCTGCCACGCATAATTCCGTCATTGCATTTTTAGTTTAGTGTTGTAAGTCTAACTTATAAAAAATACTTTGTCAAGTATTTTATTCATTTATAAATATTTTGTTACTGTAAAATATGCAGCAAATTTTATTTAATACTTTTACATTACTATCATAGCATAGAATTAAATAAATGGTACAGATTAATGGGTTATTATTTTAAGGTTTTCTCCATCACTCATTACAGCAATATCTCCTAATAAATCTGTGCGAAAAACTTCTGCTCTTGCATCTTTAAGCCTGCTCAAAACGTCCTGTGTTGGGTGCCCATAGCTGTTTTTGCCAACTGATATTATAGCATACTGCGGCATAACCTCACGCAAAAATCTGTATGATGTGGACTTTTCAGAGCCGTGGTGCGAAACCTTTAATAAGTCGGCACTTAAATCCACTCCCGAATCTATTATTGCATCCTCTAACTTTTTCTCGGCATCGCCCGTAAATAAAAGTGTATTAGCACCGTACTCTACCTTTATTACTATTGATGTATTATTTAAATTGGATTTTTCCTCTGTTACAAATTCATTAGGCGTAACAAATGTTATAACTGCAGAGCCAATATAAAGCTTATCTAAAAACTTTGGATAATCTATTGAAAGGTTTTTGCGTTTTAAAGATTGTAAAAAGTTATCGTATGCTTTTGTTTTCGCTCCTACCTTTGGGGCAAAAACTTTGTCTACACTAAACACATTAAGAGGTCCAGACACTCCGCCTACATGGTCTTCATGTGCATGGGTGCAAATAATAGCCTTTAAGTGAGATATTTGGAGTTTAGTAAGAACTGCAACAACCCTGCTGCTATCTGCAGAATTTCCACCATCAATTAACATTGCCTCGCCGTCACACATAAGTACAGCGCTATCGGCTTGCCCAACATCAATAAAGAATACCGAAAACCCATCACCCTTAGCACCAGGCAGGGAGTAATCCCCGCTTGCGGGCAGGGCATCTATGCCGCTGTAGTCACCTGTTTTTACTGCTGCATCAAACAATTTTTCAATATCAGCAATGAGACTACAGCCCGCTGAGGCAAAAATCATAATAGTTGCGACAAAAACAGCTAAAACTCTTTTTAACATACTTTCTCCTAAGGTTTTTTATATTAGCTAAGAGGCTGTGAAAATTCACAGCCTCTTAGATTTAATGATATATTTTTATTACTTGCGCATATGCATAACTGTTTGCTATGAAAGCTTATTCTTCATCATGCTTTTTCTTTGTGATTACAAATGCTGCCGCTGCTGTGAGGCATACGGATACGGCAAGAGCTATACCAGCATCACCAAGTTGCTTGTCGCCGTTTTCATCATTATCATCAATATTATTGTCATCGTCATCTACATCGCCATTACTGCTAGTAGTTGTTGTGCTTGGGTTCGGACTTGGGTTATCCCCACCACCGAAAAGCCCCATAATAAATTCAATGATTTCATCTATTGAAGGTAGAGGTAATCCCATTTCATCAAGTATATCCTTGAAACCTTCTAAGCTTTTGTTCAGTTCTTCAATAATATCTTCTAAATCCATGTCGCCGCCAATGATTCTTGCAATATTCTCAATAGCTTTTCTAACTTCAGGAACTTCAAGAAGAAAGCCAAGACCATATTCATTGAAGAAGTCTTCTATTTGCTTTATGATTTCTAAAACATTATCAGGAAGTGCTGGTTCTGTTTCTTCTGGTTCTGTTTCTTCTGGTTCTGTTTCTTCTGGTTCTGTTTCTTCTGGCTCTGTTTCTTCAACATCATTTATTACAACAATTTTTTCAATGTCTTCAACATCAACTTCGTAAGCATCATCGCCATACACATCATCAGCATCGCATACTTCTGCTATTTTTGTTTTAATGGTGATTGTTGTATTTTTAACTGTGTCATCGATAATATCGAAAACCATGGCAAGAATAGTTGCAGGGTCTTCTTCGCGAGTATCGGTAATAATGCCAATTTTGATAAGTCCCTCTGTGTTGGCATTATAGGTAACAAATCCCTCAGGTTTGTCAGCCTTACTTTGCGTCTTTGTATCAGCGTCATTATATTTAAGTTCTTCTGCATCATAAAAAACTTCCCAATCTCCCGCTCCAAGGTATGAGTTTGCAGGAATTTTGAGTTTCACAATAACTTGTTCCCCAACCTTGTTTGCCTCTACAATAACATTTAAAGACTCAGTAGTATGTTTAGCTACATAATCACCAGCAAATGCCATTGGCATTAAACTAAGTAACATAGCCACCGCTACAACGCATGCAATAATTTTTTTCATTTAAACCTTCCTTTACATAAATTAATGATACACAGCAGATTATTATATGTTTTGCCATGTAAAAATTAGCTTTACTATAAGTGCTTTAATATTACACTTATGAGTCTACGGTTATTATATTATGATTTTAGTTCAGTGTCAATAGATTTTAAAAAATAAAAAAGCAATTAGTGAACAATTTAACAAAAATTGCATATATTTTTACATTTAATCTACATGTTGTGGTTACAAAATAAAGTTTCTGGATTAATATGTGTGATAAGTATTATTTTACATATGTCTTTATCTTTTGTTATGTATAAACTCTATCTTTTACTAATTAAAATAATCATAACAGTTTTTTACCCATAACATAAAACATTTTTGAACCTAAGAGCCGCTTAAAACCGTTTTTCTGATAAAACTTTATAGCATTTTTATTCGTTGCTGCTACAGACAACATAATACCCCTAACTCTTACGCTTTGTAGTTTAGTACAAAGACTTTCCATAAGCTCGCTGCCAATTCCCATATGCCGAAAACCTTCTAAAATATCTATATGAAGATGAGCTGGGTACCTCTTTTCAAATGGCAGTGATAAAATCATTTCGCCGAGTGCAAATGCTGAGTAAATTACGTTGTATTTTCGTATCGCCTTAACTTCATCACGCAAAAACTCACGCTTGTATTCTTCCCTATCTGGCGCACATAAAATATAGCCTATAGGGGTATCAGTTTCATCTACTGCAACAAAACAAAAGTCTTTCGCTTTTGTTATATAGTATCTGCAATAAATGTTTAATATTGTTTCGCCCCACATAGGCTCTCTTATAGCCTTTTCTCCTGCGGTGGCAATACATATTTTCTCTACTGCTTTTCTATCTTTATCCTGATAAGCCCTTACACTAATCAAAAACCACACCACCGATATATCATAATTGAAAACGAGTTTTAATGCTGCTATGGCTCACATTTAACCTTTTTTTAAGTTTTACTTCTCGTTCATCTATATATTACCTCATTGTGTTGTAAAAATAAAGTATATACTGTAAAATATATAAAAAGGAGGGATTGTTTTGTATCTTATACCAAAACCAAACTATATATCATTAGGCGAAAAGCGTCTAAACTTAAATGGGAAAAACATTGATGACTTTATAACTGAACTGATTGATAAAGATGAAAAAAATCCTGAAAGCTATACTATTAAAATAACGGAAAAAAGCATTTTAATTACAGCAGGCGAAAAAGTGGGTCTATTTCGTGCAAGGACAACGCTAAATCAGCTGCTTTTCTCTCATAGAGACTGTTTGCCTATTGCCGAAATAAAAGATGCACCACGTTTTCCTCATAGGGGCTTTATGGTCGACTCTGCACGTCATATGCAAAGTGTTGATGAGCTAAAGGCGATTATTGATGTTGCCTCACTTTTGAAACTTAATGTATTTCATTGGCACCTTTCGGATGACCAAGGGTTTAGAATAGAGCTTGAAAAACACCCTCATATAACAGAAAGGGGGTCTGTTAGAAAAAGCTCTCAGTTTAATAAAAAGGATATTAGTCACGAGCCTTACAGCGGTTACTACACTAAAGAGCAGCTAAAAGAGATTGTAAATTATTGCAAAAAAAGATATATTGAGATGGTGCCTGAGCTTGATTTGCCAGGGCACACCACAGCAATACTGCATGCAATGCCAAACCTTTCTTGCAAAGGAGAAGATATAGAGCTAAAGGTGAGAGGCGGCGTTTTCCCTGATATTCTTTGTGCTGGGAACCCTAATACATATGATGTAATTAAAGATATACTCGACGAGATTTGCGAGATTTTCCCAGGCAAGTTTATACACCTTGGCGGCGATGAAGCGCCAAAAATACGCTGGGAAAACTGCCCTTTGTGCCGCAGTATGCTAAAAAAACTACAGCTAAAGGATATGGAAGAACTTCAAGGTTATTTTGTAAACACTTTTTCAGAGTACCTTAAACTTAAGGGGAAAAGCGTTATTGTATGGAATGAAAGCATAAGGGGAAACAATCTCTTTACAGACTCTATCGTTCAATATTGGATGGACAAAACAAACTTTTCTGCAAAATGGGCAAACGCTGGAAATAAACTTATATTATCTCCGTTTACTCCTTATTATATGGACTATCCATATGGTATGCACTCTCTAAAAGCCATGTACAGGTATGAGCCTTTACACCTTAAAGGTCTTACTGAAAAAGGCAGGGAAAATATTATAGGGGTAGAGTCTCCTGTATGGACAGAGCATATTACAAACTTTTCACGTTTAACATATATGTGTTTTCCACGGCTTTTTGCACTCTCGGAAACGGCATGGACCGCACCATTAAATAAGGACTATAAAAACTTTGAAAAGCGTGCCGAGTTTCTTTGCGGCATACTGTTTGAGCGCGGCATAAAATGTGCCCCTAAAAAAGACTGGAACCCTCTTTCAATAAAAAGGCTTTCAGAAACAGCAGGCTTTTTTAAGGCAATGCTTTCGGCAGGGCTTGTCAAAGATTTTTTAAATCGTAATAAATAAGGAAGTAAAAATGAAAAAACTTAAACTATCAGTCATAGGAACATCATGGATAACAAACTCTTTTTTAAAGGGCGCCGCTTTAATAGAAAATTTCGTGTTTGACGGCGTATATTCAAGAACAAAAGAGAGGGGTAAGGAGTTTGCAAAAGCAAACGGTATGACAAGGCACTTCACTTTACTTGATGAATTGTGCCAAAGTGATACCGACTGTGTTTATGTTGCAAGCCCTAATGCTTTTCACTATGAACATTGCCTTGCCCTTTTGCAAAATGGCAAGCATGTTTTGTGTGAAAAGCCTATAACGGTATCACTTTCACAGTACCTCACATTACAGAAAATTGCTCTTGAGAGCTCACTCGTATTTATAGAGGCTATTATGTATATGCACACACCTGCAAGAGCCGCTTTAATAAAGGCACTTAGCAGTATTGGCAAGGTGCATTCTGCAAGCTTTGATTTCTCTCAGCTATCATCAAAATACCCTGCATTAATGCGTGGTGAAAACCCAAATATTTTTAACCCCTTACTAAAAACAGGGGCGCTTAACGACCTTGGTGTTTACTGCGTTTACCCTGCTATTGATTTGTTCTCATACCCCGAAAAAATCACCACAACTCACCATCATATTTTTACGGGAGCAGACGGTTGCGGCAGCTCATTTTTTGAATATCCTGACAAGCTTGTGACCCTTACATACTCAAAAGTGGGGCAATCGCATGGGGTTTCACAAATCTTTGGAGATAAGGGTACAATTGCAATAAAAAGCATATCACAGCTTACAGATATCTCGCTTTTCGATAATGACGGCAATGAAAATATAATTTTTGGTGATATGACAAAAAAGGAGCTTATGGGTCATCAGGCAAAAAGTTTTTATGAGTTTATTGCAGAGCCTGATAAAAATAAAAGCCGCCTGACTTTATGTCAAAATCAGGCGGAGAGTGTTGTAAGGGCTATGGACGAAATGAGAAAAGGTTATTCAATTTCTATCTCCCAATAGGCAATTGTTTTGCGCTCATGTGTATATGTTATATACAGTTTCATTCCGACTGCAACTATAGCAGGGTAGCTAAATTCATGGTCACCCTCTATATCTTCTAATTTAAGAAACTCTGTAAAAGTTTCTCCATTATCAAACGAGCGCATTAAAGTAAGGGGTGTACGCACTCCCCAATCTTTCGTAGTTGGGTTTGATACCAGCACGAGAGAATTGTCTGATAATTTATCTAAATCTATTCCGCTATTAGGGTTAAAAAGGTCTGTTTTATATGCTTTTGTCCATGACAAGCCATTATCCTTTGAGTCACTGCGGTAAATAAAACCGCCATTTGTTCTTATTAGCATATGCACGCCGTTTTCAGACTCCCACAAAGTTGGTTGTATCATGCCAACGGGAATACCTTTTACGCTCGGTCTTACGATGTTTTTAGATTTTGTGAAAGTTTCACCATCATCTTTTGAAATATCTACAAAACATTTCCAGCATATGCCGCTTTTCTCGCTTGAGGCAGGTGCAAGGATTGTTCCGTCTTTAAGGCGGATATTCTTATTTTTTACAGGCCCTCTGCCGTTTTCTGTATCCCCTGGCGCTAATTCTTTGGGTACACTGAAGTTTTCGCCGCCATCATAAGAATATGATACATACGTTGCCCAAGTTTTTACCTTTTTGCCGTATTTGAAATACAAAGTAATAGTGCCGTCTTGTTTTTGAAAAAGTACGGGATTCCAATGTGCCATAGCTTCCCCTATAACTGCCACCTTTTTAGGTGCGCTCCAAAGCCCGTCTTTCCGTTTTGCATACCAAATCACAACATC
>DASRNG010000074.1:0-7583 GCA_035647555.1 Oscillospiraceae bacterium | reverse complement strand
ATACAAAAACAACTATAAAAACAAGTTCTTTATTAAATTAATCGAGCGTACCCCATAAATACACCGAATGGTACGGATTCCCAAACGCTGTTTCAACGCCTGTTATTGTTTTGTTATAAGACATTACGCTTCTGCGGTAGCAAAGCGGGATAAATGGAACATTTGTATAAAAACTTTCTATATATGCGCCTAATGTCATTTTGCCACTTTTAAAAGAAAAATAATCATTTTGGCACTTCTCGTTTATTCCAAATGAAGTTTCTCCGCCTTTTGTAAAGAAACTGTCAAGCGCAAAGTTAGGGCAAAGGTTTATTTCGCCTATATAAAAATCGAATTTACCGCTCTTTAGTGCCGCTAAATATTCGTCATATGCTTTTTCGATGATTGAAACTTTTATTCCAAGCTCTTTCATATCCTGCTCCAAAGCTTTTGCAAGATTAACCTTTAATGGATTATCAGAGCAGACTAATACAGATAAAGATAGTGTTAAGTTCCCCTTTTTTCTATAACCTGAAGCATTTTTTGATGGAAAACCATTTTCCTCAAAAATTTTTATGGCACGAGCCTTTTCACCTTCAGAATCCGCGATTTCTAAGCCACGAAGCCCAAAAAACAATGGGTGAAAAGGAGTAACAGCGGGCAAACTCTGTCCCAAAAGCGGCGCACCCGTTACTTTTGTACGGTTAATTCCGATGTTTACTGCCCTTCTAAGCCAACCCCAAGAAGTTATGCCCGACTTTTCATTTATGCCGATAAACACAAGTTTTGTAGTTTCAACGGGTGCCGTTTTCGGTGACAGTTTGTTGTACTCATAGTCGTCAAGCGTGTTTATATGTACGGAGGTTTTATGTGTCATAAAAGCATATTGCTCATTTACGCCCTTACTTACATCATATAGCTTTATCTCGTTATTTCTTGATATAGAGTATAAAAAGCTATGGTTATTCAGCTTTAGATATGGCTTTTTCTCCTTATATTCAAGCGAATATTTGCCGGCACCCTTAGGATTATCCGTATTTGACTTTATTATAGGAAATGTTAAAAGGTTAAGTGCGTAAACATCACTATCAGATAGCAAAAACCGCACTTTTCTTGAAGATATTTCTTCGACTGATTTTATTCCTTTTAAGCATTCAGAATAAGCGGGCGAAGATTTTGCCGCCTTAAACGAAAGAGCGATATGACTTGCGTTTATTGGCGTATTATCAGAAAAAACTGCGTTTTCTTTTATTTCAACTTCAATCGTTTTTCCGTTTATATTATAAGACTTCGCAATCACAGAAGTAACGGACAAATCCCCGTCAATCTGAAAAAGCCCTGAATGAAGCAAATACATAAGCTCTCCGTTTACAACGCTTTTTGATTTATATGGATTTAAACTGTCATTCTTTACATAGCCTACCGTTATTTCCGTTGCTGTTTTATTTATTTGCGTTTCAGTTGCTTCCGTTTTCGTTGTAGTATCTGAAACAGTCGTACTTTCAGAATTGCCCTTCTCTTTATCTTTACAGCCGAAAAGTACAACAACGAGTGAAAGGCAAATCAAAATACATATTATTCTGTTTATAACCCTCATGATATAACCACTCTTTCAATCGAGAGTGCTTCCCCCGTTTTTTCATCCGCCTCTATTAAACATCCGCATAAAACCATTTCCCCTGCGGCATTTAGGAAACGGGTGGGCATTTGATATTTTAGTTTATTTATTACAAGCTCCGGCTTTATTCCTAAAACAGACTGCAAAGGACCCGTCATACCAAGGTCTGTAATATATGCCGTACCATGAGGCAGAATCTGCTCGTCCGCCGTTTGCACATGCGTGTGTGTTCCGACTACAGCCGTAACCTTACCGTCAAGATAAAAACCCATCGCTCGTTTCTCGGAAGTCGCCTCAGCGTGAAAGTCAACTATTATAATTTTACAGTCCGAAATCTCTGGTAAAATTCTGTCCATACAGCAAAACGGATTTTCAACACATTCAAGAAAAGCTGTGCCCATAATATTTATTACGCCGCACTGATACCTTCCCTTGTCTGCTATAACATACCCTTTACCGGGATTGTTTTCATTGTAATTCGCAGGTCGGATTACAGGTTTTGCAGAGTCAAGATAATCATATACTTCATTTCTTTTATATACATGGTTACCTGTCGTAACAACATCTGCCCCCGCAAGAAAAAGCTGCTCACAAGAACTTGGTGAAATACCGTTCCCTTGTGCGGAATTCTCTCCGTTTACAATACATAAATCAATTCCCTTGAATTTTTTATAAGCCGGAAGCCGCTCAACAAGAAAATCACACCCGGCTTTGCCGACGACATCACCAACAGTAAATATAAGCATAAATGCCCCTAACTAAAAAAGCTGCCGTAAAACTTTGTTTCGTGGCAGCCTTTGATTTATTTTGCGTACTCTATGGCTCTGCTTTCCCTTATAATATGAACTTTAATTTGCCCTGGATATTCAAGCTCGTTTTCAATTTTCTTGACAATGTCTCGTGCAACGAGCGTCATTTGGTCGTCTGAAACAGCTTCCGGTTTTACCATAATGCGAACCTCTCTGCCTGCTTGAATTGCAAAAGATTTTTCTACTCCGTCAAATGAAGTTGCTATCTCTTCAAGCTTTTCAAGACGCTTTATATAACTTTCAACATTTTCTCGTCTTGCGCCGGGTCTTGCTGCTGATATAGCATCAGCCGCTTGAACGAGGCAGGCAATAACAGTTTTAGCCTCAACATCACCATGATGAGCATGAATAGCGTGAATGACTTGTTCACTTTCCTTATTCTTTTTAGCGACCTCTACGCCTAATTCTATATGAGAGCCCTCAAACTCATGGTCAAGTGCCTTGCCTATGTCGTGTAAAAGACCGGCTCGTTTTGCTATTTTAACATCTGCGCCGATTTCTGCCGCCATAAGCCCCGATATATATGACACCTCAAGAGAGTGGTATAGAACATTCTGACCGTAACTCGTACGATATTTTAATTTACCAAGAAGCTTTACAAGCTCGCCGTGGACACCATTGACACCCGCGTCAATAAGCGCCCGCTCGCCTGTTTGCCTTATTGTTTGCTCTACTTCTTTTTTTATCTTTTCATACATTTCTTCAATCCGAGCCGGATGTATCCGCCCGTCAGAAATAAGTTTTTCAAGAGTTAGGCGCGCTACTTCCCTTCGTACAGGGTCAAAACTTGAAACCGTAATAGCTTCAGGCGTATCATCTATTATAAGGTCAACACCTGTAATCGTTTCAAGCGTTCTTATGTTGCGCCCCTCTCTGCCGATTATTCTCCCTTTCATTTCATCATTCGGAAGATTTACGACTGATACCGTAGTTTCTGCAACATGGTCTGCCGCACAACGCTGAATGGCAGTAGAAATTATTTCTCGTGCCATTGTATCCATTTCGTCTTTAGTTTTCTGCTCGTACTCTATTACCTTTACGGCTTTTTCGTGTATTAATTGATCCTCTAAACTTTTGAGCAAATAGTCCTTTGCCTGCTCTTTAGTGTACCCCGAAATCCTTTCAAGCATTTCAAAGTGACTCTTTTTAACACTCTCAATTTCATTCAGCCTATCGTCTGCATCCTTAACCTTTTTTGCTAACTGTTCTTCTTTTTTCTCTAAATTCTCTGTTTTTTTGTCAAGATTCTCCTCTTTTTGGATTATCCTTCTTTCCTGCCTTTGCGTTTCACTTCTTCTTTCTCGAAGCTCACGCTCCATTTCTGTTCTCTGTTTGTGAATTTCGTCCTTAGCTTCTAAAATTGCTTCTTTTTTTCTTTGTTCTGCCTCTGTCATCGCAGTGTTTAATATTCTTGAAGCCTCGTCAGTTGCTGAACCTATTGCCGCTTCTGCGACTTTTTTACGATGTTTTCCTCCAATTATAAAACCTGCTATACCGAAAATCACCGCTCCTGCGGCAATTCCAATTAATAAATAAACCCAATTCAAATACTCTATCCTCCTAACATCTTTCTTTATTCATAGTGTAATTAAATCACAGCGTTACTCTGTAACCGGATACATCAGAACTGATAATGAAAAAGACATATGTCTCTATTATCCTTTATAGTATAACTATACATAACTTATTAGTCAAGTGCAAACTTAAATAAAGACGGCAAAAAGTGTAGTGTTACAATTGATGTGAGACCAAAAGCATAGAAAAAGTGATTGAGATCTGTTAGAATAAGTTTATGACAACAAAAGTCGAACAGAAAGGACTCAATCACTATGGAAAGTATAACACAAAACAAGCGATATTGTCCACATGAAATTACAACAAAAATACATTCGGTAGAAACTTATCGTAAAACTGGCGATATATCCTACATTTGCCGCAAATATAAAATATCAAAAGCGTCATTAATGCGGTGGAACAAGCAGTATGACGGAACACGGGAATCACTTCTGCCGAAGTCTCACAAACCGCATACAAAGCACCCCAACGCTCATACAGATCAGGAGTTAAAATGGATATGCAATTATCATAGAAGAAACCCTAATATTTCGATTTGTGAGTTATACGGCAAACTCAGAGAAGATAAAGCATATTCGCGTCACCCAGGTTCGTTGTATAGAGTATTTGTTAGATTAGGGTTTAGAAAACAGGTTGAATCCACAAAGAAAAAGAGTAGGCACAATGGACACTATGATACCCCGACCCAAATCGGAATCAAATGGCAAATGGATGTAAAATACATACCTACTGCGTGTTATGCTGGCGTTGATGAGGAACGATTTTACCAATATACGATGATAGATGAAGCTTCGAGAGAGCGTTTTATCTATCCGTTTAAGGAGGCAAGCAGCTATTCAACAGTTGAGTTTGTAAAGCGTTCCATTATTTACTTCGGATATGCACCCAACGAGATACAGACTGATAACGGTGCAGAGTTCACATACTTTAAGAATACTAACAGGGTTCACGCACTCGACAAATTGTGTACAGAGCTTCACATAAACCACAAGCTTATTCGCCCAAGAACCCCTTGGCATAACGGAAAGGTTGAAAGAAGTCACAGAAGTGACCAAGAGCGATTTTACAATTTCCTAAGTTTTTACTCATATGACGATTTGCTCGTTCAGATGAAGCGTTATCTAAAACGTTCAAACAATATCCCAATGACGATACTCGGATGGAAATCCCCGCTTCAAAAAAGACAAGAACTTGAAGTGTTCTCAGCGTAACCAGCGCGCCCGATGTGGAAGCTTCCGTTCCGCTACGCTCCACTCCAGCTTCCACATTGGATTAGATGAATAAACTTGCTAACTTACTTCTTTTATTTTTAAATTATTTTGTCTCACATCATTTACAAATGTACAAAAGAGCGAATTAGAAGAATTAACGCTGTAATATGCTTGAATTTCATACAGCAACATGCTACAATTTCTCATAGGGTGGAAGAAGATGAAGAAACTACGCGTAAACAAAAAAACTGTATTAGTAACGGCTGTTGCCACAGCGGCATTAACGGCATTTTCATTATGGCAAAATAATGACATAACTGTTTCAAATTATGAGTACAAATCAGATAAAATCAATAAAGCGCTTGACGGATACAAAATTGTACAAATATCTGATTTACATAACAAGCAATTCGGTAAGGGTCAAAGCCGCCTTTTAACGGAAATAAAAGCACTTTCGCCTGATATTATCGTGATAACGGGTGATATTGTTGACTGCCGCCGTACTGATATAAATCCTGCCCTTGACTTTGTAACGGGTGCCGTTAAAATAGCGCCCGTTTACTATGTTTCAGGAAATCATGAGGAACTACTTTCTTTATATGATGCAAAAAGGCTTAAAGATGGTATAAAACAGGCTGGTGCAAAGATTTTAATCAATTGTGCGGTAAATATAGAGCATGGTGGGGAATCTTTTTGTCTTTTAGGAGTTAAAGACGGCTCTGAAACGGATGATTTGAAACAGTTGCTATATACTCTTGATAGTCCTCACAATTTTAAGGTTTTACTCGCTCACAAGCCGCAATATTTAAACAGTTACAGCGAAAACAGCATTGACCTTGTGTTTTCAGGACATGCGCATGGCGGTCAGGCAAGGCTCCCGTTTATAGGAGGATTAATAGCTCCTGAGCAAGGGCTTTTTCCCAAGTACTCGGCAGGCGAATATGTTATGGATGACACTACTATGATAGTAAGCCGTGGACTTGGAAACAGCATTATTCCCGTAAGGGTATCTAACCGTCCTGATATTGTAGTTGTGGAGTTAAAGTCAGTAGAATGGGGAGATTAAAATGAGCGTATTTGCTATAGACTTGATTTAGACAGTAGACTTTAGATATTAGATTTAAAGGAAGGCGCGTCGCAGACCATTAATTTTCAATTAATCATATCGGGGTGTTATTGTGAAAAAAATAGCTATAATCGGCGGCGGTGCCTCTGGACTTGCTGCTGCGATTGAGGCTTTAAGGCTTTCAAAAAAACGAAATATACCCATTTCTGTTACCATATATGAAAAACTGCCGCGTATTTGTAAAAAAGTGCTTGTAACAGGAAACGGCAGGTGCAACCTTTGTAATGCCGACATTAAAGCGGAAAATTATAGAGGTAATAAAGTGCTTATTAATGCCGTTATTAATAGTGACTTTTCAGATACGCTTTCTTTTTTTAATTCCTTAGGGCTTTTATTAAAACAGGAATGTGGTAGAATTTATCCAAAGTCTGGAAATGCTTCTTCCGTGGCAGATGCTTTAAGGTATACGGCACTTTCGCTCGGCTGTGAAGTTAGCTCTGATACTGAAATCAATAAAATAGAGAGAAAAGGAAACGGTTTTCTATTAAATGATAAATATACTGCCAATGCTGTTATTTTAGCTAGCGGCGGTGCGGCGGCACCATATTGCGGCACTGACGGGAACGGCTATACGCTTTTGGGCTTACTTTCTCATAAAGTATCAGAAGTTCGCCCTGCTCTCGTTCCCGTTAAATGTGGGGATTCGTTTTTTAAATCATTAAAGGGCATAAGGTCAGATGCCGCTGCTGTGTTATACTATAACGGCGAAAAACTATATGAGGAAACGGGTGAAATCCAATTTACTGAATACGGACTTTCGGGAATTCCTATATTAAATATGTCGGGACTTATAGATACTGGCGAAAAAGCGAAATACAAAATAACCCTTGATTTATGCCCTGATATGGATTATAAAAACTTGTATAGCTTTTTAGAAACGGCTTTATCACATGGAAAACCGACTGTGACAGATGTTTTAACAGGCATTATTCCGAAAAGACTCTGTGAGGTGCTGTTAAAGCGAATTGGTATTTCACCTTTAGAGCTGCCAAGAAATATTAAGTCGGACACAATTTCAAAAATCGTAAATACCATAAAGTGTTTTAACGCTTTAGTTACGGGTACTAATGGATTTAGGAATGCACAAGTAACAGCAGGCGGGTTATCATCAGAGGAAATCAACCTTTCCACACTTTCTTCAAAACATATTGACGGACTTTATATCTGTGGTGAACTTCTTGACGCTTATGGAATTTGCGGCGGGTATAACTTGCATTTTGCATGGACTACGGGGAGAATAGCGGGGTATTCTGCCGCTGTAAAGG
>DASRNG010000073.1:0-4099 GCA_035647555.1 Oscillospiraceae bacterium | reverse complement strand
AAATATAGAGTTATGACAGTTCTGCATATTCATTCCAAAGCCTGCTATTTTAGGCTTGCTTACTATTTCTTCTATGTCGCCCCTTGAAAATGCAAGCAAGTTTTCAGCTTTATATTCTACGCTATCTGAACCCTGAATATTTACAATCCCCGGTCTTGCTTTTTTTATTGCGTCTGCTTCTGCGTTTAAGTTACACCAAATACACCAAAGCCTGTTTTTGTCATTTTTATTTTTATTTATTATGTCTATTGCGGCTTTTACCCTGCTGTCTATTGTGTCACGCCTTGCCCTGATTCTTTCCTGTAATGTTTTCGCTTCTACCGGGAATAAAAACCCGTCTTGAGCTTCAGTTTTTGTAACAACGTGATAAATATTTAACTTGGGCAAATCAAAACCACAATCGCTGTATCCTAAATCAGACGGTTTACGCAAAACCACTGCCCACTGAGCAACCCACTTAAAAAACTCTCCTTTTGCGTGTCCTTTTAGCCTCCACTTTGCTGTATCTCCTCCATCGTGAACAAAAAACATAGACAGCATTTCTCTGTATTTCATTGCGCCTATAAACTCTGCCTGGTTACCTATCTCCATAAAGTCATTAGGTGCCGGCGTAGCCGTACAGCCTAATCGAAAAGGTACGTTTTGAGTTTTCTCAATTATCATATTTCTAATTTTGCCTGACTGGTGTTTTATTATTCCTGACTCATCCAAAACCACGCCACCAAAAATATCAAAATTAAATTTATCCATTTTTTCGTAGTTTGTGATGTTTATTCCCTGCCTTATGTCTTTTTGACTTGCTGCAATTCTGCACTCATAACCAAACTTTACTGCTTCCTCATTTGCTGTCTGCTCTGATACTGCTAATGGCGCTAATATCAAAACTGGCTTTTGTGTGTATTCTGCAACGTGATTAGCCCACTCAAGCTCCATTATTGTTTTCCCAGTCCCACAACCTGACCAAATACACGCCCTGCCCCTTTTCAATGCCCAAACAGTTATGTCTTTTTGAAACTGAAACATTTGCTCGTTTAATTGCAGCCTGTCGGCGTGTTCTATCCCTGTAGGTTTATCTGTAATGCTTTTATTGTTTACAAATTCATTATAGGCTTTCACTGTTCTCTCCTCTCCAACTCATAATTGGGATAATAATTTGTTGCATTTTTCTAATCTCCTCTCTTTCGTTTTAAGTGCTTAAATTTGCACGTTGTCTGTTTTTGCGTGTCTTTTATCGTTAAAGACAACTTTATTTGATTTTAAGGCTTGATTTGCTCTAAATCTCGCTCTTTAACATCTTTCCACCGCTGAACATCCCAAGAATTGTTTTTCCTGTCAAACTCGCAATAGTAAAAATTTATATATTCATTGTCAAATTCATATGCTGCTCTTTTGTATCTCTCTACTCCCTGCTCCCACCCTGCTCCCTTGTATCCGCCTTTGACTTCAAAAACATCCATTCCTTGACCGTGAACGAATACAAAGTCTGGCGTATAAGTCCCGCCACCAGTCATTTCAAAAAAGCGTAAAGGTTGAATTATCGTTGTTCCTGCAATAAAGCCTGTTACTTTTTCAAGTTGCGTTTCTAAAAAAATAGTTTCAGTTTTGTTCAAACGGTTAATCTTGCGTTGCTCCCTGCGCTTTTTAGGTTTTTCCTCAACCTCTGCAAGCCCAAATAGTTGCGGATTGAGTTTTTTGAAACTGTCTGATGTTTCATTGAGGCTTGAAATGTTTTTAGCTGAATTACGCATTACTTTTTTCTCCTGTCTTCTCCTGGCATTGTTACAAAATGACACATTTCTTTTAATCTTGAGTGATTTGCTTCTCCGTATCGGTTGTAAAGCTGTTTGTCTGTTAGGTTAGTCGTAAAATGCGTTTTATGACCGCCCTTGTATGCAAAAAGATTATAACGATACTGAATTATCTCGCTCCCAATATCTCTCCTATCTCCAAAAGTCATATATTCAACATCTTCAAAACCTAAGTCATCAAGAATTATGTCATACTCCCTTTCGCTTTGAAACGATTGATTATTTATGTTTGAATTTGTCATATCTAAAAAACAACCTGAACCCCTGCTGTAATTCTGCAAGATGTTGCACGCTTCGGGAACATTGATAAACTTTACAGCGAATAATCTGTTAAATAAAAGTATCCGTCTTGTTTTGCCGCATCCAACACCGCCAAAGACTGCAAAGCCTTTATTATCCTGAACCTGTCCTGTAAACTCTTTAGCAAGCATTTCAGGTAGTAGCTTAAAGGCATCGTCAAGCCCTGCATCTTTTATTTGTTTTTCAAAGAACGGTAAATAATAATCCCAATTTTTAAAGCTCTTAGAATTTGTCGCTTTCTCCGTATGCTGTTTCTCTGTTTTCAAGTTTGCGATTGTCGAATCTAATATTTGACTTAGTTCTTTCATTTCTTTCTCCTGCTCCTGTTTTCCATCTTGGTAATAATTTTGTCCAGTCAACTATTACACCGCCATTTTGTAATCTCCATCCTAAAGCTGCATAGTGATCTATAAAAGCTTGAGCTGTTTCATCCGTTATAGCAAAACATATTTTTTCAGCTTCTTTTTTAACTTCTGAAATGTCTGTCGGATAATTTTGCTTATTATTAATATTATATATATTATTAAGAGAACTATAAGTATTTATTATATTTTCTTTATATTTATTATTTAATTCTTTAAAGTCTTCTTTAAACGCGCGCGCGCCCTGGTTACTGTTTACTTTACTGTTTAGCTTACTGTTTAGGTCGCTTTTTTTAGCATGATGTAAGCTATTAGGGTTATCAATGACTTGCAAACTATTTTTACTGTTTACTTTACTGTTTGCTTTACTGTTTACCCCTGTATATTCACTTTGATATACATCGTAATTATTCACCACTATTTTTAACCCTGCTTTTCGTGAAGCCTTGCCTTGGTTCTGCAACTTTTCAATGGTGATAAAATCATCTTTTTCAAGGTTATTTAATACTGTCCTTGTTTGAGTTCTTGACAGCCTCCACTCTTGACTCAATGCGCTTAAAGAGGTCAAAATGCTTCCTCTTTCTGTTTCTCCCTCATCAGTCCATTGAGCTTTGCCAATCAACCAGTCAACAGCGCCAAAATACAATAAGCCTCTTTTTGCATAAGCTGATTCGTATTTTCTTCTGTATGATCTTGTATAACCCCTGTACATCTTAACTATTCTTTCCCAAAGCTTCATAGCACATTCTCGCTAATTCTTTTCTAAGTTCAGTTAAAGTTTTACCTTTTGGCAATTTTGCGTTCCTGCTCTTTATAATGCTGTTTGCAGGCATATAAAGGCTTTCGGGTATATAATCACTAAAAACATTGTAACGGCTTAATTTGCCTTGTTTCTGCAATCTTCTGCAAGCAACTTCAAGGATAGCTGCAAAAGTCTTTCCCGTTTTAACGCTCGCACAGTCTATTAAGTGATACAGTTCTTTAGTGATATATACCCGCATCTCAATCTCCTTTCTTAATCTCTTTCATTAACCTTTCCACATACTCGATTCTTTCGCCCAGCCACGTCATAACCGGCACTGGCATTGAGTTGCCGATTGCTCTATATCTCGGTGTATCCTTTGCGGACTTTCCGTTGTAAATTACCTTTGTCCAGTTATCCGGGAAGCCCTGTAATCTCTCACACTCTAACGGTGTATAAAATCTAACCCGGTAATTTGCAACCACTGCGTGCCTGTCCGTTGATGTAAGTGTATAGCAAACATCATCGCTAACCCTTCTGCCGTTGCCGCCCTGCTCAACGCTTCTATTTATGGCGTTTCCTGCTATTGAGTACGCTACAAGTCCTTGATGTTTTCTTTTTAATGCCGGTGCAATGTTTCTTCCTACGCCTAAAAACATCTGCAACCCACTTAGCGCAACTGGTTCTTTAGTGCCTTTTTCACCACTTTCGGAACTTTTATGTTTCTTCCTTTTAGTCTTTTTAACATTCCTCTGCAAGCTCTCGCTGTCAAATAATACGGCTGCAGGTGGTCGCCAGTCTCCAAGATATCCGACAACAAACACTCGACTTCGTCTTTGTGCGACTCCCCAGAATTGAGCGTTAAGAACTCTGTATGCGAACCCATA
>DASRNG010000072.1:0-11593 GCA_035647555.1 Oscillospiraceae bacterium | reverse complement strand
GGCGTGTTTTCAAATGAGGCAGGCATTGGCAGCTCTACAATAATTCATGCAGAAGATGAACTTTCAACAGAAATACAACAAGGTTACTTAGGTGCGTTTGAAGTTTTTGTGGACACTATTTTGCTTTGCACTATAACGGCTATTTCTATACTTGTATCTGGTGTTTTTACTGAAAGTTCGGCACTCTTTGGCGCAGAGCTTTCAATAGCTGCATATGCCACTTTAGGTGAATGGGGGAAAAAAGGCATTGCCATTTTAACGGCAGTGTTCGGCTTTGCCTCACTCGTTGGGTGGTCGTTTTACGGTGAAAAAAGCGGCGAGGTTATTTTTGGTGAAAAAATATCGAAAGTATATAAATACATTTACTGCGTGGTTTCTCTATTTGGGTGCATAAGCTCGCCAAAATTAATCTGGGCGCTGTCAGACATTACTAATGGACTTATGGCGCTGCCTAACCTTTTTTCAATTATAACTTTGCGAAATGAAGTTAAATGGGAAAAGAAAATTAGAAGCGAAGACGTTTCAAAACGCAAACAACGCCTGCCTTTGTAATGTCAATAACCCCATACTTCCCGTCTTGTATACTGCCTGGATTAAATAAATGAAGCCCCTTTTCATATTTATAAAACTGCTCGTGAGTATGCCCGAAAAGCGCAATTTGTGCCCCTTTCTCCCGTGCTTTCTGCTCAAGGCTTTTAAGCCCGAACTTTACCTGAAATAAATGTCCATGCGTCATAAAAATTTTAACGCCGTCGGCTATTATTGTGTCACTATCAGGCAGCGTGCTATAAAAATCACAGTTTCCCCTTACTGCACTACAAGTTACTTTATGTGAATACAGTGAAAAAGCGTCTTCTGCATTAGCTATGCCATCTCCAAGAAAAAAGGCGTACTTTGCATAAGGCTCGGCATCAAAAACACTGCAAATGTTTGACGTTTTGCCATGTGAATCCGAAATCACAATAATTCTCAATTACTCACCATCCTCAGAAGCCTAGAATATAATAACTTAAAAGCAATGGCTTTTTGCCTTTATAAGGTGCCCGTGCCTTTGCTTTTGAGTGCTAATTTATAGCAATACAACCTAAAATATAACATAAAAAGGCGGTGGAGACAATAAATACGAACGATTTTGATAACCTTAAAAATAATAGTTTATTTAACAAGCTTATGAATGAGGCTAAGAAAAATAAAATATCAAGTGAGCATGACGCACTTGATTTTGTTGACAAAAATCTTCCTAAAGATAAGGCAGATAAATTTAAAAGTATTATCGAAAACAAGGATAAAGTAGACGCTTTACTATCATCTGACGAAGCGAAAAAACTAATGCAATTTTTAATGGAGAGTGGAAAAAATGAGTAGTCTTGATTTAACATCAATTTTAGGTTCATTGTCAAGCGAGGATTTCGAGTCGCTTAAAAACATTGCTTCATCATTTTTGGGTGGTGGCGGCAAAGAGCCGAAAGAGGAAAACAGCGAGGATTTAGCTCCTGCAGCTGAGACAGCACTTAATAAAATGGCACTTCCCGATATGTCAAAATTCGCCTCTCTTGCCCCTATTTTATCAGAACTTTCAAAAGAGGATGAAAGAACAAAGTTTCTTATGGCGCTAAAGCCCTTTTTGAGTGACGAACGTAAATCAAAAGCCGATGAGGCAGCAAAGATTGTTAAAATTATTAACCTTTTGCCGCATCTGCGTGAGAGTGGTATTTTATAAGGAGGTGTGCTAAGGTGTCTTCATATAATTATTCTGAAATTGTTAAAATGCAAGATGATGCCCTAAAGCGTGTTGAGCAGATGAAAAAGAATGCTAATGCTGTTGTAACACAAGCAAAGTCACGACTTTCCGAATCTCCTGAAAGCCCGATAATAGCCGAAAAAGAAAAATCCTTTGAAACGAAAAAGTCTATTGAAAAGGGGAAATCAGCCGAAAAGGTCCGCCATGTGCCTATGCCAGATGATTATATACGGGACTTAAAGGCTTACGCGGAAAAGGCAACTCTGTCGCCGCTCGTACCCTCATCTACATCAAAAAAAAGCAAAACGCTGTCACAAAGCGCCATTTCTTCCCTTGTTGATTCTTGCGGCAGTTTACCGCAAACTCTTAAAAATGTTTTTTCCGATTTTAATATAGACAGTGACAAGGCGTTTTTATTATCACTTATCCTGCTTTTAGCAGAAGAAAAGAGCGACGAGTTTTTAATTATATCTCTTCTTTATATGATGATTTAGCACCGTTTTTAGTTTCTGTAAGGCTGTATGCGGCAGTCCAAATAAGCACGGCGGCAAATAGCATATAAACATAGTAAAATGCACTGCTTATTCTTATATGCTCTACCCCTATCACCATGCCAAGCCACCACGCATTAAAAATAGTGGCAAGCGATATAGAACCATCTACAAAAGGCTTAAATAGGGAGTTAAAAGCAATTGTAAACAGCTGTGCAAAAGCAATTCCGAATATGGCAGCAAAACACGCTGGTGTTCTTTTTTTGCAAGCAAAAACTAACACTGCTGCAAGAATGGCAAAAACAGCTATTAGTATATAGAATATAATAACTGAAATAAGCGGTGCTATAAACTCTTTTAGACTTTCAGATACCCCGCTCGCTGCGCCGTCAGTTCCTACAAGGTCTTTAACTAATATAATAAGACCATGCAGTGACTTTATATCTGCAATACTTTTTACACCTGGTTTTAATAGCTCAAGCAATGGGGCATTAAAGCGATAATCAAAAATAGGCGCAAATATAAGCACGGGTAAAACTGCAAGCGAAAGCAGGGCTGCCGTAATTTTGTATAAGTATTTCAAAAAGAACACCTCCGTTTTATTTCCATGAAGAATTTAGGGATACGGTACGATTAAAAATAAGTTTTTCTGGTCTGCTGTCTTTATCGACAGCATAATAGCCTTGGCGCATAAACTGAAACACATCGCCTACTGCGGCATCTTTAAGGTTACCCTCTGCAAGGCAGCCGTTTATTGTAACGAGTGAATTTGGGTTTACAGCACTTTCAAATTCTTCATCTGAAAGCTCCGCAGGGTTTTCGATTTCAAAAAGACGGTCATATAAACGAAGCTCTACTTCAACGGCATCCTGCCCCGCCCAGTGAATTGTGCCCCTTACCTTTCTGCCGTCAGGAGAACTGCCGCCCCTCGTTTCAGGGTCATATGTGCATCTAAGAGCTGTTATTTCTCCGTTTTCATCTGTGTCATACCCTGTGCAAGTTATATAATATGCACCCTTAAGGCGAACCTCGTTACCTGGATATAGCCTGTGGTATCTTCTAACAGGCTCTACCATAAAGTCGCTTTTTTCTACATATATCTCTCTTGAAAATGTCACTTTCTTTGTGCCAAGCTCTGGCTTTGCTGGGTGAACTTCTATTTCTATTTCCTCTGTCTTACTCTCTGGATAGTTTTCAATAATCACTTTAAGCGGCTCAAAAACAACCATAGCACGAGGGGAAGTGGCGTTTAGCTCATCTCTTACGCAAGATTCAAGAAAACCAAAGTCAACCACACTATTAACCTTTGAAATGCCTATTTTATCTATAAATGTGCGAATAGCTGCGGGTGGGTACCCTCTTCTTCTCATACCGCACAGCGTTACCATTCGGGGGTCGTCCCAACCGCTTACGATTTTATCGCTTACAAGGATTCTGCTTTTTCTTTTGCTCGTAATGCAGTAATTTAGGTTAAGCCTTGCAAATTCTATCTGCCTTGGCGGCTCGTCAAAGCCAATTTCATCAAGAAACCAATTATATATAGGCCTGTTATTCTCAAACTCTAAGGAACATAATGAATATGTTACCTTTTCATAGGCATCTGAAAGCGGGTGAGCAAAATCATACATTGGATACACGCACCATTTATCACCCGTTTGGTGGTGCGGCACATGCGCTATTCTATAAATAACGGGGTCACGCATATTAATGTTTGGAGATGACATATCAACCTTTGCCCTTAGCACTCGTGTGCCGTCAGGAAACTCGCCGTTAGTCATTCTTGTGAAAAGGTCAAGGTTCTCCTTTATACTTCTATCACGGTACGGGCTGTTTTTGCCTGGTGTTGTAAGTGTTCCCCTATATTCTCTAATCTCCTGTGCAGAAAGGTCACATACAAATGCCTTTCCCTTTTTTATGAGCTTTATAGCACACTCGTGAAGAAAATCAAAATAAGACGAGGCGAAATACACATTCTCCCACTTAAAGCCAAGCCACTTAATGTCTTCCATAATGGCATCAACATATTCTACATCTTCCGCAGACGGGTTAGTGTCATCAAAACGCAGGTTACAAATACCGCCATACTTCATAGCCGTCATAAAATCAATACATATAGCTTTTGCGTGCCCTATATGGAGGTAGCCGTTAGGCTCTGGAGGAAAGCGTGTTTGAACACGATTATTAACTCCTCTTAGGAGCTCGTCATCTATAATGTCGTGAATAAAGTTACTCATATTTTCTGTATTCATATCTTCCATCTATATTGCCTCCATAAAATCGTTTATTCTCTTTTCAATGGTGCTTTTGCCTAAAAGCTTCATTATCAGGCACAGGTCTGGCGTGTTTTCTTTAGAGGTTACAGCAAGCCTAATAAGTTTTGAAATATCGCCTACATGACCTTTGTATGCATCAGGCGTTTTTTTATAATCCTTTACATTAGGCGTAAAGCCAAACGGCTCGCACAGCTCTTTTATTTTACTAAACCACTGCCCTTTATCATCATCTTCTTCATAAACTGATAAATAAGCTTTTAATATTCCTTTTGTATCCTCTTTGCTAATATTGTCAGGTAAATTATGCAGTGGTTTATAAAGCTTTTCATAAAAATACTGTACATACCCTTTTACATCAGACCATTTTGATATATCTTTTCGGGGGTTTTTACAGTCTCTATCAATTGAGAAAATATCTTTCGCATAATCAGGCTTTTCAAGAAGTAGTTCGTAAAGCTCTGTGTCATGCTCCTTTGCCCAAAAAAGAGCGCCGCTGTAAACTTCATCTGCCGTCATTACAGAAATAACGTTTCTTGATACATCTTCAAGCTTCATAAGGTCAAATAATGCACCGCTGCCGCTCATCTTTTTAACACTAAAGGGAAACTCATTTTGAGGGGCTTTAGGGTTTTGCCGCCGCCAATCTTCAAAATTAGAGTTTGCAAGCGTTAAAAGATATTCCCTTACACTCAAAGCTGGGTAGCCCTCACTCTTATAGTAGTCCACAGCCGCCTCTGGGTCCTTGCGCTTTGAAAGTTTGCGTTTGCTGTCTCCGTCCATTTTCATAATAGGGGAAATGTGAACATATTTCGGAGTCTTAAAGCCAAGTGCCACAAAAAGCTGAATGTGAAGCGGCAGTGTAGCTATCCACTCGTCCCCCCGTACAACATGGGTTGTCCTCATTAAATGGTCGTCCACAGCGTGCGCAAACGCATATGGCGGTATGCCGTCAGATTTTAATATAACGGCATCAAGCATATTTACGGGAAGTTCTAATTTACCTCTTATAAGGTCATTTACAACAATTTTTTTGTTTGGGTCACCGTCTGACTTAATTCTTAAAACAAATGGTCTACCCTCTTTTATCTTTAAAAATTGCTCCTTCTCAGATAAGTTTCGGCATTTTGCAAACTTGCCATAATAACCGGGGTTCTCCCCCTCTTTTTCCTGCCTGACGCGCAGTTCATCTAACTCCTCTTGTGTGCAAAAACAAGGGTATGCAGCGCCTTTTTCTACAAGCTCTTTTGCATAAGTACGGTAAATCTCGCCGCGCTCACTTTGGCAGTACGGAGCATAGTTGCCTTTGCTTTCTGTTTTACCAGTAACACCCTCATCTGGTGTAACCCCAAAATCAAAAAGCCCTTCAAGTATAAGTGATACCCCGTCTTCAACCTCTCTTTTTTTATCTGTATCCTCAATTCTAAGGTAATATATACCGCCCGTACTGTCTGCTATTACCTTGTCAATAAAAGCAGAATACAAACTCCCCAAATGCAAAAATCCTGTAGGGCTTGGTGCAAAGCGTGTTACCGCTGCACCCTCTAAAAGATTTCTCTTAGGATATTTCTCTTCATAGTACTCTGGAGTATGAACTACATTTGGAAAAAGTGCATTTGCAAGCTGTAAACTCATTAATATAATACCGCCTTTTAACTCTTAATCAATTCTATATTATTACAAAATTAGTAATACTTATTAATAGAATACCATAATTTTGCGGATTGTACAATAAAAATCACCCTTAAACATAGTTTTTCTTTCTGTTTTTTTACTATTAAAACATTTGACACTTTTTTATTAGTATGATAGACTCAAAATACAGATATTGAAAGGATTGGAGTACATGGCAGGCCATTCAAAATGGAGTAATATTAAGCGCAAAAAAGAAAAGACTGATAGCCAACGAGCGAAGATTTTCACAAAAATTGGTCGTGAAATATCTGTTGCTGTTCGTGAGGGTGGCCCTGACCCTGACAGCAACTCAAAACTTAAAGATGCTATCGCAAAAGCAAAGGCTAACAACGTTCCGAATGATAATATTGAAAGAAATATAAAAAAGGCTTCGGGTGACGCTTCTGCTGACAATTTTGAAAATACAGTATACGAGGGCTATGGCCCGTCTGGTGTAGCCGTAATAGCAGAGGCTTTGACTGATAACCGCAACCGCACCGCAAGTGACGTTCGCCATTATTTTGACAAATACGGCGGAAAAATGGGTCAACAAGGCAGCGTTATGTTTATGTTTTCAAGGCAGGGCATAATAGTAATAGACAAATCCACAGCAGATGAAGAGGCTTTGATGGAACACGCCCTTGAAGCTGGTGCAGATGACCTTATTACAGATGTAGATGATGTTTTTGAAGTTGTGGCAGAGCCTAATAACTTTAGCGCTGTTCGTGATTATTTAGAGGAAAAGGGCTATACTTTCCTTTCTGCACAGGTGGAGCTTGTGCCGTCTACCTTTACAAAGCTTAGCAGCCCAGATGATATTAAAAACATGGGCAAAATGCTTGAAGTGTTTGAGGATAATGACGATATTCAAAGCGTTTGGCACAACTGGGAAAATGAGGACGATTATGAATAAATTTCGACATAGGAGGTGGTACTATTTATAATAATAACGATAAGAAGTTTGCAGTTTTAGTAGATGCTGATAATGTATCGCCAAAATATATAAAAGCCGTTTTAGAGGAGCTATCTGTTTATGGCACTATAACATACAAGCGCATGTACGGTGACTGGACAGACCCTTCAAAACAGCGCTCTTGGAAAGATGTTGCCCTTGAGCATTCTTTTAACCTTATTCAGCAATTTAACTATACAGCTGGTAAAAACTCGTCTGATTCCGCACTTATTATTGATGCTATGGATATTTTATATTCAAATAGTGTAGACGGTTTTTGTCTCGTTTCAAGTGATTCTGACTTTACAAAGCTATCACAGCGCCTTAGAGAGGCTGGCATGTATGTTATTGGCATGGGCGAGCAAAAAACTCCAAAGCCCTTTAGAATAGCCTGTGATGTTTTCAAAATATTAGAGGTTATCTCTCAAGAGGCAGAGTCCTCTGGCAAAAACGGCAAAGGCGAAATGAAGGATATTACAAGCAGAAATCAAATTATTGCTACAATTCACAAAATAATTACGGACAATGCAAATATCGGCAAGGTTACTGATATGGGCGAGATAGGCAATATTCTTAGTAAAACATATTCCGACTTTGACGTTAGAAACTACGGCTATTCAAAACTTTTAACATTTCTGCAAAGCCTTGGCAATTTTGAAATACGCAAAGTAAAAAACTCCTATAAGGTTAGCGAAAAAACTTCCACGCCTCTTGAGCAGATTGAAAACTTCGTAACAAATCTTATAGAGGTAAACGGCGGTCACATTGATAATTTGAGCCTTGTAAATGAAAAACTTAAAGAAAAATATCCGGACTTTAATATAAAACAATATGGTTTTAGCAGCTTTTCAAAATTCATAGGCTCGTTTGAGAGTTTTGGTGTAGTAGGCAACAGCGTTCGCCCAAAGAAAAAAGAGGCAATGGGACAAAAGAATAAATAAAAATATACTTTTACTTACATTAGCTTTGCGGAGGATTTAATGGAAAAAAGATATTTACCGTACTATGACGGTGATGAATTTGCCGATTTAATGCGCCATGACGGCGGGCTTTTGCATGCTGTTGGCGCCTCAAACTATCAGGCTATGCGTGCTAACAGAACGCATAAAGAGCTGGCAGACGGTGTGGGTAACACCTATAACCACGGACCTATGCTCACGTTTTGGCGGTCAAAGTTTTATCTTGAATATTTATCTAACCCTGTAGACGAGCATACGGGTGCAGGGCAGTCCTTTTTAATAGAGTCCTCTGACGGCATAAATTGGGGTAAACCTAAAGTAGTTTTCCCCCCAATAAAAGTAAAAGCGGGTAAATACAAGTGTGACAGCGGCAATATAATAGAAGTACCCGAAGAAAAAGACGGGTATATGCACCAGCGAATGGGTTTTTATCACACGAGTGACGACAGGCTGTTAGTTAGCGGATTTTACGGCCACTCACCGCATTATAACCTTTGCCCATGGAATCAGTACGGCATAGGCCGTGTTGTGCGTGAGGTTTTCTCTGACGGTAGTTTTGGTGATATTTATTTTATCCGCTATCTTGACTATTCAGGCTGGAGTGAAGAGGATTTACCGTTTCCGTTTTACACAAAATGCCCTGACAAAAGCTTTGTAGCAGCGTGCAAAGAGCTTCTTTCTAACCGCCTTGTAACAGAGCAGTGGCGTGAGGAGCATGGCTACAAGGATGACGAAATTGGCTTTCCTTTGTTTGAAAAAGACCCCAACGGCGATACTCCCTCAAACACACCTTTTGAAAAGGCGTCAAGCTTTTGCCATTATCATATAGATGACAAAACCGTTATAGGGCTGTGGAAGCAGGGCAACGTGGGCAGAAGTGATGATGGCGGCAAAACATGGTGCATAAAGAATGAGCCAAGTTTTGCTACAAGCGGTGCAAAATCTTGGGGGCAGAAAACGGCTGACGGCGGCTATGCCTTAGCATACATAAACAGCCTTTCAAGCGAACATCGCTACCCTTTAGTTGTACTCTCGTCTGATGATGGTATACGCTTTACCGATATGGCATGCGTCTTTGCAGAGCTTCCGCCTCGCCGCTATAAAGGCAGATACAAAGATTTTGGTCCACAGTATATAAGAGGAATTGAGGGGCCAGAAAAATGCCCTACTAACGCTCTTTGGCTTTGCCACAGCGTAAATAAAGAGGATATTTCTGTAACACGCATACCTTTACCTGTCAGACGGTATATTGACGAGCATGTCTGTGATGATTTCAGTAATAGTGTAGGCAGCTACGTTAAAGGGTGGAATATTTACAGCACAAAATGGTCACCCATTTCCGCCGTTTCTTTACATGGTGATACACCTTGTCTTCGCATTGCAGACAAAGACCCAGTAGACTATGGCAGGGCAATGCGCATTTTCAAAAAGAGCAGTAAAGTCCGCATTTCTCTTTCTTTTATGAGTAAAGAGAGCTACAAAGAGCATTTAGAATTTGAAATAACAGACGAAAAGGGCATTGCCGCTTGCCGTGTTGTTGTGGGAGACTGCAAGGTCTATGTCCGCTATGGCTCAGAGCTAAGGCACGCTTTTGATATACCGCCACACGCTATTTGGCACAAGCTCACTTTTGAGATTGACTGTAAAAACAATATATATAAAGTGCTGCTAAATGAAAAAGAGTATTCATATAGTGGCGCAAGGCGTTTTCTAAACAAGGTAAACACCGTAGAGCGTTTAATAATAAGAACAAAACCACGGCGATACCTGCCTAACATTGAAATTTACCCCGAAACTCCTGACCTTGAAAATGCAGATGACTGCCTTTTGGAAAGAATATATTATATTACAAATGTAAAAACAGAGGATATAACGTAAAAACTTAAAACAAAAAAGCCCGTAAGTAAAATGCCAGAAAATCTTTCTGCTTTCTTACGGGCTTTTTCTATAAAGTAATGTGTGCTATCTTTTTAGCTTTGGCTGTTTAACAAAATACAAAATAACAGCACCAATTCCTGAGGCTACTGAAGCAATTACAAAAGCAATAAACAAAATGTTCATATCAAGAACAAGAGGGTCTGCTTTCCTTGCTGCATCAAGAAAATATCCGCCGATATAAGACGCTGCAACAGCACCTATACCAAACCCTAAAAGCACCATTCCATAAATCATACCCACATTTTTTGCACCGAAATAATCTGCCGTAATAGCAGGAAATGTGCCAAGATAGCCGCCGTAAAGAAAGCCAATTAAGGCAATTAGAACAAATAAAAGAACGCTTGAAACCACAAGTTTTACAAGGAGAACAAGCACCATTGTGCTAATAAGTAAAATTAAAATCGTGTTTTTTCTGCCTATCTTGTCTGATACAAAGCCCCAAAATAGCCGCCCAAAAGAGTTAAACAGCGTAACCGCCATAACACCAGCTACTGCTATGGACTTTAGGCTTTCCTGATAGTCTGCTATGGTTTTGCCAAAGGCAATCATCATAAGCCCTGCCATGCAAGCGAGCAGCAAAGTTACTGTAAGCGCATAAAACTGCGGCGTTTTCAATGCCTCTAAAGGCGTAAAATCGTGGTTAAAATTCTCCTTTTTCACTTTGGCAGGTGTATCGCCCCCCAAAGTAAAGCCTTTTGGAGGATTTTTTACAAACATTCCGCCAATTACACAAACTATAAGAAAGATTACAGAAAACCACTTAAATGCAACAAGCTCACCTATGCCAGGAGTGCCGTTTCCATATGTTTTAATAAAATATTCTGCAAGTGGCGTAAATACAACACCGCCAAAACCTAAAGCAGAAACAATAATACCTGTTATAAAGCCCCTTTTATCAGGAAACCACCGCTGGCAGCAGGCAATTGTTGTTGAATAGGTCATCCCCATTCCAAAGCCGCCAATTATGCCGTAAGTAATCCATATCATATAACCATTTTCGGGTGTTGTTTTTGAGGCAAGAAAAAATCCTATAGCAAGAATAACACCGCCAATGATAACAACAGGACGAGGGCTATATTTTTGCTCTAAAAATCCGCCTATTGTGCTGCCAAGTGTTAAAACGCCAAGTAAAATAGAAAAGGCTAAGCCAGCGTCTGCATTGCTGCCGTTAAATAAGTAAATAGCCACACCCTTTTGAAAAACTCCCCAAATATAAGCAGTTCCTAAACATAGCTGTATAACTATGCCTGCAAATACTGGAATCCACCTGTACAACCTTTTCTCTTTTAACATAAATGCCTCCTTGATAAATTTTAGATAGTATAGCCCACCGCTTTAAAAAATACAAGAAGAAAATACATTTTTCTTTATTTGAGCAGTAGTTACTATAAACAGCATTTTTCACAGGCTCGCTTTGTTATAATAAATAACAAAACACACAAACGGAAAAACTCGTTTGTGTGTTTTGTTTTATTGTTATAAACCGCTATAATGCTTTTGTCTGTATCTCTTTTAGAATGTCTTTAGTAAACTCATTAGTCAAAACAGAGCCTTTGTCGCCCGTCTTT
>DASRNG010000071.1:0-6092 GCA_035647555.1 Oscillospiraceae bacterium | reverse complement strand
TTTACATAATCTGCAAGTGCAAGTTTTAATTCATTAAGGTCTGTAAATACACGATTCAATTCAAACTCGGTTTTAAGAATTTTATATGTCGCTTCAGCAACAGCATTGTCATAAGGGCAACCCTTGTGGCTTAGGGAACGTTCAATATTAAAGGCTTTTAACATATTATCTATTATTTTATTATTAAATTCGCTACCACGGTCTGTGTGGAAAATTTTAACCTTCATCAAATTAATATTACTATTTAAAAACGCTTCATAAACAAGCTCGGCTGTTTTCTTTTTTCCAACCGAAAAGCCTACAATTTCACGATTAAAAAGATTTATTAGTAAACATATATAGCACCATTTTCCGCAAACCCGAATGTAGGTTAAATCACTGATTATAACCTCTAAATGCTCCCTTTTATTAAACTTACGATCTACAATATTTGCTGTTTTTGCTTCATTTACCCTATCTTTATGAACCTTAAACTGTGCGATTGTATAATTAGAAATCAGCTTATATTTTTTCATAATCCTGCTTATTTCATGCTTCGATGCTATTAGATTTTGCTTTGCTAATTCCTTTTTAATCTTACGAATCCCTTAGTTGTTTCGGCTTTTTTTGAATATTTCTATTACCTTATTTTCTAATTCGCTGTTGACTTTTTTGATCTTTCTTTTGTAATAAACTAAGCTTCTTGTAACCCCTAATAATTTACACATCGCACTGATACTGTACTTGTTTTTATTTGCTAAATTATATCTACTTTCGTCCCATTATCAGCGCTGCTTGCTTTAAAATATCATTTTCCATTTCAAGTTGTTTTATATGCTTTTTTAAAGCAAGAAGTTCATTTTCTTCCTCACTACGATTGTCTTTAGCTTTGAATGAACCTGTTTTCATGTAATCTGCATACCATTTACAAACGGTAGAACGTGCTAAATTATACTCTTTTGATAAGGTATTTGCGGATTTACCGCTCTTTCTAAGCTCTACAATTTGCTTCTTAAACTCATCTGTGTAATTTTGTTTTTTTCCAGCCATGATATCCTCCTTATTTTACGCTTTTTCTTATTATACCATGTCCGAATGATTTCTGTCTAATTTATTATAGACATACCAGTTTTCAAAAAGCAGCGACAGCCTGTCTTTGTCCCCTGCTTTGCTTCAAACAAAGGGTAGAATGGCTGAGCTGTTTTCCCGCTTTTTAAAGCTTGCTCAGCTTGAAAAACACACGGTAATTCTTTCTGCCGAAATTGAAAAGACGCGCAGAAGAGTAAACGCGCTTGAGTATATGACAATTCCCCAACTCAAGGAAACCATACGCTTTATTAAAATGCGCTTGGAAGACAGCGAAAGAGATAGAATTACCAGACTAATAAAAATGCAGGATTATGAGATCTCTGCAGAACGGTAAGAAGGTGCAGATATGAGTCCGAAAGAAACATCAGATACGCCGCTAATATTTAGAAAACTTCAAAAAAGATTATCACCGCCTCAAATGATTTCATTAAGCTTCTTGGGCATTATCATAATGGGTGGACTATTGCTATCTTTGCCTTTTGCCCACTCGAAAAATGTTGAAGTATCAATTTTAGATGCATTCTTCACCTCTGTATCGGCCGTATGTGTTACAGGCCTTGTTACGCTTACTACTGCATCAACGTGGAGTATCTTTGGCAAGCTTGTTATATTAGTTCTCATTCAAATCGGAGGATTAAGCTTAATTACTGTTTTTACCTTTTTTATGGTGAACATCGGCAAAAAGATTTCTCTTAAAAGCCGTTTAGCTATACAGGCGACTTTTAACCATTCTTCACCCGGCGGGATGGTCAGAATGGTTATGCTTGTTATTAAAGGCACTTTAATATGCGAGCTTGCCGGGGCTTTAATACTATTTATTTCTTTTTTAAGTCAAGGCATTATTTGGCACAAAGCTCTATTTTACGGGATTTTTCATTCTATATCTGCCTTTTGTAATGCCGGTTTTGATATTATTGGCGACAAAAGCTTGATTCCTTTTGTGGATAATTACGGAGTGAACATTACGATTATGGCGCTGATTGTTATAGGCGGCATCGGGTTTATGGTATGGAAAGATTTGCTGAATAAAGTAGAATATAAATATTTAAAGAGACGTAAGCAGACAGCGCGTCTTTCTCTTCATACGAAACTCGCACTAATTATTACAAGTGTGCTATTGGTTTCAGGAACTATCTTATTTTTATTTATAGAATATAATAATCCTAAGACCCTTGGGCCATTGGATTTTCCTCATAAACTATTGGCGGCTTTATTTCAGTCTGTCACCTTGCGTACCGCTGGATTTGCAACAATTGCCCAAGATGGATTAACAGAAGCGTCCAAGCTTCTTTCCAGTATATTTATGATGATTGGCGGATCTCCCGGAGGGACAGCAGGTGGAATCAAAACAGTTACACTTGCAATCATTTTTTGTAGTGTATGGTCCATCATGAAAGGCCATAAGAAAATAGTATCATTTGAGCGCAATATTTCGGTTTTAACTCTCCAGAAAGCGTTAACGATTATAGTTTTAATGTTTATCTTGTTGTTTGTAGGAACCGGTATTCTTTCGATTACAGAAGATCATACTTTATATCCTCATGGGCTTTCAGATATTGTATTTGAAGTATCATCTGCTTTGGGAACTGTAGGGCTAAGTACGGGCATTACATCTTATTTGTCTGTGGTTGGTAAGCTTATTTTGATGCTGTGCATGTTTGTAGGGCGTATTGGACCCATTACACTGATTATTTCAATGTCACATAATCTTCATGTTGGCGATGACGTTGTCGGATATCCTGATGAAGATGTAATGATCGGATAAGTCTATTTAGGAGAGATATTATAATGAAAAAAAGAAGAACCACAAAAATTCGAGTTAATAAAAATACGCAATTTGCTGTTTTAGGGCTCGGGAAATTCGGACGCAGCGTAGCAAAAACATTGTTTGATAACGGACTTAATGTTTTATGCTGTGATACTGATGAGCATACTGTTCAAGAAGCTTCGGCTTACACAACACATGCGTATTTGGCTGACGCCTCTGAAAAAGCGGCGCTTGAAAAAATCGGAATTGGTAATTTTGATGTTGTAATTATTGCTTTCAGTGCAGATTTCGAAGCGGCGGCAATAACTGCCACAATCGTAAAAGAGATGGGCGTAAAATACATTTTAGCAAAAGCCAATGGCCCAAGGCAAAAACAGATACTTGAGTCCATCGGGGTTGATCGGGTGGTTTTACCTGAAAAAGAAATGGGAGAGCGAATCGCCTATGGCTTTATCACAAATGATTTGATGGAATATATCCACCGTTCTGACCAGTACGATATCATAGAAATGAAGCCTCAGCCTGATTGGGTTGGGAAAAACTTGCAAAAGCTTCGTCTTCGTCAGACAGAAGGAATTAATATTATTGCAATTATTCGTAATGAAGAAGTTATGGCAGTTCTTGATGCACAGACCGAAATGCTGGCTGAAGATAATTTAATTGTTCTTAAATCAAGAGTTTAATTTAAAGTAAACTACACTAAGGAGATTTTTATTATGAAACAACGATGTTACATTTTAATTTCACCTTATACCGCCCGATTGGAGTAAAACCCAATCGGGCGGTTTTATTTTTTGTGGCGAATTTTGTTGAGGAAAAGCGAAAAATCAAGTTTTTTATACGAAAGGATTACCTATATTGCCTATTTATGTTATTCCAGTATATTTTAAAGGATCTATTAAATTATGACATGGTATAACAACTAAATATTTCCGACATAGGTTAGCCATGTGATCGGAGCGTATATGATGTATAAATCAAATTCTTCCACACGAGGAATATAGCACGCAGACTACATAATGCTCATGATGACCTAAATAAGAAATTTTTAAAACAAAGAGCCAAAAAAGACCTCTTGAAACCAAGGGGGATTTTTGCCTCTTTTTTTGTTGCCAAAACTCTAAATAAACTTGTAAGCGGTACTGGCTGTCGCAGTCCTCCTCTCCAATCTGAATTTTCCTAAAAAATTCAGATTGGAGAAAGGGCAATGAATAAATATATCATTAATGTTTTCAACTCCGCAACCGGTAATTTTGAGGATGTGGAGGTAACTGAAGCGGTTTACAACGCCTACCGCCGCAGCGGATGGAATATGGACAAGAACGATGCCAAGCATTCCGCTAACAGTACCCCGTTCAGTTGCTTAATCGGCGGAGATAACGGCACATATGAAAATTTCAGCGAGTTTGTCAGTGAAACTGACAATCCGTTGTTCATCGTATCGGACAAGCTTGCTCGGCAATCGCTTCACCGTGCGTTGAATATCTTATCCGATGAGGAAACCGCCTTAATTACTGCATTGTTTTTTGAAGAAAAGACAGAACGACAATACGCCGACGAAATTGGGGTATTTAGAAATGCAGTGCATAAGAAAAAGGTGCGTATCCTCAAAAAAAACAAAAATTTTATAGATATTTAGTTTTCAGGGTGTGCAAAACCTAAATTCCGTTCCTATACAAGCGAGAGAAGCAATTTCTCTCGCTTGTTCCTTGAAAATTGAATATACGGTACAGCAAATACGTTGCCGCTATAGCCAAAAACATTGTTGTTTACCGCGAGGAAAACGGAGCTTTTACCGACCGCAAACAGTTGAAGAAAGTACCGAGGCTGGGCGAAAAAGCATTCGGGCAATGCGCGGGCTTCTTACGGATTCGCGGCGGTAAAAATCCGCTGGATGGCACAGCAGTCCATCCGGAAAGCTACTCTGTAGCAACCGCTCTGCTGGAACGTACCGGAATTGACAAAAAGAAGCTCTCCGGTGGCATAGCTAACATAGACGAAAATATCGGCGACATTTCTGCCCTTGCGAAAGAATTGAATGTGGGCCTGCCCACGCTTCGGGATATTATCGCCGAAATCAAAAAACCGGGACGCGACCCCTGCGATGACGCTCCAGAAGTCATTTTTAGCAAGAGCGTAAAATCTCTGGAAGACCTGACGATTGGAATGGAATTGACCGGAACCGTTCGCAACGTGGTAGACTTCGGCGCGTTTGTGGATATCGGCGTTAAGAACGACGGACTGGTTCATGTTTCAAAACTGGCAAACAAATTCGTCCGTCATCCAAGTGAGATAGTAGCCGTGGGCGACACGGTCAAGGTCTGGGTAACGAATATTGATAAAGACCGCGGCAAGGTTGGTCTTTCCATGGTTCAGGATAAAAAATAGGAAACTTTAAGAAATAAAAATTATGCCCTTTAACACAAATACCGCAATGAGAAGCCCCTGTACTTATTCCTGCGGCAAGCACGAAAAATAGTATTGCAAAGTACGGCTTTATTTATGTATTAAAGGTGTTCACCCCTACACATGGAACAAACGGGAAACAGTAGGGCGTTCACATGGCAACGGGAATAAGTCTACCGGGTGCATTTTGTATAAAACTCGTGTTCTTTGCCTCGTCTTTTGACGAGCAAAAGTACCCTTACCTTTGTAGGTGAGGGTGCTTTTTCTTTTCGCATTATAATTAGCTTTTTATCAGCATATCATAAGACAAATATAAACCTGCCTTCTGGTAAAGTCTATTGATATTCTATTTACTTTCTTTTAATTATCTTTGACATATGTGAATAATCCTTCCAAAATCTGAAATATTAAAATTAGCAATATTTGAAAGGAGTTCTCAAATGTCACAATTAAACCAAACAGAACTGCAAAACCTGCGCCATTTAATCGGAGCGCATGAAACCGCCCACACGAAGCTGCAAGCATACGCACAGCAGGCTACAGACCCAGAAATTAAAGAGCACTTTGAAACCTGCTCACAGGAAGCGATGAAAACCAAAGAACAGCTTTTAGGCTTTTTATGTTAAGAAGGAGGAATAAGAATGATTGATGAAAAAACGATGGTAAATGATATCCTATCCTCTGTTAAAAGCAGTTTGACATTCTACACTAATACCATTTCTGAATGTGCAAATCCTACACTGCGCTCAGCAATTCAACAAATCCGTGATGGTGACGAAACCTCACAGTACAAGCTGTTTCAAATGGCACAGGCAAAAGGGTATTACAAACCCGCCATTATGGCTAAGGA
>DASRNG010000070.1:0-6904 GCA_035647555.1 Oscillospiraceae bacterium | reverse complement strand
GTTTATATTATTTTATGGTAAGCTATCAAACCCTGTAAGACTTTCAAAACTTTTGCCGCCAAGGCGTAGCCATTTTAGTTTTTTAGAGAAAGAAAGGTTAGAGTGACGCTGCGTTCTAAGTGCGAAATATAACATCCATATTAGTTTGCTTTTTGGATGGCAGGCACTATAAAATGAGCCTTTACCAAAGAAAAATTTTTCATCGTAGCCAGAAAACCAAGAAGTGTTGTCAAAGCTTACTGTGCCAAGAACCTCAGTACGAAGGTGTATTTTGCACCCTGCCTTCAAAGCGTTTAATATAAACATACTATCTTCACCGGAGGGGAAAAGGGCGCCGCCGCCGAAAAGCGTTGTAAACCAAAGGTTCTTTTTACTTATGCTTGAAAGCCGTACAGCAATTCGCGGCCCGCCGAAGGGGTTTCTTTCAAAACGGCGCATGCGGTGGTTTCTTTTTATTTGAGTGATTTTTCTATCAGGAGTGCCAGAGTGAATGTTGAAAATAATAATATCGGCATCTTTATGCTGGGAGAAAGCGTTAAGGACAATCTCCTTATAATTATCGTTATAACGAATGTCATCATCTGCGAAAAGACAAATGTCTGCCTGAGCGTACAGTAGTGCAATGTTTCTGTTTTTTCCAACTCCCTTTGTATTTGTTGTAATCATACGAGCAGAATAATCTGAAAAGAAATGCTCCGAATACTCCACACGGTCAGCTTGATTTGCAAACACAACATCAGAGTTAATATTCATTTCTTCAATTTTCGAAAAATCATTTTGGTGCATAGTGACGCACAAAACTTCAAAATCAGACAAGCATAACACTCCTAAACTTATGGGCTTTAGAGGTAAAAGGTATAATCCTTTTGAGTATCAAATATTTCAGCGTGTACGGCGGCTTCCCTTTCCTCAAGGCTTGGCAGCTTCATATAATCGCCGTAGCGGTAAGTTAAATACTCTTTAATATATTTAGAACCCATTAAAACGGTGTTTTCAAAAGGAATGTCAACAGGTTCTGCAAAGAACTCTTTTTCAAAAATACCTTGCTTAAATTTTGCTGGCGTTATGAAATAGCACCATACAAAATTGTCTTGTAATTCGCCGTGCCTATAAATATTTTTATAGCAGTGTTTTGCAATAAACTGCCTTGGCAAAGCTTTTGTTAAAGCAAGAATAATTGCTTGCGCCTTGCTTTTAGGTTTCCAGTTTCTTTGGGAGAGTGCATAAAGCGTTACAAATTTAGACTGAAAATATATAAGCTTTTGTTTTACTACTGAAAGGGGAGCCTTGTGCAGCATCATAATATCCACATAAATGCCGTGGTGCATATCTTTATTTTCCTTAAAGTGGGACTCTATAAAGGTGGTGCCGTTCATACGAACTTTTGCATATTCTAAATGGTCCGGCACAGTTTTCCATTCTTGAAGAATAAAGTTTTCGTTACTGTCTGCCTTCATTACCTTTTTAAATTTTTTATATTCTTTAGGAGTCATAAAAATATCAAGGTCATCATCCCAAGGGATAAACCCGCCATGGCGCACTGCACCAAGGGCAGTACCACCCATTATAAAATATTCAATACCGTTTTCTCTGCAAAGCTTGTCAATAAAAACTGCAATTTCAAGTATTTTCATTTGGACAGCTCTTACATCTTCAGTACCTACCATTTGTGTACCTTCTCACTTAAAGTTTTTTAGAAAGATAATAATATTTTCCCATAATTTTATTAAGTAGGGGGATTTTAGAGGCGGCTTTTGCCACAGCCCTAATTAACGAAAAAATAACACCCTGCAGTTTATACATAGCAGTATATTTAACCCAGCGGTGTGGGTGAATGCTTATTATACTGTTTTTCTTTGCTGCATAATCAAGCAAACCGTCAAAACTATTTATAGCAATATTTTTATCATCTGAGTTTATAATATCGTTATTAATCGGGTCATAAATTATGTTAAATTTGCGCCCAGCATCTGATATGTACTGATAATCTGTATTTGCTTTTTCCTTAAAGTCTACCATAATATCTGCCATATTGGGGTAAAGGTTCTGTACGGCAGAGCTTCTAAAAAAATCTCTGTTTGAGGTATAGCCGCTGCGCTCTATAATGGGGTTGCCGTGCTGGCAAACGGTTATTACCTTAAAATCTAAATTTTCAAATTTTTTAACATTGCCGTTAAACTCGTCTATTGCTAACCCAAGGTCACCTTTGCACGAGTCCATAACATCATGGTGGTAAGAAACTTCATGCCCCATAAGCTGTATCTTTTTTAGAAGGGCTATATTTTTTTTACTGTCAAGCAAATATGCCTGCACATAAAAGGAGCTTTTATGACCGTATTTATTTTCGATTTTTGCTATTTCATAGGCGTTTTGCACCTTTGTTTCAACATCATGTTTTAGCACTACATATTTATCTAAAGCTTTGTTTTTATGCACATCAAAAGCGGTAGTGCCTTGAATGCCAATTCCTCTTAACTTTTTGCAAAAGTCATCCCAGTTTTTATACACGAATTCCATCATTCATTCTTTCCTTTAACACGGTAGAGGAGATACCGTCTGTATGTTCAAGATATATAACGTCGCACCCTACTTTTGCAAAATCTTTTTCATACTCGTTCCACTGAGGCGTACCTTTCCAGTCGGAGCCGACAAAAACAACGTCACAGTTATAGCGTGAAACGGCGGCAAGCTTGTCCATATTCTCTTGCTTTACTACCTTATCTGTATATCGTATAGCGGCTACAATAGCCATTCTTTCGTCCTGCTGTATAACGGGGTGTTTATTCTTCCTTTTAAAACAAAGTTCGTCAGTAGTGACGCCAACAATTAAAAAATCGCACAAGTCTTTTGCGCGTGACAATATATTAAGGTGGCCGATATGAAACATATCAAACACACCTGTAGTATATCCAATTTTATATTTTTTGCTATTCACTAATTACTCTCCCTTGCCATTTTTTGAAAGACCCACCCACGCAGCCTGTTTGGCATAAGCACTTGTACAATTAAGCGTTTTATAATATTTATAGAAAAATCTAAAAATGAAATAATTTTGTTTTTAAGCATAAACCTTTGAAGTTTTGCCTCGCTCTTAAAATACCGCCAGCCACCACGTCTTCTATATAAATCCTCGCCAATTCTACAATTGACAAGAACCTCGTCTACATTAGCAAATTCATATCCTTTTAGTGCTAAGCGTACCCATAAATAATAATCCTCATTGCAGTACCAATCTAAATAGCCGCCTGCCGATTCTATTTTTGACTTCGATAACATCACGGTAACTTGGTTCATAGGGCAGCGCTTTTTCATATAACGCTTAATATCAGCATCGTTTTGCGGGACTTTCCTGTAGCCTATTATATTGTTAGGATTGTTTACAAACTCAGAAATATTGCCGCCCACAATAGCTAAATGGGGGTTGCTAACGAAAACACTTATTTGTTTTTCAAATCTTTCTGGAACACTTATATCGTCTGCGTCCATAAGCGCTACTAACTCATTTGTGCAGTTTTCAAGCCCTGTGCGCCGGGCCACACCGTGACCTTTATTAACGGGAAGTTTTATTACATTAAATAGTGGATTTTTTTCAAAGTTTTCTATTATAGCGCTAAGCTTCTTTGGAACAGGGCCATCAACAACAAGCACTACTTCTTTTGGGGGGAGAGTTTGGTTTAAAATGCTTTCTACCGCTGTGTTAAAGTGGGAAGGGTCATCCTTGCCATAAACGCACATTGATACAGAAAAACATTTCTTATCCATAAGTACCCCCTATTTCATTAATAAGTTTGCAGCAGTGATTTGGAAATCCTCATAAACCGACTGTTCAATTTCCCCTTTTTTCAGCAGATAGTCGCCAAAATCCTCTGCCGTTGCCATGCCTTCTTCAGTTATACCGTCTCTTGATAGGCACTTTATAATTGTTTTGAGTATAATGCGCACATCTCCCATAAAAGTAATGTTTTCTATGTATTTTAAGTCATACTCAAATCTCGTTTCCCATGTTGTGTTGTTACGGCCGTTTACCTGTGCAAGCCCCGTAAGCCCAGGGCGAGCAGTATGGCGCTTTCTTTGCTCCTCGTCCATAAACACCATGTCCCTCACAAGTTGGGGTCTCGGCCCTACAACGCTCATATCTCCTTTTAAGATGTTGAAAGCCTCTGGAAGTTCGTCTAAACTCGTCATACGAAGTGTTTTGCCAAAGGACGTTAGCCTTAATTCGTCTGGCAATAGGTTGCCGTTTTCGTCCGTTTTATCAGTCATAGAACGAAATTTATAAAGCTTAAAGATTTTCTCGTCCTTGCCCGGTCTTTCCTGCTTGAATAAAACGGGTTTACCAAGTTTTATTCTTACTAAAACAGCGACTACTAAGAAAACAAGAGAAAATACGATTATAGCTGCCAAAGCGCAAAGAATGTCAAACGGACGCTTAAAATATTTTTCATACATATTTTATGCACCTCAAAACATTGATTTGATTATGTTGATAACTCTATTTTGGTCCTGCTGCGTCATCTTTATATCACTTGGAAGGCAAAGCCCTCTAGCGAATATATCAGAGCTGACGCTATTGCCGATGCTTATAAAATCGTGGTTTTTGAAAAACGGCTGCATGTGCATCGGTTTCCAAATTGGGCGTGCCTCAATATTTTGGGCGCCCAATTTATCTATTATTTCCATGGGACGAATTTCGCAGCCCTTGTCAAGCAAAATACATGATAGCCAGAAGTTTGGCTCACTATACGGTAAATATGGGTTCATAGTAATAGGAAGACCCTCAAACGCTTCTTTATAACGCATATAAATAGCTTTTTTAAGCTGTCTATGCTCCTCTATATGTAAAAGCTGCCCTCGCCCTATTCCTGCTACCACATTACTCATGCGGTAATTGTAACCAAGCTCACTATGCTGGTACCAAGGCGCCTTATCCCGTGACTGTGTTGCCCAGAAACGTGCTTTTTCTATAGAATCTTTATCATCTGACAAAAGCATTCCGCCGCCAGAGGATGTGATAATTTTGTTGCCGTTAAAACTAACTATACCAAACTTGCCGAACGTACCCGTCTGTTTACCTTTATATGTTGCAGATAAACTTTCAGCCGCATCTTCAATAAGCACTGCGTTATGTTTGTTGCAAATAGAGGCTATTTCATCAAGCTTTGCAGCAACTCCGTAAAGGTTAGCAATAATAACGCATTTGCAGTCAGGATATTTTTTAAATGCTTTTTCAAGAGCGGCAGGGTCTGTGTTCCAAGTATCATATTCAGAATCAATAAATACTTGCACAGCGCTTTCATAGGAAACAGGGTTTACGGTGGCTGAAAAAGTTAAGTCAGAGCAAAAAACCACATCTCCTGCTTTAACCCCAGCTAATTTAACAGCAAGATGTATAGCAGAAGTGCCGGAAATCAGAGCCGCAGCGTAGCTAGTGCCCACATAGGAGGCTAACTCCTGTTCAAAACAGTTTACATTTGGGCCAAGCGGCGCAATCCAGTTAGTGTCAAATGCTTCTTTTACAAATTCCATTTCGTCGCCGTGCATAGTAGGTGAGGAAAGCCATATTTTTTCGCTCATTCTTTTCTCCTAACGAAAGCAAAGTTTTAATCATCTGCATGCTACTATTTTTAATGTGAAAGTAATTTACACTTATAAAGAATCATATCACATTTAAACGATTTATACAACCCATATGTGAAAGAGTTTTGGCTTAAATGTACAGTAAAAAATACAAATTAATTGACAAGCTGGCTCTTAAAAAGTATAATATAATCACAAAATGGAATATAATGGGTTGTGTGGAGATGACTGAACAAATCGCTTATAAAAAGGTGTTTCATAATATATAATAATTATATATTGTAATAAAAATGATGTCAAGATTAGAGATTTACAAAAAGAATGTTTTGATTAAAATATGGCAATAATAACCTTGCAGCGGCTTTGCCGCTCATAAAGACCTGTGTCTTTAGTTTTGTGGTATAATAATTATGTATAGCCAAGATGTAAAATGAGTATATAAAACGAGTGGTTAAAAGGAGTATTTATGACATTTGAAGAAAAGCTTTTAGAATATGCAAAACTTACTGTAAAAACGTGCGGAAACGTTAAAGATGGGCAGTATGTTTTATTATCTTTACCCGTTCACGCTGCAAGTTATGGCAGAATGATAGCACAGGAGTCTTACAAGGCGGGGGCGAAAGATGTTATTATGCTTTATTATGATGAAAAAATTTCACGTCTTAGGTTTCTAAATGCCGATTTAGAGGTTTTTAAAACTGTTCCGAATTGGCAGGCAGAGCAGCGGAATTTTTACGCAAGAGAGGGCTGTGTGAGCATTAGTGTGCTGTCAGAGGACCCTGATATTTTTGAGGGTGTTCCTGATGAAAAGCTAATGGCAAGCGCAATTGCAAGGAAAAAAGCTTTTAAAGAGTTTTATGATGTTATGAATAAAGGCGGTATGAGGTGGACTTTATCTGCTTATCCTTGTGAAAACTGGGCAAAAAAAGTGTTTCCGAATACCGATGCAAAAACAGCCGTAGATATGCTTTGGGACGCTATTTTTATAACGTGCAGGCTAACAGGCGAGAACACTGCAGAAAAGTGGCAAAAACAAGATGAACTTTTAAAAAGACGAGCGGAGATACTGAATAAATATGCATTTACAAAGCTTCATTATAAAAATTCGCTCGGCACTGATTTAACGGTTGGTTTGCCTATAGGGCATATCTGGGCTGGTGGGAGTGAGAAGTCTTCTGACGGTGTTCCATATTTTCCGAATATGCCTACAGAAGAAGTGTTTACAATGCCCCATTGTAAAAAGGCTGAGGGGATTGTATATTCCTCTTTGCCGCTTTCATATCAAGGCACTTTGATAGACGAATTTTATTTAAGATTTGAAAACGGA
>DASRNG010000069.1:0-4411 GCA_035647555.1 Oscillospiraceae bacterium | reverse complement strand
TGCGGGCTAACATTATAAATAGAAGCGCCCGTATTATCACACGCAAGATTGCCTAAAATGCTTTTAACATATACTAAGGCTTGGTTTATCACACCGTCGAAACTGCCGCTTATTCCTGCTAAAATCAAAGTTTTTATTATGCCAGCAGCATCAACATTAGAAATTGCCGCACGCTCATTTTGTGTGCCCTCATCAATATAAAGCCCTGAAAAATCCATACCACGCACTACCACTAAAGGATAATCTGTAGTGCCTGAGTATGCACCTTTTGCAGATATAGGAGCTGCGGTACTAAAAAGAAGTACTATACATAAAATAATGCCTATAACCCGTTTCTTCATTTCGTTTCCCTCCGACGCTAAAATATAGCTATATAGTATCACGCTTTACCATCTTTTTCAAGCATATTTTCACTGAAATATGCTGTTGAATTATTTTTATATTAATTGTATAATGTTACCTGACTAAAATAAGGAGGGGAATATTTATAATGATTTCAAAGGAAGATTGGAAAGGCTATAGAGGCTCACAAGAAAAACCAGACCATATTATGCTCAGTATAAAAGGAAACCCGGAAGAAGCTATGACAGTAAGATGGAGAACAGACGTTAGTGTAAGTTCAGGCTATGTCTCTTTTCGTGAAATTGGCACAACGAAGTGGAACAAAGCAGTAGCAGTAACAGACAGCTTTGTTACTGACATGGATAAAAGCAGTTACCACTGGGCGGATATGACAGGGCTTAAGCCTGACACTAAATATGAGTACTTTTGCGGCACCGATGAGTATTATAGCGATACATATAGTTTTAAGACAGCGGTAAAAAACGCTGCAAAATTTAGTTTTATAATTCTTGCAGATACCCAAAAAGGGGCACCTATGCCGCCTCCTGACTATTCCCACCTTGGGGACTTTTTAAGAGATATATTAAAAAAACACCCCGATATATCATTTATTATGACTGCAGGTGACAACACAAATTGTGGTCAAACAGATATTCAGTGGACAGGGCTTTTTGAAGGGCTTAAAGGCATAATAGAAAGCATTCCATATATGATGGCGGTTGGAAACCACGATGATATGGGGTTTGAAAACTATTTTTTAGGCACGGGTAAATATTACTCAGAAGAAGTAGAATACTTCTCTAAACAATTCAAAGGCTCTTACCCCGATAATGGCCCTAGTAACTGGAAAACCGCAAACTATACTTTTGATTATGGTAACACAAACTTTTCTTTTATTGGTGTTAGCGGTCAAGAGGATATTGACAAATGGCTTATCAAAAACTTAGATAAAAGCAATAAAACATGGAAATTGGGTGTGCACCACTTCCCTGCCTGCTACGCTGGGTGTAACCTTGCCTGTTATGACACGTTTCCTGTTATGAGAAAAGGAATTGAAAAGCTTGACTTAATATTCTCAGGTCATGAGCATTGTTTTTCAAGAAGCTTTCCAAGGCGAAATGAAAATCTTTATGATAAACCCTCAGAGGGTACAATACATTATAACTGCGGCAGCGGGCATAGAAATCCACCAGGAACACGCTCAGTAGAAAAGGTGTGGAACGCCGCCTTATATAATCATGAAGAAGATTTATCTATGTATGCTCTTGCAGAAATAGATGGGGATACACTTACGCTCACCTCGTTTATTGAGGACGGCCGTATTGCCGACAGGTGTGTTATAAATAAAAAGCATGATACCATAGCACCTTTTGCAATAGCCCCTATATACAACAAAACAAGAATAAAGTATAAAGGTGCAGACCTTGGGCTTTTAGCAGCAAACACATTCTCTTATAATATAGGAGATATTTGGTATATACCCGCTGGTGTTTTAATACAGTCTATAGGCGGTGAAGTTATAAGAGAAAAAGGCAAAGTTACGCTAAATATATATAACCGCTCTGCCACTTTCTTTGAGGGAAAGGACACGGCTGAAACTGACAAGGGCGAAATCAAACTTTTAGCAAAAGTTTTACGAAAAGACAGAGGGCAGCTTTATGTACCTGTAGCTGATATTTGCAAGGTGTTTGATATGGACTTTAGTTATTTTTCAAAAAACAACTTTATTTCCATAGAGAAAAAGGACGAGTCAATACCTGTTCCCGTTCAGCCTTAGTGCGATTTTTAACTCTTTATGCCGTTATTTCATAAAAGTTTCTTAAAAAACGTTCTAAACTTATAACAATTATTGACAGTTTGCGTTATACTTGTTAAACTATCTGCAAAATGTGCTTTTTATGCAAATACACTTTTTAGAACTAAATAAATATTTTCTCAGTGCAAAAAGGAATGGTTTTATGAATAAAAAACTAAAGTTCTTAGACTCAAAACTCGCTATGTTCTTGTTAGCGCTCACCTGTGTAGGGGTTTACATTTATGCTGCTTTAGCGCTTACTCGTGCGTATCCTTTCGGCAGTGGTTTTTTAAGTACCTCCCCTTTTGCAATTTTGTTATGTATTAGTGTATTTGTAACAGCTGCACTAACTGATAAATCTAAAAGGGAGGGCAAAAAGGAAAGCCTTTTGCCAAGCATAATAGTCCTGTTTCTTTATAATGCTATTTTATGGGGCATAACACTTGCTACAGATTTTACACTGGGCTGGCAAAAAGAAGATGCCATTTCTTTTGGTATCGTCTTTTCGTCAATACTTTTTTCTGTGTTTTCAATAAGCTTCTTTGTAAGCCTTCTTGGAAAAAAACGGCTTACAAAAATCACTTCTGCCTTTCTTGTGATTTCTTTTGTTATATCGTCTGCAATAACTACATTAGTGTTTTTGCTTAAAGATGAAAACTATAACAGACGGAACATAAAAAAGGCATCAAGCTCTGATACAGCTTTCGGAAAAATTACCGCACAGCAGCTTTCTATTTCTAAAAGCGAAAAGAAGATGTGTAAAGACTGGTATAACGAAAAAATAATAAATGCCGGCAAGGACGGCAAACCCCCTGCCTATAACTTTAGTGTGGACGGTGTGACACTTCGTGACTCTTTGGATGACTGGAGTTTTTCTGTTGGAGAGACGAGCACGGCAGGAGCATACGTACCGGGCGGAAAAACAACCTTTATAACACTTACTAATAAAAAGTTAAAACTTACCGCTACTGTAAAAGCTACTATTTATGAGGCGCTTGCCACTTGTGAGTGGACCGTCTTTATCAAAAATAATAGAGATGAGAACTCTGGCGAAATTTCACACTTTTATGCTCTTGATGAGCTTTTCAGCGCCGAGAATGATACCTCTATTTACTATTCTACAGGCGCCGGCGGAAAGGGCGATGATTTTTCCGTTAAAAAAGCCGAGTTTTCAAAAGCGTCATCTTTGCACTTTACCTCCACAAAAAGCAAAAACACTGTAAACTACCTACCCTATTTTAACATATGTGCAAATCAGGGCATTGTTTTCTCTATAGGATGGACGGGGCAATGGATGGCATCTTGCCAGCTTCTTGGAACTTCTTTATACCTAAAAGCTGGACAGGAAAACTTTAAGGCATATCTTACGGCAAATGAAGAAGTGCGCTCACCCCTTGTAAGCCTTTGTTTTTATGAGGGTAAAAACGCTCTTAAAGGCTTTAACCTATTGCGAAAGTGGCAATTATCTTTAGCACCTGACACCTCAAAACCGCTTTCCTTTTACGAGCTTATAGACAGCCAGCAAACTGCAATAAAAACAGAAAATATTGAGAGCATGAAAAAGCTTTCAAACTTCAACGCACTATGGATTGGGCCTGAGTGGTATAAGCCTATTAACGGAAAATGGCACAATTCAACAGGCAACTGGAGTACTGAGGCTGCTGATAAACACATATTCCCTGACGGGTTAAAAGAAATAAGCGGTTTTGCAAAAGCTAAAGGTCTTGCGCTCTCTTTATGGTACGAGCCAGAGCGTGTTACAAAGTCAAGTGAGTTATATAAAGTTGCCACTCAAAATGAAAAATGGCTGCTAAAAGGTGCAGATTATCTTTGGAACTTAGCAAATGAAGATGCTTTTCGCTATCTTTCTGCATATATTAGCACATCTATAAAAGATATTGGCGTTGATATTTATCACCACGATTTTAACGATAATGCCTTTTACTACTGGCAATGGGGTGACGAAAACTTTTATGACGGCAGGCAAGGCATAACAGAAAACCATTATGTCACTAATTTATATGCCTATTGGGATTATCTTTCGCAAATGAACTATGGGCTTTTAATAGACAGCTGCGATGTTTACGGAAACAGGCTTGATATAGAAACGGCGCGCCGAACTGTAACGCTCACTCGCCCTAGCAGCATGGCAGGAGCTAATGAGAATCAATCCGCAGTTTCAGGAATTTCCCTTTTCTCCCCTGCAAGCGGTAATAAACTTGATATAAATAATGAGTACACTGCACGCAGTTTTATGACGGCGCTTAATAATGC
>DASRNG010000068.1:0-2924 GCA_035647555.1 Oscillospiraceae bacterium | reverse complement strand
AATAAGAAGAGCGATAGAAACAATAGGAGAGCATTTAGACCCGAAAAATAAAAAAGGCTTATTAGATAATCTAAATAACATATTCAGATAACTATAATGATATCAAATAACTATGAATATAAAAATACAAGGTGGAGGGGGTGGAACGTACGCAAACACAGGAAGCTCAATAGCAGTAACCAATTATCTCGAACATGAAGAATTAGAACGAGTTCAGAGAGGGCAAGAGCCAGAGCATTTTTTCACGCATGATAAAGAGCGAGTATCTGCAAGGGAAGCGACTTATAATATAGATAAAAACAAAGCTAAACTATCAAAGAAAGACAGCAAATTTTTTGTAATTACTGTTAGTCCAAGCGAAAAAGAAATTAAAGCAATGGGTAGAACCCCCCAAGAGAGAAGTGCAAATTTCAAGAAGTACATTAACGAAGGAGTAATGAATGAATACGCAATAAATTTTGGAAAAGATTTAAAAGCAAAAGATTTAATGTATTACGGAAAGATACATCACACAAGAGGAAGCAAAGAAGGGGAGCAGATGCACGCTCATATTATTGTAAGTAGAAAAGACCTCAATAATAAGATAAAACTATCTCCACAAACCAACCACAGAGGAACAAAAAAAGGTGCTGTTAAAGGTGGTTTTAATAGAACAGCGTTTTATAATAAAAGTGAGAAAGCTTTTGATATAGGTTTTAATCATTCGAGAGATTTTAAAGAATCATTCGAGTTTCAAAATACTATGAAAAATGGAAAAATTGAAGAGGTAAAACAGCTACCCGAAAAAGAACTACAATTCAATAAAGTGCAAGAACGTATCCAAGAGATGCACCAAGAAATAAAACAGGAACAAAGCCAAGACCACGAACAAGAGCAGAGCCAAAGTAGAAGTAAAGGCATGCGCATGTAATAATTTCGTTTATTTTTCATCAATAAAAAAAACATCTATGTATCAAAAAGACAAAAGAATTAAACGCCCCGTAAATTCATGTATGACAGTTCTATTAATTATATTTTTAGGACCATCAATTTTATCTTTACCGTTTGGTTTTATATTCGCTACTTATGACGCATTTAAAAAAGGGAATATATTTCAAGGTTTTCTGTTATTAGCAGTAACAACAGCGGTTTTTTATGGTGCTTATAAACTGTATTTAATATATCGCGGGAAAAATAAAGGGAGAGATAAGAAGAATATAAAAAGCACTCCTAACAGTGTAGAATTAGCCACAAAAGGCGGTAAAATTATAATGAATAACCCTTTTAGAGGTTTTTTTGTGGTAGGTGCAGCAGGTTCGGGAAAGTCTGAAAGTATTGCAGTTCCTTTGCTCAATCAATTTATAAATAAAGGTTACTCCGGTATTGTTTACGATTTTAAATTTCCTACTTTGGCGAATGATGTTCAAACCTTTTTGGATGCAAGTAAAAGCGATTTAAAGCACTTTTATTTAAACTTCAACAATCCGTATCAATCGCATAGAGTAAACCCCCTTAGACCCGAGTATTTAGTTACAACAAGCTATGCACGAGAATACGCACAGGCGATAATTAGCAACCTGATGAAAGAAAGCATTCAAAAGCCTGATTTTTGGTCGAGAAGTGCAACCGATTTACTAACTGCTTGTATATGGTATTTAAAAGAAGAACGCCCTGATATATGTGATTTACCGCACGTTTGCGCCATGATTACAAGTAATGATACTGCATTGTTAGAATTACTTCAGACGAACGTACAAACAGAGCAAATGACTATTAGTATTTACAATGCTATGAAACGAGGTGCAGAGGGGCAAACGTCGGGTGTTATAGGCTCATTACAGGGAGCAATAGCACAAATAAACACACCTGAATTAATGTATATTTTCGGGGGGAATGATTTTAGCCTGGACATCAACAATCCGAGCAATCCAATACTTTTGACAGTTGGCAGTTATCCCACGCTAACAACCACTTTTGCGCCACTTTGTAGCCTTGTTATCACAGTGGCCACAAAGCTAATGAACCAACCCAATAAAAAACAATCCTTTGTACTACTCGATGAAGCACCTACGGTTTTTATTCCAAACATTGAAATACTGCCTAACACAGGGCGAAGTAACAAGATAGCAACCGTTTTAATGTGTCAAGATTTGGCACAGCTGACAGACGGATACGGAAAAGAGAAAGCTGATGTTTTGTTTGCTTCATGTAACAATCATTTTTACGGTCGAGTAGCAAGCAGTAAGACAAGCGAAATATTATCAAAGCAGTTTGGAAAACAAGATAGAACGTTTATAACAGCATCTAGAGGGGGAAAACATTTAGAAGTAAGCAAGAATTATAACCGAAGCGAAAGCACCCAAGAGAGAGACGTAATCAAGCCGAGTGAGTTTTTAGATTTGAATGTAGGGGAATTTGCGGGAATAACTGTAGAGAGTAATTATCCAAAATTTAAAAAGCAATTTTTGCAGATAAAGAGACCAGAGTTTAACGGACTATCTAAAATAACCAACAAGAGTGACGTTTCAAGCTATTACAGACAAGTAAGAGAAGATGTACGGCAAATGCTATCAAGATTTGAAACAACGTCTAGAAACGGCTCTAAAACGGCTATTTTGAACCATACACAAACAAACAGTTTAAAAGGAGACAAAAACAATACTTTTGATCTCATAGGAGACTAAAAGTATTGTTTTTTGAGGGTGCTACTTTAAAATTCCTTTGTTCCTGTATATGCCCACAAGATAAGCAACAGGACTTTTTCTTACTTTTAAATCTTTCTTCTGATTTAAACTAAGAAGTAATTCATCAAATTCTTTTTCTGTAGTACCCTCACTTATTTGTTTTGCTTGTAGTTCATTAAAACCGCTATCTAAAAGCCTACTATAAAATTTTTGTATTTCGATATCTTCCTGAAAGTCTATATCAAATTGGATATTATTGTT
>DASRNG010000067.1:0-4814 GCA_035647555.1 Oscillospiraceae bacterium | reverse complement strand
GGCTTAGTGCTTGACATTAATGCTAGGGGATAAGGAAAGTGCAGTGAAAATCTGCCGCAACAGCCATTGCCGTAATTAGCTTGTTTTTAGCTATGAGTCGGAATGCTTATCGTTTCGTACCGATAAATCGCTTCTGGGCAGTGGGAGGGCGACACGGATTTTTGTTTTTTTAGATTTCGTGCGTTCTTTCAGACTTTTTTGAGTTTTGAGGGGCGCATTTATCATATCCGTTTGCATACAAAATCATAGAAAAAGAGGAGAAAAAAAATGAAAAAATCTTGTTTCAGAAACCACCTTTGCAAAACCGTGATTTTGTCTGCCTTGTGTCTTTTAATACTAACTTTGGCGGCTGCATGCGGCAAACCGAGTGCGCCTGACACAACCACTACAAGCGGCAGTGAGTCTACCACGCTTTCTACTATCACCGCAGACGGGCTTTGGAACAGCGCCTTATATCGTGAGGATAAAGAGTTTGGCACTGGCGCTAAGGTGATTAAACTTGAAGTGAAAGCGGATGAAAAATCAGTTACTTTTACAATTAAAACAGATAAGGAAAAACTAAGTGAAGCACTACTTGAGCATGAGTTAATATCAGGTGAAGACAGTCAATACGGGCTTTTTGTTAAGTCTGTAAACGGAATAACGGCAGACTATGACACTGATAAAGCTTACTGGGCGCTTAGCAAAGATGGTGTAGCCTTAAATGCAGGTGTTGATGCAACAGAAATTGATACAAACGAGCATTATGAATTTGTTTATACAAAAGGATAATACAAATCAGGGCGGCAGAAAAAAGGGGCGGCTCACCATATATGAGATGACGCTTTTTGCAATGTTTGCCGCTCTTATGCTTGCATTAAAGTTTTTGATGGAAGTTTTGCCGAATATTCATCCACTTGGAATGTTTATTATGGTTTTAACCATCACATACCGCAAAAAGGCTCTTATTCCTATATATATTTTTGTTTTTTTAAACGGTCTTATTGCAGGGTTTGCTGTGTGGTGGATTCCCTATTTATATATTTGGGCAGTTCTTTGGGGTGCTACAATGCTCATTCCCAACAATATGCCGAAAAAAGCTAAAGTTATTATTTATCCTGTTATAAATGCTTTGTTTGGGCTTTCTTTTGGTATTTTATATGCACCTGCACAAGCGATATTGTTCAATTTATCATTTAATCAGGCAGTAGCGTGGGTGGTGGCCGGGTTTTCTTTTGATGCTATTCATGCCGCAGGCAACTTTGCTATTGGCTTTCTTGTTTTACCTGTTTCGGAACTGCTGAAAAAACTTGAAAAAATCACTATAAGGGGAAAATCATGAAAATATTACTTATTGATGCACAAGGCGGAAAAATGGGAAGCCAGCTTGTAGAGCGAATAAAGATGCACTTTCCAAAAGCTGTTATAACTGCGGTTGGCACAAACAGTATTGCAACTGCTGCAATGCTCAAAAGTGAGCCGCATTTTGCGGCAACTGGTGAAAACTCCGTTGTAACTGCCTGCCGAAAGGCTGATGTTATAATAGGGCCTATTGCAATTGTAATAGCGGACTCACTTATAGGTGAAGTTACACCTGCTATGGCTGTTGCCATAGGGCAAAGTGATGCCCTGAAGATTCTTATCCCTATAAATAAATGCGGTAATTTAGTAGCAGGGATAGGACAGCAAACTATGACTGAGCTGTTAGATGACGTTATATCAAAACTTTCTGCTTTATAAATTTTTATTTGACAAATTTTTTATTGTATAGTATCATATTGCCGCCAGCACAAGCGGCAAAAGGGCACAAGCCCCCTGATTTTATTCAAGTTAATATTGTTAAGATGCCTTAAGGTGTCGTTTCTTTATGGAAACGGCACCTTTATATCGGAAAGGAAAGATATGAAAAAACAAAATATTCAAAAACTTGCTTTCTCAGGAATGTTTCTAGCTCTTGCACTTGTTTTGCCGTTTTTAACAGGGCAGGTTCCACAAATAGGCAAAATGCTTGCACCTATGCACCTGCCGGTTCTCCTTTGCGGCTTTATTTGCGGCTGGCCCTATGGGCTTGTTGTTGGCTTTGTAGCCCCGCCGCTGCGCTATTTACTTTTCCAAATGCCGCCTATTCTTCCTACAGGGGTACCTATGGCATTTGAGCTTGCTATTTATGGATTAGTTGCAGGAATCCTTTTTAAGATTTTACCCAAGAAAAACACATTCATATATCTTGAGCTTTTAATCTCCATGATTTTAGGGCGCATTGTTTGGGGTATTGCTATGCTAACTGTTATGAATATGGCTGGTAACCCCTTTGGGCTTAAAGCGTTTTGGGCAGGCGCTGTTGTTAATGCATTGCCGGGCATTATACTTCAGCTTATTTTAATTCCGATTATTGTTATCTTCCTGCAAAAGTCAAAGTTGTTAGTGAACGACTAACTAAATTATAAAAAATCGGCAGCCGTTACTTCACGGCTGCCGATTTTCCTATAAATTATTTAAATATTGTTATTCCAAACAGTTTTACAGAATATTCAAGCATGTTAAATATCATTGAAAAGAGTTTAATAAGCCCTAGGTCTTGAATAATTTGATGTGTATCATCTGGTATGTGCCCCGTATTAAGGTCACTTATATCAACATAAGGTGTATTTATATCGTACTCGGGGAAATCTCCATTATTGATTGTATAGCTAAACTTTCTTTCATTTATAGCGGTGGGCGAGCCGTTTAATTTATAGGTTATTGTAACGCTACAGCATGTCCCTCCAACCTTTGGCACCTCGCCTACAAAGGGAATGGTGATACTTTCACCCGGCTGTAACTCTCCTATTTCACCAAGGTCAAAGCCTATCCATGCTCCCTTACAGTTTATGGATATTAATTTCATTGGATATTTTTTTGATAAATTCGTAATTACTAAAGAGGTATCGTCTGCACTTAAATACCCTTCCAAACTTTGATTAAATTTGGCAAACACAGCACGTGCGGCGTTCGTTGTGGCATGAAAGCGTGGAAACTCTGAATTTGAGTAAACATCCTTTATTTCATTAGTCAATAGCAGTTTTAATAAAAGTGATGCCGAAAACTCGTCCTTATATTCCATTCCATGGAATAACCCTTCTATAAACCAAGTAGTATCAGGTAAAAAGGCGGTAGATGCATCTATTGTCATAGACGGTGAAACATATCTATTGTCGCCGTTTATTGCTATATATCCGTCAGAAAAACGCTTGCCATATTCTGAAACAGTAGCACCTGTTGAAGCTTTTGTTGTAATAATACCGTCAGAGTTTTCTTTAAGTCCCGTTACTATATTTATATCTGTACCTGCAATTATGGAAACGAGCATATCATACTCATCATTACATTTTTGAAGGCTCGTATTAAATTGGGGCATAATGGAATAATGGAAAAAATCACTTTCCTCAATAAGCTTTGCATTTTCGTCATAGTCAAGACATAACTCTTTCATCTCTTCGTAATGCTCTATCTCTATAAAGTCCCATATACTTCCCCAATTACCCAGAACTGCCTTTGCATAGGGTAAAAACTCATTTAATACCTCATCTAAAAAACCAAGCTGTTCTGCTTGTACAAGCCAGACGTAATCTGTCTCGGATATAAAGCCATATTCAAGAAACTCTACAAGTGTTATTTCATCAAAATCAAAATCGCCTTTTAATATATCTAAGGCAAGCCCTGCCCCACCTATTGCGGGGACATTTAACACAGCATTATTAACCTGCTTTTTATCGCCGAAAAGAGTTAGATACGTTGCTGTCACTTGCCCGCCATGGCTAATAGCCACAATATTTACCTTTTCTGCACCCGTATAGGCTAAAACGGCTTCAATATACTCGTCAAGTGCTGTGGCACAGGAAACTGCACCCATTCTAAAGTCACAGTTAAAATTGAATATGTTTTCATTGCCAACATAAAGGGCAACATCCTCCATTATATCTATCTCGTGTCTGAAACTACCGTCAGGATGCTTTTCCATAAGGTATGCGCTATTCGTTTCTTCTGGCGTTGTGTAGTAAAGTGAAATATCATACATACTTGAGCCGTCACTGCTACATGCTAACTTCCCATATAGATTTACAAACCCTTCTCCTAAAACACGTGCTATAGGCTCTGGGTTGCCAAAGGCAAGGCTGCCAAGCCCTCTGCCTACATCGGCTATTTTGGAAAGCAGTTCATATATCAAGTCCTCCATCACCACACCCCAGACATGCTCTACAGAGCCGTCCTGTGCTGTATAGTACATTTGGCTTGTACCATACCCCGGCACGATAACTACAGGAAGATTTGACACATCTTCAGCGTCAAACGAAAAGACTTGCACGGGAAAAACACAAAAAAGTATAGCGACAACCATAATTGCGCTAAAGATTCGTTTCATTTTACCATCCCTTTCAACTAAAAGTGCCAGTTAAGCGGCATTTTCTAATGGCTCGTTGTTATATTGTTGCTTACAATATTAACACATAAAACCACAAGTTTCAATCATAATCTATATTATTTTGCTTTTATTCTTCATATATTAGGGCGGTTTTCACAACTTTTACAAAACTCACTCTTTTTTTGAAGCTCCTCTTTTACCCAATCAGGCATATCGGCATTAATATTAATGCTTTTTGTAGATTCATATATCTCATAACACATATCCCTTTCTATTTTTCTCTTGCAAAATGGGCAGTAAACCTTTTCATTTGCATTTTTTATGTTTTCTGGGCTGTACTCTAATTCATTTACGCTGCTCGTTTGAAAACTCTGGCTATACAGCTCTCCCTTTTCTTCAAAAAGAGATACGCTGCTAAAAATCGTTTCTATTG
>DASRNG010000066.1:0-12371 GCA_035647555.1 Oscillospiraceae bacterium | reverse complement strand
CCGATGATTATTTATTTTGGTTTTCCGAAAGTGTTCACAACAGCGATAATTACAGGATACAAAACACCTGCTATTACCCAAATAATCCAGCTATGCATCCAGTTATCGGTTATGAAACTATATCCAACATATATGGCTGCGGCGATTAGCCAATAAGCAGTTGAAATTGATGTTATAAAGTCTTTGGTTTCTTTTTTTTGTTTTGTGTAATCACCCTCTTGCAGGAGTCTTTCAAAGCTTGCCCAAACTATACCGCTGCTAATAAAAAATTTTACACCAATGCCCGCTAAAATAAATGAAAATGAAAGCATAATTGTTAATAATAAATGGTTATTTTCGTTAATCATTACACCAGTAAAAAGCGGAACTAAAGAAACAATACACATACACGCTGCGAAAATATTATTTTTCGTATACGTTTTTTTGTATTGTTCTTTTTGTTTTTCTACCATTTGACTTACACCGTATTCAGTTTCAAAAGCTCTTTCTTCCAAGTATTTATATTGAGAAGTTTTACTACCGCTAAAAAGAAAAATTGCGGTTGCTAACGCAACAAAAAGTAAAAGCACTATCATACCAATGCCGCCTGCAATATTTTCTGATAAAGCGTAGTCGGGCATTTCACTTATTGCGCCCAAAATTAAAATACATATAGGTGATATAATACATAGAAACACAGCGTTGGCTATATATTTCGCTGTAATTTGTTTCGTGTGCAAATAAGCAAAGGCCTCTTCCATAGATATGCGTTTTAATGATAAGAAGTCTTCCTTAAAAGTATTCGGTTCTACTTCTTCTATCTCATCTTTTAGCAAGTAATCTGTAGTAACCCCGAACAGTTCCGAAAGCTGTATAATTCTTTTGAAGTCGGGAATGGATTGTGCTCCCTCCCACTTTGAAACAGATTGTCTTGAAACATTCATTTGATTTGCTAAATCTTCCTGCGACCACCCATTTTTTTTGCGCAGCTGAATCAGTTTATCTGCGAAAATCATAATTATTACTCCTTGTCGGTATTTGTGCTTAAAGCATATCAGTTTTTTTAGTAGCATACCACCAACTGTAGCCATTCAAAGTGTCAACCAACGGTTGCGATTAGTATGATAGTATACCATTGTATAAATAGTGTCAACAAATTTCCAAGCAACATTAAAAAGCTTTATAATAAAATCTTTTTGAGCTAATTTTACTTGCAAAGTAAGCCGCATTTTGAAAAATATAGTCGTTTAATAAGCTGAAATTCATCAAGTTTATTACAAAATCTGTTTAACAAAACAATGCACACTATTGACATTTTAAGGAATTATGATAACATAAAAAGTGAAGTATTATGTTGCGGCTACTTAATTTATTTTCTTACCGCTGGAAAGGATTTGTATTATGAAAAAGGTACTATCGCTTATACTTGCACTTACTCTCATTGTAGTAGCAGCCCCTATAACGGTTGTTAATGCAAGCGGCGCTTCCCTTGGTATTGGGGTTATATCTGATATTCACTATTACCCTGCAAAGCTTACGGGGGATTATTGCCCTGCGTTTTTAAAATTCTGTGAGCTTAATACACGGCAGCCTGGTCAAAGTGTTGCCCTGCTTAATTCGGCGCTGTATGCTATTGAGAAACACGCTGCCGAAAAAGGCATTAAATATTTGATTATCCCTGGTGACCTATCTCGTGACGGTGAATATGAGGCGCATAGAATCCTTGCAGAGCGCCTTGAACGTTTTGAAACAGAAACAGGTATTGATGTTATTGTAATAAACGGCAACCACGATATTAACAACAAAAATGCCGCCACTTTTGAAAACGGAGTTAAGGAAGAAACACGCACAACTACTCCTGAGGAATTTTTAGACTTATATAAAAATCTTGGCTATGACCTTGCCTATAACAAATACACACCGCCATATGGTGAAGAGGCTGGCATGCTATCATACTCTGTAAAACTTCATGGTAACATTCGTTTAATTTGCATTGATGGCGAAACGTACAGCGGCAGCTCACTTAACAGCTCTTATGATGGCGAAAACACCTATCCATCATCACTTATGAATTGGGTTATAGCAGAAATGGAAGATGCAAGGCTGTCTGGTGAGAGAATTATAGGCATGGCGCACGAGAGTGTACCTGCGCATTTTGACATGCAGCCTACCGTTCTTAACCCAACAATGATTGATAACTGGCTTGAAGTTAGCGAAACGCTCGCTGACGGTGGAATGAAATATATTTTTACAGGTCACACTCATATGAGTGACATTGTCACAGCAGTAAGTGACAGCGGCGAAACGATTACCGATATTATGACCGCCTCTTTAACTGGCTTTCCTAATACATTTCGTGAGGTTGTTTTTACAAATACGGATAGCGAATTTTCAGCAGATATAAAGTCCTTTGAGCCAGACTGTGAAATGCCCGTAACATATTTAGGGGAAACATACGAATACCCATATAGCCATACATTTGGCTTTGGGCAGTCTTTTGGGCATAATGGGCTTGCGCAGTACGGCACAGACTTTATATGTGAAGCTCTCTCTGACCTACTGGGCGGCATAAAAAATCAGGGCGTTATGCATTTTCTTTATGAAAAAGGGATAGAGCTTCCAGAACCTCTTGCACCTTTTGTAGAAATTTTGGCAGACAGACTTTTAGATATTTATTTCGACAACCCCGAAAATCTATATAATATTGTTGATAGAGCGCTTACAGGAGTTGCCGAAATGCAGGTTTCAGAAATTAGCAGCACAAAGTTTATTGACACCCTTGGCTTTGGCAATGTGGAAAGAGGCGGCAATTTTGAGGAATTCGGACAGAGCCTTGTTGCCTATTTATTTGGCGGAGATGAATGTCTTGAAGACGATTTATTTACGGCAGACGCTTTAGAAAGAATTAAAAGCGGAGAGCTTCTTGATAAACTATTGCACAAAGTATGCGAAGTTATTATTGATGATGTCTTTTGTGACGAAATTCCATCTATTATCCTGCCCCCTGTTATAATGGGCGATAAAGAAGCTTTGCTTGGCACGGCAGAAAATTTTCTTCGTATAGCTTTAGACGAAATGGGTATACCATTCCCAGAAAATCCTGATGTGCTAAAACCCTCTGCTTATATTGGTGACCTTTTAGCCGCTTATGCGGCAGGTAGCGGTCTTTCAGATACTGTTGCCGCTCTTGCAGAAAGTATTCTTACAGACACTAACCCCGGTATAAAAAAGGACAGTAGTGCATTCTTAACATACACAGGTGCTGTAGAAGTAGAGGCAACTACTAAGAACGAACGCTTGCCGATTGATATAAATATTACTAAAGACGACTTAGACTCTGAAAGAACTATCACTTGGCTAACAAAATACTCCGTATTAGGAAGTGACATTGAGATACTGCCTATTGACAGTGAGTTTACGGGTACGCCGTCTGATAACGTTTTATCAAAAAGCACAAACTTAATCACAAATACGTATAACTCTGTAGAGTTTCTTCCGGGTGTTGGGATTTTACCGTATGACATTACCCGTGCAGAGCATAGCCTAACTATTTACGGACTTGAGGAAAATACCGTTTACCACCTTAGAGTTGGCGATGCCTCAAAGGGCTTTTGGAGTGAAGAAATAATTCTTGACACTTCTTCCTCAAGCGGCGGAATGCTTGACTTACCGTTCTTCTCACAGATATTAGCACTGTTTAATAGACTGATGTCTATAATACAAGCGCTAAGGACGCTTATCGACATATACAATTAAACTAAACTGAACAAAAAAATTAGGGGCTGTAGTAAAATTTTACTCTGCTTACAACTATTTATACAGATTGACGATTTCAATCCCTCTGGTTTTAGCGTAAAAAAGTATCCCGCCAACAACGAAAAATCGTGTCGGCGGGATTATTTATGTCTTTGATTACGGGTCAACGCCTTTGGCGCCGGCGTTCAAAATGTCCTGCATACGCGTTTCAAACTCGGATATATAGCCTGTAAACAGCACATTTTCGATTTCCTCATTCTGAAAGAAAACCGTTTTGTCCTCGTCAAGGTTTCCCTCGGGGTACAGGCACGCGACATAGTCCCATGTGATACCGGTTGTCTGTTGTTTTTGCTTTCTTCCGTAAATCATCAGCGGTCTGTCGCCGCCGATAAGTGTGACAACTGTTCCTATCGGATAATAATTCATAAATTCACCTCCAGCTTTTTACCGTGATTTTGGGCGGTTTTCGTTATGGTATCCATAAACTTTTCTCCAGGGTAGTTCACTTTTGAAAGTTCTATATTCAACGCGGAGTGAGTACTGTCATACTCCACTCTTATATAGGGTGAAATCCGCTCCTTCTCGTCATCCCCGGCGTATCGCTCAATATCGAAAACATCAGGCGCAAATCCGTCAAACGACAGAGAAAACCAGTCATGATCATATGTTTCATAAAAAGTATCAATATAAGCTTCTTTTATAAAATCAGCAGTAATATTTTCTTTAGCTATATACAGAAATTTTCCGGTTTTGGTTTTTGTTTTATACTTGAGTATGTGTTCTTTATGCCAGAAACTACACCGGCAGTCCGGATGAGTCCCGATATAACCGAGTATTTTATCCGGATATCCGTCTGTCTTAACTTCAGTCAAAGTATCGCTGCGTTTTTTTCTCTTTTTAGAATGTTCCGAGACCGCATAGCAAAAACTTGTTACAGCTGTTAATGAATGAAACAGGTTTTCTGTGACGTCACAGAAAAACGGCATAAAAAAGTCATAGCTGCGCTCGTCCATATCCCATTGTGAAAGGCGGTACGAGATATATTCTGAGCCGTCATTTTTATTTTCGATATAAAGATATAATGTATCTTCCGCCTGAGGCGGCGGCGTTATTTCTGTACGGTTTTTTCTTTTACTGATAAACATATTTTTTAGAATCCTCCTTGTACGCTTCATCAACAATGACTTCTCCGACTTTTCTGCCTGCGACGGAACCAACAATCCCGCCGCCCAATCCACCCAAAAATCCACCTATGGCGGTACCGAGTCCGGGACAAATAAAACTTCCGACGGCAGCTCCGCCCATGGCGCCGAGCTTCGCACCCGCCGCGCCGCCTGCCCAGCTTCCTGCAATACCGGCAGCAGAGCTTACTGTTGTTTTTCCGAGCTTCCTATCTTCGTCATTTAAATCTGTATAAACGGAGGTTCCAAAATCATAGGCGTCAAAAACAAATCCGGCTATAGTAAGGGCTTTTCCGCCGACTTTTACATATTTTTCGACATTGTCGAAATCTTTAAAAGTATTATAAGCAGTTTCAGGTATTTTTTTGTGATTTAGAAATTTAGCTGTAGCTTTTTGAAGCTCTGAAGCGACATCATCAGCCTCCGCGTTAATATGAAAATCTTTTGTTCCTTGAGGTGCACCCTTTAAATAGTGATAATCAAACTGTAATAATCTGGATCTCTTTATTGCCGTATTATATAACTGATCACCGCTAAAATATAGAGCATCTCCGGATTTTCCCATTTTAATTGCATCATTCAGTTTGTTTTTATATAATTTTCTTATTCCAATATCTGTTATTTTACTTTGTAACGGACTAATATATGATAACGACGGCGATACACCTTTAAATAACATATCTCTTGCCCATTGTGTTTTCGGACCGTTCAGACCGTCCTCTTTGAGCTTGTTTCCAAACTTATCCTTAATGCCGATTTCATTAAGCGCGCGCTGAAGCTTTTTTGTATCCTGTGAATATTCACCGTCAAGATATTTTATGGTCTGATAAGCGCCGTTTTTATAGTCGTACGCGTCGCGCAGGTCGAAATACTCCGAGAGCGGTATCCTGTTACCGCTTGAGATACCTTTTAAAGCGTTTTCGCTTTGAATATAGGCGTCCTTCCATAAGTCGTGATTGTGCATATCCGCTGATATGTACCTTTTTGCCATCGCTTCGTAAAAGGAGGCTTGATGAATGTTGTTTTTATCAATGTCTCTTTCCAGAAGAAAGTTGTCCGCCGCGGATATACCGGATATGTATCGGTCAAAGACACTGTCTCCGGAATAATTCAAACCCTCCGACACACCGAGGATTTCGGCGCATCTCCATCCGTATTGTGCGTTCGGGTCTTTCAGTTTTCGGTTACATCGTTCGCATCGGTTTTCGCTCAAGCTTTTCCCCTCCATAATAGTACAACTGTGACAATAACGCAAATAGAACAAATGTTCTGACTGCATTATACCACAGTTTTTTTGGATTTCAACCCTGTTTTGAAACTTTTTTATATTATTTTACGGGAAAAGTTATGCTAAAAACTATCAATAACCGGCAGATATAGCTTGTCCGAGTCTCCGCCGTTTCTTTTAAACAATTCGATCAGCTTGTTTTTACGCGTTCGTATAGCCTTTTTACAAGTTGATAAAATAAATCCTCACAGCATTCACTAAGCCGTTTGCTGCATAATCTCGCTATTTTGCTGTAGTTAGGTATCTTTTCATCACCGAGGAGCCAAATGTAATTGATGTCCCGCCTGCACGCACTTTCAAGCTCTCTGCTTGAATGTCTGCCGTCCATGCCGCCGTAAACAAGTATTTTAAACAAGGTAATGGGGTTTGCAGCAGGTCTGCGACCAATGGACGAATACACTCTAAAAAGTGCTGTAATCCAACTCCTCACTTATTTCATCTAAGAGCCGCACACTATCGTTTGCCGGTATTATTTTCCTGCTGCAAATCTGTTCATTATTACTTACATTTCTTTTCGTGTAAGTGTATAATAACTTGTATATTAAGGTTTTTTATTAACTCAACTATACCAAAAGTCCCGCCGAAACTCAAGATTTCTGCGGGATATTTTGTGATTTTTTTACGAAACTGTTTTGCTGCAGCGCTGTTTTTTGTTGCGTCAGAAAACCTCTAAATCTAATCCGTTTACAGCATTTTTAACAGCTATCCACAGTATGCCGTCCGCATCCTCAAAATAGCCCAAATCCATTGATATTAGCTCCTCCATAGAGTATGCTTTTTGTAAACTGCCGTTTCGAGATGTTATTCCGGTAACGGTATTATCGTCAAAAACTCTGAAAAGCAGTTGCCTTTTCGTATCTGTACACTTAATATTAAGATTTCCGCCGTCTTTCGTATAGGATATTAAAGAGCCTTTTTCGTTTTGCTCATATAGCCCAAATTCATAACTGCCCTTATCGGGATACATAAGAATTGTTGTAAAATCCTTTGAAAGAGCCGTGCCAAATCCCGTTAAGCTTGAATTGACGTCCATCGGTATTATAGCTCCCTTTCGTATAAAAGCGGGGAACTCATCAAGTGTGAAGCTAAGCTTTTTAATACCGGCAGTATACGATACGCTTTCATCAAACATATAAATCCATTCGCCTTCAGGGAATAAGATTGTGCGGTCCTCCCCCTCTTCAAAAATAGGAGCGGCAAGTATGTTATCCCCAAGAAGATATGTATACTCTCCCACAAGCGGGCGCATTGTGGGCTTTACTAACTCATATGAATATGCCGCTTGACTATAAATATAAGGGATAAGCTCGTGGTGCAGCACCGTATACTTTTTATAAATATCAAGAGTCTCCTCGTCATACATCCAAGGTCTATGCTCTCCGCCGCCGCCATTTTCCATAATAGGGCAAAAGGCTCCAAGCTGCGCCCATCTTATAAATACATCTTTATACATATTCCCGTCAGACCTGAAACCGCCTATGTCAGAACCGTAACTTACAAAGTTAAATTTCGCTGAGGAAAACATATTATTTAATGCGTGTTGAAGTCCGCCCCAATCGTTGTCATTATCCCCTACCCAACCAGCAAAATTTATATCACGGCTTGTTGACACAAGAGGAAGCCCTACATTTAAAAGCTGGTCATCAACAGGTCTTGCAGATATTATTCTGTCATCTCCAAGCTTTTCACGTGTATAATCAAAGAAATCTCTATAGCACAAGTCTTTATACTCACACCATGTAATAAGGCGTCCTTCGTGTGTTGTAGGAGGTACAAGGAGCATTACAAAGGGGTCTGTTCCGTCAACCTTCCAGCCATCTATACCCATATCAAGTATGTTATCCATTTGCCTGTGCCACCACTCAACGGCTGAAGGATTTGTATAGTCCAAAAGAGCGCCTTTGCCGCCCCACCACTTTACAGTCTGCCCGCCGCTTAAAAAGTAACCGTTTTCTTTACCTTCGCTAAAATTTGACGCCGTTTCGTTCACAATACTCGTTGCCCAAACTATAACCTTTATACCCTTGCTATGAAATAAGTCTACATATTCCCCAAGATTTGCATACCTTTCGGGGTCGGGAATAAAGGTGTTAGAATCTGTTGCCCAAGGGCGGTCAATAATAACTGCACCCACAGGAATACCCCGCTTAGTAAAACCTTTGGCATGCATGAGCGCCGACTCCTCTGTGCCTTCGTTCTCCCATACCCAATGCTCGTGAACCCACATAGGCCACTCAGGTGCATTAAGGCTCGGTTGCGGCAAAGGTTCTTCAGCTTTGCCAAAGATGTAACTTGAAAGGGATGAAAGGGCAAGGAGAAAAATCATAATATACCGTGCAAACTTTAAAAATGAAGTGTTCATAGTAAAACCTCCTATTAAAATTTCAGATTTTAGGCTTAATGTTATGGGCATATTTTTGTTTTGATTGTAATAGTGTGATGAAATGACCACATCTTCAACCTATTCATATATTCCCTCGTCCTGCCAAATCCTGTTCATAAGCTCATACCTTTCAAGGTCAAGCCCCGAATACACACAATTAGAAGTGGAAAAAATATAGCCGTAACCTGCCATTCCCTCTCTAAGAGAGCGGCGTATATCGTCTTCACATTCTTTCTTTGTACCCGTTTGAAGCAGCCCGCAATTCACATTTCCTATAAGACATAGCCTGCCAGAATAGAGTTTTCGCATCTCCTTTAAGTCTACACCGCCTTGAGGGTCTAATGAGTGGAGTGCGTCTGGTTTGCAGTCTGCTATTTCTGCTGCTATGGGCATAATGTTCCCGTCTGTATGCTTTATAGAATAAAACCCAAGTGAGCGGTAACCGTCTATAACCTTTGATAGATACGGTGCAATAAACTCTGCAAACATTTCTGGAGTAAAAAATGGGTTGACATTAAAACAGTAATCAGAGCAAAGGGCAAAGCCATCAAGCAATCCCTTGTGCCTTTCAATTTTCTCCGCAAAAAGGAGCCTATCGTTTAGCAGCTTTTCCGCTTCCGTTTTTAGTCCTGTTTTGTCATTGTAAAGCCTTTCAGCAAAGTCTATCATACTGCTGCCGTCAGGTATACTAAATGTTGGGTCGCCGTGAAGCATTAAAAAATACTCGTCACCCGACTTTTCTCTTATAATTTCAAGTATTCTCACTGTATTTTCAAAGTCAGAGGGGTTTGGATGCACAAAAATAGCACTATGTTTATACTTTTTGGCAACCTTTATATAACTATCTGCCATATCGCATAGCTGCAAGTGTTTTTCGGTTTTGCTCATCTGGCTTTATTGGCTATAGCGCCTATGCTCTGGGTGAACTTTGCCTACCGCCTCTAATGTTAGATAGAATACAAGCTCAAAAGTTGGAACACGCCCTTTTATTGGCTCTCTTTTTAATGCTTTATAAACCTTTGCTTTTCGGTCACGCCTTTCACACTCTCTTTATAGCCCTAAAACGCTTGAAAGTACCTCTCCTATGGGTGCTTTTATTATTAGGCTGCTATATTCATCGTATTTCGTCTGGCTCATATTGATTATCACAAGATTTTTGCCGCTAAAATACTCTACAAGTGATGCCGCTGGGTTAACCTCAAGTGATGTGCCGCCTACTATTAGTGTGTCTGCCCCTGCTACTGCATTAATTGCAGCTTCGAGAACTTTTGTATCAAGCCCCTCCCCGTAAAGCACCACATCTGGCTTTACTGTGCCTTTGCACTTTTCGCAAAGGGGTATGCCTTGACTTTTTTGTATAAAGTCAAGGCTATAACTTTCATTACAGGTCATGCAGTAGTTTCTATAAACTGAGCCGTGAAGCTCGTAAACAGTTTTGCTGCCAGCCGCCTGATGAAGCCCGTCAATATTTTGTGTAATAACTGCCGAAAGCTTTCCCATAACTTCAAGCTCTTTAAGCGCCGTATGCGCTTTATTTGGCTTTGCTTTGGAGTAGAGCATATTATCTTTATAATATTCATAAAACCCTGCTGTGTTTTCATCAAAAAACCTACGGCTTAACATATACTCTGGTGAGTTTTCTATAAAAGACCCTTTAGAGTATAGCCCTTTCGCACTTCTAAAATCAGGTATGCCGCTTTCTGTAGAAACACCTGCACCGCCTAAAAAGACAATATTTTTTGATTTATCTATGATGCTTTTAAGCTCTTGCACCTCATCCCAGTATTGGTTTGTCAATGATATTCACCTCTCGTTTGGCACAGCCCTCCTGCTCGAATACTACGATTGTATTGACATCTTTTAGGAGTACGCCAGGTAAATACAGTGTTTTTTGCGGCCCTTTCTCCCAGTACCTGCCAAGGTTAAAGCCGTTTACAAAGACAACGCCTTTCTTAAATCCGCTCATATCTATATAGCAGTCATCTTTGCTATTTGCATTAAATGTGCCTTTTAAAAAGGCTGGATATTCATCTGTGTTGCCTAAAAACATCAACTTGTCAATATTGTCAAGAGGCAGAGTGTATATATCCCAACCAAAAACAAGTTGATAGTCTATCGTAACGGCGCTAATTCCCTTGCGGTCATAAATCTTTCTGCCATAGTTTACCCTGCCCATAGCCTCTATAAAAATGTCAATACTGCTTTTGCCGTTAAACTCTGGCAGCTTAAATGTAAAGCTTTCAGGCGCTACACCCTTTTTCGGCTTTTCACTTCTGTCAAATTTGCCTACATATTTACCATTTGCATATACATAAGCTATGTCATGTATACCTTCAATAGTTACGTCTGATTCTGGATAGTTTCCGACAATATCCGTATGGTATAAAATATAGCCAAAGTTTTGACCGTAATATTCCATATTGCGTGGATAGCCGTCACGAAAATGCTTTGATATAAGCTTGTAGTTATCAAAAAGAGATACGCTTTGAGTAAGCTCTACCTTGCCTATCTTTTGTAGTTTTGGCTCTGGCGGCAGCTTCGTAAGTTCAAGACCTTGCTTTTTAATAAGCGCCTCACGTATTATATGATATTTCTTTGTATATCCGCCATGCTCGTTTAGCGGGGCGTCATAGTCATAACTTGTTATTGTGGGGCAGTACAACTCATGGTGGTTAGCTCCTGCATAAAAGTTAAAGTTTGTGCCGCCATGGAACATATAAAAGTTGAAGTTTGCATCATTCTCAAAAAATTGCTCCATAACAACTTTCATATCCTCTGGGTTTGTAGTGTGGTGCTTATCTCCCCAATGGTCAAACCAGCCGCACCAATATTCACCGCACATTTGCGGCATATCTTTTTGAAATGGCACAAGGTCTGGGAATGCATCATTCGGCTTTCCGCTAAAGTTTATAATCTTAAATGTGTCAAGAAGTGTGCCGCCTGAAAGCATGTGGCGATTTTGCCCGTCTGACGTGAAAAGCAGTACATCTACTCCGCACTCAATCATCAGCTCTTTTATAAATACTAAGTACTCTTTATCATTTGCATAGCTGCCATACTCATTTTCAACCTGCATTGAGATAATGTTTCCGCCATTTGTTATTTGTAGCGGTATAAGTTTTTTAAGCAGCACCTTATAATAGTCTGAAACGTGTTTTAGATATACTCTATCATAGCAGCGAACTCTAATATTTTCGTCTGCTAAAAGCCATGCAGGAAACCCGCCAAAATCCCATTCAGCGCATATATAAGGCCCCGGCCTTACTATGACGTATAGCCCTACTTTAGTAGCTATTTCTATAAACTTTACAATATCAAGCATACCCGAAAAATCAAACTTGCCTTTTTTCGGCTCGTGAAGATTCCATGGTACATACGTTTCAACGGTGTTAAGACCTGCGGCTTTTATTTTTGTTAACCTGTCCTCCCAATATTCTGGCAATACTCTAAAATAGTGCATTGCACCAGAATAAATGTTAAACTTCTCACCGTTTAATAAAAAGTCGCCGCCGTCTATTATAAAACTACCTTCATTGTCTGCATTTTTCATAAATATCTACACCTTTACCTTTTAGTCGTTTATTTTACAGCTTTACAGTATAACTTCTTTACCCGTTTCTGCTGATTCATAGATAGCATTAAGGATTTTTATCATATTAACACCTTGGTCTATCGTAAAGTCTGGCTTTTCTTTGTTTTCTATAACGTTTACAAAATGCTGCAAGTTTGCTCCATGTATGTTTTTATACTTACTATATTGTCCAAGTTTTTTAGCAGTATTTTT
>DASRNG010000065.1:0-11321 GCA_035647555.1 Oscillospiraceae bacterium | reverse complement strand
CTATTATATAATCCTTCATAGCATATTTATTTTTTGTTTGTTTTGCAAGTATCCTCATGTTAAACTGCTTTATGTTATATCGGTATGTAAAGTCTGTCGATAATAATTACTTGTTGTCAGCCGCAAAGCTGAAATCTCCTACCGCAAAGCTCTTTAGTATATTATAATCATTTTTGTTTACTACGCCGTCACCGTTAATATCACACGCCGCTAAATGTGCTCCGCCAATTTCTGTGTGACCATTTTGGTGTAGGTTTAAGTAGAATTGGTCGGCGGCATCTATGGCGCTGTCTCCGTTTATATCACCAAGAATGACGATAGTATATGTGTCCACAACTACACCGCTTACGGGTACTACTTGAACACGAGTTCCCGTTGAGTCAAGCTTGCCATAGCTTCTGTTTGGTATCTGATAAATTGAACCAGAGGCTGTTATTGTAAAAAAGTCCTTTACCTTTTTAGTAGGGGTGATACCGCGCAAATATTTATTTATTTCATCTACCACACCCGTTTTCGTTGGTATAGCCACAATATAGGTAGGGTCAAGATGGAGGTTATCATCACAGACTAAGCCGCCCACGCCATGGTTTTTTCCTGAAAAACCGTTTTTATCAATTTCAAATGAGCCATCTGTACTTGAAATTAACAAATAGTTGCCTGCTGCATCTTTGTCTGCAAATTGGTCAAACGCCCAGTTATCTGGCATTTTAAATCCTAAATTCCCACTAAAGCCTGTGGACATATTGCCAACAAAGCTGCTAATAGCATAGTCGATGTCCGATACACGGGTGCAAACATTTCTTGCGCCGTAAATGCCTGTTTTATAAATATTAAGTGACATTTCTGTGTGTACCGCCTGAAAATACGGAATGATATTAGAGGTTATTTGATAATCCATAGCATCAAAATCTACGGCGAAATATATTATTGTATCTTTAGGAATACCGAGTGCCAAAGCAGCCGCAATTGCAGCTTTTGCATCTGCCGTGCCTTGCTTTGGGGTAAAATAGGCATTTTCACGTGCCGATGTTTGATAAATCGGGAAAAAACGCAGCCCAGTATCTAAAATTATTTCTGCCTCTTGCCGTGTAAGCGCTTTGCTGATTCCGCCGTTATATGTGCCTGTTAAATACCTGCCTATGTAGCGGTAACCGTTGGCATATAAAGCCTCTGCTTTAGGTTTCGTCAGTATAGTTGCGCAGTCTGCAGCTATAGCGGGGCGGTTTCTGTCACCAGAGCTTATAAATAGGGATAGCCAAGTGCCTTTGTCTGCTTTTTCAGTAACCGTAATCGCATGATGCTCCTGAAAGTCCCTGACGGCGTTTTTTGTTTCATTGTCAAATATGCCGCTGTAAGTTCCGCTGCCAAAGCCATTTACATATAAAGAAAATTGAAGCAGCTTAGTAAAGTTTACTATATCGGAAGATGTGTAAAATTCACTGCCAGAAGTTCCAGGGTAGCGCCTTGCGTCAGTGCTGTTTGTAAGATATGGAATTTCAGGGCAGCAAAGCTGTGTGGTGTTTCCAAAGTTTCCGTTAGCGATATTAAGGGGCAGACCCTCCTCTGCCTGCAGGGCATATATTAAAGCTGTATTTGTGTTTCTGCTATAAACACCGTCACATGGATTAAGACCTGTGTAAGCTTCATAATTGTTGTTTAGCCATTGCTGAAATGTGCGAATGTTTGAGTCCCCGCCGTAAGAGGGCGGCAAAAGCTTAAAACTGTCCATAGACATAAGCGCTTTCATTAAATTGAGTGACACAGCACCGTCTTTTTCTGAAAGCCCTGCATCTTCTTGCAGTTGTTTTACGGCATTTTCAACACCTGTATCAAATACGGCATTAAAGGCTATTGTTCCGTCCGTTCTTTCTGTTATATTGTATCCAGGAGAATACCCCTTGCACCAAAGCGCCCCTTGCAAAATAGCATATTTTTTGTCTGTCACACCGTCTTGCCTATGTAGTATGTTTTGACTATAGCGTGAGCTTGTTGTTGGACCAAAAGAGTTTGCAAGGCTTGTTATGCCAAGCTCGTGCTGTAAAGCACGCAAAAGACCATAAACCGTGTCCCAACCCGTTATACCGTCTTCTATAACAGAGCCAAACCCAGATACATTGCCGTATTCTTGATTTAGCCACTTTTGTGTATAGTAAACCATGGGGTCGCCCATAGTTTCACCATGTATAGTTATTTCATGGTTTTTGTTATTTAAGTCTGACATAGCTTTCGGAGAAATTGTGAGGCTAAAAATGCTAATCAAACATAAAAAGGCTGATATACTCATATTTATTATTCTCATTTAAAGTTTTGCCCCTTATATTACGAAACTTTTTGTGTTCCTAATTACGAGTTTATCACTCTAATTTATCATTGTCAACAAATTCTATTATCAGTGCATTTATCGTGTAGTTAAAATATTTTGAGTATGTTTTTCACAATATAAAAACAGCCGTAGCCCTAAAAGAGTAAGCTACAGCTGTTTTATAAAAGTTTATTTTATGATTTTGTTATTGAGGCACCTTTATAATAGTGCTTTAATATTTCCTCATAACTGCTTCCTTGCCTTGCCATATAATCGGCACCGTATTGGCTCATTCCAACACCATGCCCATAGCCGTACACCTTGAAAGTAACTCCCGTGTCTGAGGCACTTACTGTAAACGCCGCACTTTTAAGAGAATAGGCACTTCTAACTTCAGCACCTGTAAAGCTTTTGCCGCCTATTTCAATTGAAGTTACTGTTTTTGAGTCAGTGGATTTTATTTCTCCTATCCATGTTGATTTATCTTCAATATCGGGTGATGCGCCTAAGGATTTTGCAATATCACAAAACTGCTCTTTTGTAAGGCTTAAAGTTGTAAGGTAAGAGGGGGAAAGTGGGTCGCCCGTACTTCGCACGCTTTTTAAGTAATCTATATTTTTTCCCCACACAACCTCAGCATTTTCTGTAGAGCCTGTAGAAATAGCGTGAAATGCAGCAACGCAAGGCTCGCCTTTATATGTTAGGGTCTGCCCAAGCACGCTATTTGCTGCATCTTTTATCTTTTTTTCATATTTTTCAAATGAGTCGCCCCATTTTTTTTGCCTTTCCTCCTTCGTTAGATAACCTTGATGTACAGAGGTGTCGTTGCTAATATCTGCTCCTAAAAAGGTGGTGTCAGAGGTGTTTTTAGTGTTTTCTGCTTTAAGGCGAACGGCGTTAGTATAGCATGCAACAGCTTGTGCCATTAAAGCCTGTTCGTTATAAGTAGCAGGCATTTCCGCCGCTACAGAGCCGCAGATATATTCAAGCTCTGAAACAGAAACAACATTTTTATTAGCACTTAAAAAAACGCTGATTTCTTTTTCATTTTTTTCGCTATCTGCACTATGTGAGGTGTTATCAGTTGAGTTTGAAACAGTATGTTTGTCCGAGTGGTTAGTTTCAGTTTGCGATGAATCTGGATTTTTTACAATTACAGGCGCAATTAAAAGGGAAACAGTAATTGCTAAAAGGAGATATACAAATGATTTCATAGCTAATTATCCTTTCATATTCTGGAATTTTTAATTGACTTTGTGCTATTATTGATATACAATACTATGTAATTCTTTTTTAAAATATGATGAGGTGGCTTTATGTACACATATATTTCTCCAATATCAAATGACGCACTTGTAATGCTATGTAATGAACTAAAAGAAAATGCATATTTCAATCCTGAAGACTTTGATAGGTTTGACGTGCACAGAGGTCTTAGAAATAGAGATGGCAGCGGCGTTATGGCGGGGCTTACGAAAGTTTGCTCTGTTGCAGGCTATTATCTTGTTGACGGTGAAAGAATGCCGCGTGAGGGAAAGCTTGTATATCGTGGTATAAATATTGAGGAGATTATAAAAGGGTGCAAGGCAGAGGACCGCTTTGGTTATGAAGAAGTAGCAAGGCTTCTGCTTTTTGGAACGCTTCCAACGGCAGAGCAGTTAGAGGCGTTTAATACTGTACTTTCTGTGTCAAGAGAACTTCCAGAGGAGTTTATTGAGGACATGATAATGAAAGCCCCCTCAAGAGACATAATGAACAAAATGGAAAGAAGTGTTTTAGCACTATATTCTTATGACAGCAACCCTGATGAAACATCAATAGAAAACGTTTTAAGGCAAAGCATTCAGCTAATAGCACAACTTCCAACGATTATGACATATGCGTATCAAGTGAAAAGGCGTCACTACTATAAAAAAAGCATGTACATTCATTCTATTAATCCAAAGCACTCAATAGCACAAAGCATACTAAACTCCATTCGGTCTGACAGGCAGTTTACAGATGCTGAGGCAAAACTTTTAGATACTTGCCTTATTCTTCATGCAGAGCATGGCGGCGGCAATAACTCTACTTTTGCAACAAGGGTACTTACCTCTACAGGGACAGACACATATTCTGCAATAGCCGCTGGAATAGGCGCCTTAAAAGGTCCGCGTCATGGCGGTGCTAATCACAAGGTTATGGAAATGCTCCAGCACCTTAAAGATAATGCAAAGGACATTACAAATGAGGGTGAAGTAGCAGACTTTCTTACAAAAGTAATAAACAAAAAGGCAGGCGACGGCAGCGGTCTTATTTATGGCATGGGTCATGCTGTTTATACGCTTTCTGACCCAAGACAGAAAGTGCTTAAATCCGAAGCTGAAAAAGCTGTTATAGGAACAGAGTTTGAGGAGGAGTTTAAGGCGCTTGACCTTATTGAAAGGCTAACTCCTGAGATATTTGCCTCAATTAAAAACGACAAAAAGAGAATTTGTGCAAATGTTGATATGTATTCTGGTCTTATTTACAAATATCTAAGAATACCAGAAGATTTATATACTCCGCTTTTCGCCTCTGCCAGAATAGCAGGCTGGGCGGCGCACCGTGTAGAGGAGATTATGACGTGTAACAGAGTTATAAGGCCTGCATATAAAAGTCTGTCTTTACCTCAAGAGTATACACCTCTTATGGAAAGACACAGCGAGCAGCAAAGAGACCCTCAAAAGTATACACCGCTTGAAGAAAGAATGTAAAACACTGCAAGCCTTGAAAAGCGCTTTTTAGCGAAAGGATTGAGATTATGAAAGCTTCTGTAAAAAGTATAAAGCTAAAGTATTTATTATACGGTTTTGTTTGTTCACTTCTTGTGGCATTGCCCGTTAGGGTGTATCAAATGTTTTCAATTGTTGAGAAAGAGACGGGGTTTTTTAGTATAAAAAACTCCTCTATACCTTTTTTCTATGGCTTTACAGCAGTTGTAACTATTGGCACAATTATACTAGCGTATCTTAGTGCTGAAGTACCAAGTAGTAATTTGCCAAGTGAGAAAAACAAATTGCTCGGCATAGCCTCTTTAATATTAGGTGCTGGTCTTATTGCAAATATATCAAGAGAAATGACAGTGCTGTTAAGAAATATAGCTGCAAAAGCTCCGCTTGTAGGCAGGGGGAGTATAGCAGATTTGTTTTCACAGCAAGGCGGAATAGTCGTACCCGTTAAAATAATAGCGGCGTTTTTAGGGGCTATTTATCTTTTTATTTTCGCCTTTTCTCATTTTGGGAAAAAGTCGTCATATAAAGAGCATAAAGTGCTTGCCTTAATGCCTGTGCTTTGGGCAATGTGCGGTCTTATTGTTAGCCTTATGCAGGAAATAAGCTATATAAAAGTATCAGAGCTTATGATTGAAATATGCTTTTATGTTTTTATGATGTTATTTTTAATGAGCTATGCAAAGATATCCTCATCAATAGAATACAAGCCTGTTATGTGGCATGTATTCGCATTTGGACTGCCAGCGGCAATGTTCGGCATTTTATCTGGCGTACCACGGCTTATTCTTTTTCTTTCAGGCAGTGGTTTAGTAGCGGGCTATCCGCTTGATTTTTCATCACTTGCCGCTGCGGCATTTGTTATTATTTATATTTTTGCGTCTCTTGGAATGGGGTTTTATGAAAATAAGTCAGATAATAATGAACTTCAAAGCCAAAATGCAGGTTATATAGATATAGCACAAAGCGGAAATGAAGAAAGTACAGCAAATTAAAAGAGCGATTGATTACAAAAGACGAAAGCAGCGAAGTGAGTTGTAAGTGGATTTATAAGGAGAAAAAAAGTAGCAATGTTTTTAGAGAATATGGCAAACGCTGCAGGGCAAGTTCTTATTCTATATATACTTGTAGCGGTAGGTTTTGTTGCCGACCGTTTTAAAATATTTACAGAAAGCACAGCAAAGCTTTCAAATAACTTATTGTTTTATTGTGTTACACCTGCTGTAATATTAAACTCTTTTATGTCAATGGAGTTTACAAAAGAAAAGGCACTTTCACTAGGCATTGCCTTTTTGTGTGCGGTGGGCACAATGGTTGTGGGAATGATTTTTTCAGCACCCTTTTTCAAGAAAAAAGGCGAAGACAGGGCAATATATCAATTTTCCGTAATTTACGGTAATATGGGGTATATGGCGCTCCCTCTTGCACAAGCACTTCTTGGAGATGAGGGTGTTTTTTACTGCTCTGCGGGAGTTATGGCATTTAATACAATTTGCTTTACGCATGGTGTGTGGCTAATGTCTAAGCCTGTAAATGGCAAGAAAGCAAAGTTCGAACTTTTAAGTATTTTTAAAACACCAGGGGTTATCTCCGTTTTAATAGGGCTGCCTCTTTTTGTGCTTGGGGTTAAAATACCGCATATGATTGATATGCCGCTAAATTATTTAGCGGGAATGAACACGCCCTTAGCTATGATTTTCTTTGGCACTTATATAGCGAACACAGACCTAAAGCAAATGCTTTTTGATAAGGGGATTTATCTTGTAAGTATCTTGAAACTGCTTTTAATACCGTTTATTATGCTTGGTATTTACAAGCTTTTAGGAATTTCGGGCACACTTCTTACAGCATGTATGATTTCTGCCTCAGCGCCTAGCGCAAATAATACTGTTATGTTTGCCGCAAAATATGACCATAACACTCAAACGGCGTCAAAAATTGTAGCACTTGTAAGTTTCCTTTCAATTCTTACAATGCCACTTATGATTGTATTGTCTTCTTAATAAGAATACTTGTAAAACACAAGTAAAAACGTTATAATAATATAGGAGGGCTTAAAACCTTTCTTATCACACTATTTTTTTATACTCAATTAAAAGGGAGTGCTTTATATGAAGCTTGTTATAGGCATAGTGAGCGACACTGATGCGTCTACTGTTTTATCACAGCTTAACAGGGCGCACTTCATGGCAACAAAGCTTGCAACAACTGGCGGGTTTTTACGCTCTGGCAACGTAACCTTGCTCGTTGGTGTGGAAAATAATGAAGTGCCTGAGGTAATAGAAATATTTAAAGAGAACTGCTCTAAAAGAAGCCAGTATACTGCCGCTTCTGCACCTTTTGCGGGGGACGGTTTTATATCCTCAGCGCCAGTAGAAATAACCGTTGGCGGAGCAACTATTTTTGTGCTTGATATTGACGAGTTTTATAAACTGTAATTATGATTAATACACTTGGAATTAGTGATAGTACAAAAAAAAAGCTTTTATTTTTAACTGAAAAAGGCGCACTAAACCACGCAATACTCATAAGCGGGGGAAGCGAGAGGGAAAGGCAAATCCTTGCTTCTTTCCTTGCAAACTTCATTGTTTGTAAAGGCGGAGGGGAAAAACCCTGCACGGTGTGTGCATCTTGCATAAAGTCTGCTAATAACACACATCCAGATATTCATGTATATGAAAAACCATCTGACAGGCGCTTTTATGTAAAAGAGGATGTTAAAAATTTAGTTTCAGACACATATGTTACGCCAAATGAATCGGATATAAAGGTTATAATTATAAAAGAGCTGCAAAATATGAATATTGAGTGCCAGAACCTACTTTTAAAAGTTTTAGAAGAGCCTGCTTTATATTCATCATTCATTTTAACCTCAAGCTCAAAAAGTGTTGTTATACCAACAGTTATTTCCCGTGTAACAATGCTTGATATAACAGGCAAAGACGGCAACAGGCAAACGAGCCAAAAAGCACTGGAAACAGCAAAAGCAATATCAAACGCAGTAGTATCCCCAAATGAGTTTGATATTATAGAGGCATCAAGCTCATTAGATGGCGGCGGTCAAGAGTTTATTGACACTCTTTCGGAGCTTGCAATAATGGTTAGAGATGCTCTTGTTAAAAAGACAGGGGAAAAAGCAAAGGAAATAGAAGGGCAAAGCCTTGCGCCCGAAGAGGCGGCGGAGTTAGAAGCATATTTATCAAAAAAACAACTGATTGATTTATATGATGCTGTAACCGCTTTGTTAGAAGATACCAACAAAAATAAAAATAAAACCCTAATGCTGACATCGCTTGCAACAAAACTAAGAGGCGCTGTTCAGATTTAATAAAGGAGATATAAATGGCAGAAGTTATAGGGGTGCGCTTTAAGGAAGTGGGTAAGGTTTACTATTTTGACCCAGATGGTAAAGCGTACAATAAAGGAGAGCGGGTAATAGTAGAAACCTCACGTGGGATTGAATGCGGCGAGGTTATGATGGAAAATAGAGAAGTTGCTGAAGAAAATATAGTAAGACCGCTTAAAATGATTATTCGCCTTGTTACAGACGAGGATATAGAGACTATTGGGCTTAATAGGAAGAAAGAAGAAGAAGCATTTGAGGTTTGCTTAAAAAAGGCGGACGAGCTAAGACTTGACATGAAGCTTATTGATGTTGAGATGACTTTTGACGGCAGCAAAATTCTCTTTTACTTTACGGCTGATGGCAGAATAGACTTTAGAGAGCTTGTAAAAGGGCTTGCAAGCGTGTTTAGAACACGGATAGAAATGCGGCAGATTTGTGTGCGTGATGAGTCGAAAATGCTTGGCGGACTTGGCGTTTGCGGCAGGGCGTTTTGCTGTTCAGAATTTCTTCCAGAGTTTCACCCCGTTTCAATAAAAATGGCAAAGGAGCAGGGGCTTTCCCTTAACCCTGTTAAAATCAGCGGCACTTGCGGCAGGCTTATGTGCTGCCTTAAATATGAGCAGGAGTCGTATGAGCATTTATCAAAAATAAACCCAAGAGTTGGCTCTACCGTAAAAACAGAAGATGGAATTGGCAAAGTTATCGAAAATAATCTTATAGCAGGTTTAGTAAAAGTGGTTTTGAAAAACAAAGAAGAAGCGGCACCTGTTATATACAGCATAAAAGATGTTAAAATAGTAGGGTCAAAGCAAAATGTCCAATAATAGGCAGTTAAAATAAAGTGTATAAATGATAAAAAGCAAGTATTTTCTATATAAAAAACACAAAAGTTAAGAAATAAATACTTTTTTGAAAATACTATTGAGTATTTTCAAAAATTGTGATAATATTAAACCAATCTAATAAGGAGGTTTTTACAATGTCATACATTATTACCGATGATTGCATTTCTTGTGGTGCCTGTGAGGCGGACTGTCCAGTTGCCGCTATCTCTGAGGGTGACGACAAATATGTTATTGATGAAACTCTTTGTACTGATTGCGGCGCTTGTGCTGACGTTTGCCCTGTAGACGCAGCTATCCCCAATTAAGTTTTAACATAAATGCACTTCACCAATTAAACACATTGGCGTATTGCTAATGTGTTTTTTACTGAAAATGTGAGCTAGCTTTTATAGCTCGTTGACATTCAAATTGTGGGTATGTTATAATGCCAATGCCGCTAAAGACTTATATGTAAATATTGTTTATTAAAGTAATGTGTCTTTTGTGGCTCTATTACTAAAAAACCTATAATTTTGATTTTTTATATAATTCCCTAATAATATGAGGTGATTTTTTGCTCGAAATAGATTATGCATTTAACTTAATAATAAAGGCTCTTAAAGAGCGCACGGACGAGCTTGGATTTAAGCTTGACTATCCAGAAGGGGTGCGCCCTCCACAGGTACCTATGTTTGAAGATGACAAGGTAAAGTATATTATTTATAGGGGCGAAAAGGGCAGGATAAAAATTGAGTATAGTGAAAGCAGAATAGCTTTCTACTGTACCTCTTTTGACGATGATTGTTCTGATGAAGATATGCCGCGCATATCCCTTAGCTTGCTTGAGCTTGACACTTATGACGAGAGGGATTTACGCTATATTTTTGACGAGTATTTACAAACTATTGATAAATATTACGGTGTTCAGAAAACTTTGTCCGGCAAAGTAAAGCTGCCTACTCCTGTTTCAAAAAGTGCTGCAAAAACAGGCGCTCTTAGTTATGATTCGCTTACTTTGGGCAATAGGTTTGTTGGGATATACCAAGAGCATAAAGGTGAGTACCGTGATAATATAGAGAAGTACGGTGAGTTTTTAGCAGAAGAGTTTTTCATAGAACATGGAAATAAGACTGTTATAGAAACAATTAAAGAAAATAATAAAATAAAAATGAGAAAGCTTTTCAATCTTTTAAATGATATATATGAGGACGGCACAAATGAAACGCAAAGCCTAATAACCGTTACGGTATTAGGAGAGCTTTATAAATACCCTGAACTATTGTCAAATGCTAAAGAGCATATGAGTGAGGATTTAGCAGAAACTGTTCAGCAGGTTGTAAACTTCCTTTCATCTGGCAAAAGCAAAGGTGCAAGAATGAGGCTTGAAAACCCACCCCCATATAAACCACCAAAAAAGAAAAGGGAAAGCGCTTTAATGAAAATGATGGGGATGTAGGAAAGCCTATTTTGAATTTATAAGCATATAAATACCCGTATCACAACAGAAATTGTGATACGGGTTTTGTTATTGTTGTTTGCTAAGAAAACACGCCGTCATACAAAGGCAGTTTAACTTTAGCCTTAAATAGGTCACCGTCTATTTCAAGTGCAAATTTTCCTTTTTGCAGCTGACAAAGGCTCTCTGCAATAGAAAGACCAAGCCCGCTACCCTCGCCAGTACGAGAGGAGTCGCCGCGCACAAACCTTTCCGTAAGTTCTGAAACGGGGATATTAAGTGCATTTTTACTTATATTTTTTAATGAAAAGACGCCATAGTCAAAGTCTGTGTAAACTTCCATATAAACTCTTGTATTGGGCTGCGCATACTTTTTAACATTTGAAATTAAGTTTTCTATAATCCGCCAAGTGTATTGACTATCAGCAAACACTATAGGCTCGTTTTCTGGCGCATCATACACAATATTAAGCCCTGTCGACTCAAATGCATCGCTATGCTCTCCAAGCACCTGAATGGCAAGTTCTGATAAGTTTATAGGCTCTCTATTTATTTTTATGTTGCCAGTTGAGGCTTTGCTCGCTTCCGTAAGGTCCTCAATAAGGTTTTTAAGCCTTTTCGATTTTTCATCAAGAACATCAAG
>DASRNG010000064.1:0-15229 GCA_035647555.1 Oscillospiraceae bacterium | reverse complement strand
AAGAAAAATCAAATTGTTTACAAAAAGTTAATAATTTTTATTACATAAAAGAGAAGTGCCACCATTAGCTGTATCGTTAATGGTGGAGTTTTAATGAAATATTAATATGCAATGTGAAATACATAAAATCCAGAGGGATTAGGTGTGAAAAAGACGACAAAATTTCACTTGATTCAATACAATAAGTGAAATATTCGGCTTGTGCCGAATGTGAAATAATGACCTTACGGTCATTATGAAATTTTCTGCTATGCAGAAAGTGAAATACCTAAATCCCTTTGGGATTTAGGTATGAAAAAACCGCTTGAAAGCGGTTTTTTGGTGACCCGGACGAGAATCGAACTCGTGTTACCGCCGTGAAAGGGCGGTGTCTTAACCTCTTGACCACCGGGCCTTATTATTGGGGTGTGTTTGTACTAAAAGCCGGAAGTAATTCCTAACTCCTAACACCTATTCCCTAACCCCTAATATGGTAGCGGCAGTAGGACTTGAACCTACGACACCACGGGTATGAACCGAGTGCTCTAGCCAGCTGAGCTATGCCGCCATATTTACGAACAATCTATAAAGATTGGCGCACCTTTTAAAGGCGAATGTCATTATAATATAAGACCTGCAAATTGTCAACAGTTTTTCAAATATATCAGCAAAAATAGTCTTTCATTTGCTCAAGAAGTGTAATTTCTGCTGTAATATCTAATATAATTCCTTTTTCTGTGTACTTTTCGGAGTGCACAGTGCCGTTTTCTCTCAGTTTAGCCGCCTTGGACACATCATTAAAGGGAATTAGTACCTTTGTTCTGTGCCGTGTTTTGGGAAGAGATTGTGAAATTTTTTCAAGCAGTAGCTCTAAACCTTCTTTTTTTAATGCAGAAATGCAAACTCCGCTACTGTCTATAAATAAAGTATCTTCTTCTTTTGCTAAATCACACTTGTTAAACACTGGTATTATCGGAATACTGCTGCAGCCTAACTCTTTTAATAAGTCGTTTGTAACTTCAAGCTGTTTCGTGCATTCGTCACTTGAGGCATCACAAACGTTTAGTATTACATCTGCATTTACGGCCTCGTCAAGCGTAGATTTGAACGCCTCTATCAATTTATGCGGCAGCCTTTGTATAAAACCTACCGTGTCTATTAATACAACTATTCTACCGTCTAAAAGCTCAAGCGCGCGTGCCGTTGGGTCAAGTGTTGCAAAAAGCTTATCCTCAACAAAAACATCGGCATCTGTAAGAGCATTCATCAAAGTGGATTTCCCTGCATTTGTATAGCCTACAAGGGCAACTGTTTCCACACCGTCTTTTTCTCTTCTGGTGCGCTGTCTTTCTCGCCTTTTTTCAAGTACTATAAGCTCTTTTTTAAGCGTGTTTATGCGCCGCCTTATGTGCCGTCTGTCACTTTCAAGCTTTGTTTCACCAGGTCCCCTCGTGCCTATGCCGCCGCCAAGCCTTGAAAGCGCTGTGCCTTTGCCTGTAAGCCGCGGCAATAAATATTTTAGCTGTGCTAACTCTACTTGCAGCTTGCCCTCGCCGCTTTTTGCCCTTCCCGCAAATATATCAAGTATTAAGCTCGTTCTGTCAATCACTTTAATATCCGTTTGATTTTCCATGTTGCGCTGCTGAACTGGTGATAATTCATCATCAACTATAATAATATCAATCTCATTGTTGGTGCAAAACTCTTTCAGCTCTAAAAGCTTACCCTTACCTATATATAATGCACCGTCTTGTGATTTCCGTGCCTGAGTTAAAAATCCCATAACCTCGGCGCCAGCTGTTTTAGCAAGCTCTGAAAGCTCATCCATAGATGCTTTTACATCATATTTCCCTGTATCTATTCCTACAAGTACTGCACGTTCGGGTAAAATTTTATTTTCTTCCATAAAACTCCTTAAAAAAACAGCCGGTTTCCCGGCTGCTAAAGTTAATCTGCAGAATAAGGCAAAATCGCTATATGTCTTGCGCGCTTTATTGCCGTTGTAAGCTCCCTTTGATGGAAAGCACATGTACCCGTTACTCTACGGGGCAATATTTTTGCCCTGTCAGAAGTGAAACGGCGAAGCTTTTGCGCATCCTTATAGTCAATAAATTCTGTCTTTTCAACGCAAAAAGAACAAACCTTTCTGCGACTTCTTCTGTTTTGGCGATAATCGCCTCTTTCAGACCTTTCGTATGCCATTTAGAAACCTCCATTAATTTGCGGCGATTAAAAAGGAAGCTCGTCACTATCCTCATCAACATTATAATCGCCTACATTGCCACTTGAGAACGATGGTGCAGCCTGAGAATTTTCAAAGCGCTGCCCCCCCGTGCCACCACTTTCACTTTTTGAACCACAAAAGCTGACCTGTTCAGCAATTATTTCAAACTTTTTTCTTCTAATTCCGTTTTTATCTTCATACGAACTCGTCTGTATAGCACCACGAAGTGCTATCATAGAGCCTTTTTGAAAGTACCTTGAAACAAACTCTGCCGTGCCTCTCCATGCAACCACATCAATAAAATCTGCTTGGCGCTCTTCTCCTTGTTTTACAAAGGAGCGGTCAACAGCTACGGTAAATGAAGTAACGGAAAATCCAGATTGCGTTTGACGCAATTCAGGGTCAGCTACAAGCCTTCCCATTATAACTGCTTGGTTTATCATTGTATTCTCTCCTTATTTCTTTACAATAAGTGAACGAAGAACACCGTCCGTAATATTGAAAACACGGTCTAACTCCGAAGGAAATTCAGCATTACACTCATAGTTATAAAGGACATAATAACCGTACTCTTCGTCATTGATAAGGTATTCAAGCCTGCGCTTACCCCATTCATCAACGCTGCCAACAGTACCGTTTGCCTCTATTAACGTCTTAAACTTTTCAATAAGTTCTTTTGCTGCCTCTTCACCGTCTTCCAGTGAAAATACAGCTATCGTTTCATAAGCGATATTTTCGGACATCGTTTGCACCTCCTTTTGGTCTTTGGCCCCGAAAAATCCTTCGGAGCAAGGAATTTTTATGCCACTATAGGCAACGCACCGATTATATATGCCAAGCACACATTTGTCAAGTATTTTCGGTGTTTTAATGCAGCCTTTTTTCTTGTGTTTTAAATAAAAACATAAAAACTATTGCAATTGCATTCTCTTTATGCTATACTGTGCGGGCAAGCAAGGAAATTGGTAGAGAGTGGGGCAACCCGCTCTCTAATGTTTATCGGGAGTGAACACTTTGGGCAAAAACACAGTTTCCCGTGTATGGGAGATAGCAGAGCCTTTAGCAAAACAGCTTGGGCTTATATTATGGGATATTAGGTTTGTCAAAGAAGGTGCAAATTACTATTTGCGTATTTTTATTGACAAGGAGGGCGGCATTTCAATAGACGATTGTGTGAATATGAGCCGTGCCCTTGACGCTCCCCTTGATGAGAGCAATTTTATAGAGCAAAGCTATAATTTGCAAGTATCGTCACCCGGAATAGAAAGAGAGCTTACACGTGACTTTCATTTTGAAGCTTTTTTAGGTTCCCCCGTTATGTTAAGGCTTATTCGCCCTTATAACGGTATTAGGAATTTTGAGGGTGAGCTTTCTAGATACTGTAATGGTGATGTTTCTATTATTCTTGACGATGAAACAGAAATGACCGCTCAAAAAAAAGAAATTGCTTTTGTAAAGCTTGATGATTTTAACATTTAATTTTAAGGTATAATACTAAGAAGGGTTGGTATTGGAAGATGAAAAACAAGGAGTTCTTTGATGCTGTTGAGCTTATGGAAAAAGAAAAAGGCATTCCTGCTGAGTATCTGCTTGAAAAAATTACAGCGGCTATAGTAACCTCCGTTAAAAAAGATTATGGAAGTAAGGACGTTGTTTTCTGTGAAGCAGACAGAGATAAGGCAGAACTTAGAGTTTTTGTAAGAAAAACAGTAGTTGAAGAAGTTGCTGATATAGACACAGAAATTACGCTTGATGAAGCAAAAAAGCATTCAAAAGTCCCTGTAATAGGTGATGTTGTAGAAATTCCGCTTGAAACAAAAGAGTTTGGCAGAATAGCGGCACAGACTGCAAAAAACGTTATCCGTCAAGGTATACGTGATGCTGAAAAAGACCTAATCTCTCGTGAGTTTCAAAGCCGCAAGCAAGAGCTTGTAACGGGCAGGGTGCAGCGTGTTGACCCTAGAACAGGAAATGTCATTCTTGAGCTTGGTAAAGCAGAGGCAACACTGCCTAAAGGTGAGCAGGTTCCTGGTGAAACGTATTCTGAAGGTGACCTTGTTAAGGTTTATATTGTTGACGTTAAAACGAACGATAGAGGCCCTCGGGCTATGATTTCAAGAACGCACCCCGGGCTCGTTAAAAGGCTTTTTGAAACCGAAGTTCCAGAGATATATGACGGCTCTGTTGAAATTAAATCTGTTTCAAGAGAAGCGGGTTCTCGTACAAAAATTGCTGTACACAGTAAAGATGAAAATGTAGACCCTGTCGGCGCTTGTATTGGCCCTCGTGGTGCAAGGGTAGGCAATATTGTTGATGCTCTTGGCGGAGAGAAAATTGACGTTATTGTTTATGATGAGGACCCAAAAGTATATATAGCAGCCGCTTTAGCCCCAGCAGATGTTATATCTGTTGAGATAGACGAGGAGCAGCCCAACTCTTGCCATGTTACCGTGCCAGACACACAGCTTTCTCTTGCGATAGGCAATAAAGGTCAAAACGTGCGGCTTGCAGCAAGACTTACAGGCTGGAAGATTGATATAAAACCCGAAAGTGGTTTTTACACTCCGCAAAGTGAATAAAGTCTTTTTCATTATTACTAGGAGGGATTTGCTTGGCAGTGCGTAAAACACCGCTTAGAAAATGCACAGGCTGCGGTGAAATGAAACCAAAAACAGAGCTGATACGAATAGTAAGGTCCTCTGAGGGTGCTATAAACTTAAACCTTACGGGAAAAGCTTCAGGCAGGGGTGCTTATATATGCAAAAACCGCAATTGCCTAAAGCTTGCCCATAAAGCAAGGCGGCTGGAAAAGGCATTTTCCTGTGCTATACCAAATATAATTTATGAAGAGATTGAAGGAGAGCTTAATAATCTGGAGTTATGATTATGGATAACAGCAAAAAATTTCTGAGCATGCTTGGACTATGCCGCAAAGCAGGAAGACTGCAATTAGGGCACGATGCCGTTATGGATAGCATCGTTCGTAAAAAAGCTAATCTTGTACTGCTTGCAAATGACAGCTCGGAAAGACTCCAAAAAGAAACAAAAACCACAATAGAAAGAAGCGGAAAAAACATTGACGTGCTTTTTACAGCTTTTACTATGAAAGAAATCGGACTTGCAGTCGGAAAAATATCCGCCGTGCTGGCCGTAACAGATAAAAATTTTGCGTCAAGACTGACGGAGCTGTCGGGGAGGAATAGCATTAATGATGATAAAATACAGAGTACATGAGGTTGCAAAGGATTTTAATTTAACGAGTAGGGAGATTTCGGATATCTTGAAAAAACACCTTGATATTTCGAAAAAGGCTCAGACTGCACTCGATTCTAATGAGCTTGACATTATATTTGAAACGTTGACTCAGGCTTCTTCTGTTGAAAGCTTTGACGAGTATTTTGCTATGCAAAAAACCAAGGAGAAGCATGATACAGAAAAACCAGCTGATAAGAAAGAAGCAAAAGGGCAGTCAGAGAAAAAGACTAAAGAGTCTTCTACAAAAGACAAAAAATCTAAGCAAACTGATGTAAAGGGCAAAGAGCCTGCAAAACCCTCCGCTACTCCATTTAAAAAGAACAAAGAAAAACAAAAGAAAGAGGCAGACCCAAATGCCGCTGTGCAATCACGCACAAAAGGCGAGCGTCTTGTTATAAACACAAGAGCCTCTAATGTAGAGCTTGATAAATATAATGAGAAGTACGAGAAAATTGCTTCCGCTAACCGTCCCGCAAACGAAAATATTGCTACAAAGCAAAAGTTTAAGCAAAAAAGCCAGCAATACCGCCGTCAAGGCATGCGGTCCCGCCGCAGGGAGAGCGAGGCAGACAGGCTAAAGAGAATAGCAGAGGAAAGAGCTAAAAAGACACTTGTTATAACCGTTCCAGAGGAAATAACAGTCGGCTCTCTTGCTATGCTTCTAAAAATGACGGCGTCAGAGGTTATCAAAAAGCTGTTCTCACTTGGGGTTATGGCAACTGTTAATGAAGTGATTGACTTTGAGACTGCTGAAATTGTTGCTACAGAGCTTGGTGCAAAAGTTAACAAAGAGGTTGTTGTTACAATTGAGGAGCGAATTATTGACGACAGTGTAGATGAGGAAGATAATTTGCAGTTAAGAAGTCCTGTAGTCGTTGTTATGGGTCATGTTGACCATGGAAAAACTTCTTTACTTGATGCAATTCGCAATACCTCTGTAACAGATACAGAGGCAGGAGGAATCACACAGCACATAGGTGCATATAGCGTAGGAGTTGGCGGGCAGGACATTACATTTCTTGACACGCCAGGCCATGCTGCATTTACATCTATGCGTGCAAGGGGTGCTATGGCAACTGACATAGCAATTCTTGTAGTTGCCGCAGATGATGGCATTATGCCGCAAACTGTAGAGGCTATAAATCACGCAAAAGCCGCAGAGATTTCCATAGTTATAGCAATCAATAAAATGGATAAGCCGACCGCAAACCCAGACAGAATTATGCAGCAGCTCACAGAATATGGGCTTGTTACAGAGGAATGGGGCGGCGACACTATATGCGTACCCGTTTCAGCAAAAACGGGAGACGGTATTGACAAACTTCTTGAATCTGTACTTCTTATAGCAGAGATGGCAGAGCTTAAAGCTAACCCGAATAGAGCGGCAAAAGGAATTGTTATAGAAGCAAAGCTTGATAAAGGCAGAGGTGCTGTAGCAACTTTATTAGTTCAAAACGGCACACTAAACAGCGGCGACATTATTGTAGCGGGAATGGCTGTAGGCCGTGTTCGTGTTATGACTAATGACCTTGGACAAAAAGTTGAAAAGGCAGGTCCGTCAACACCCGTTGAAATTACAGGGCTTGCAGAAGTGCCAAGCGCAGGAGATGCGTTTGATGCCGTTACAGATGAAAGGCTTGCACGTGAGCTAGTAGAGCAGCGCAGGCAGCAGCAAAAAGAGGAGCAGTTCAGTGCATACCAAAAAGTTACGCTTGACAATCTGTTCTCCTCCATCTCAAGCGGCGAGCTAAAAGACCTTAACATTATAGTAAAAGCAGACGTTCAAGGCTCTGCAGAGGCTGTAAAACAGAATCTTGAAAAACTTACAAATGAAGAAGTTCGTGTTAACGTAATACACGTTGGCGTTGGCGCTATTAATGAGTCGGATGTAATGCTTGCAAACGCTTCCAATGCAATAGTTGTGGGCTTTAACGTAAGGCCTGACCCAATAGCTACAGCAAACGCCGAAAGAGATGGTGTAGACCTTAGAATGTATAGAGTTATTTATGACTGTATTGAGGAAATTGAGTCTGCAATTAAAGGCATGCTTGAACCTAAATACCGTGATGTTAACATTGGCAGAATTGAAGTTAGAAACGTCTTTAAGTTGTCATCATCAGGCGTTATATCAGGCTCTTATGTGCTTGATGGCAAAGTTGCAAGAAACGCAAAAATTAGGCTTATTCGTGACGGCATAGTCATCACAGAGGACGAGATTGATTCTCTCAGACGCTTTAAGGATGATGTTAGGGAAGTTCAGTCTGGCTATGAGTGCGGAATTGGTCTTAAGCACTATAACGATATTAAGGAAGGGGACATCTTCGAGGCATTTATAACCGAGGAATACCGAGAAGACTAAAAAACTTATGAGCACTTATAAATCACAGCGCACAGCTGAAGATATCAAACGTGAAATAGCATCTGTAATACGCAGTCTAAAAGACCCTAGAATAGCAGATAATTTTATATCAATATCAAGAATTGAGCTTACGCCTGATTTGTCGTTTGCAAAAGTTTATATTAGCGCACTTGAGGGGTTTGACACAGCAAAAGAAGCTGTTACCGCATTAACAAATGCAAAAGGGCTTATTCGCAAAGAAATTAGCACTAAAGTCCGTATGAGAAAAGTTCCTGAAATTAAATTTATAGCGGACAATTCAATAGAGCAAGGTATGGAAATCGTAAAGCGTATGAATACACTTTCGGTTAACGAGGAAAATAAAGATGAAGAAAACAATAAGGATTAACGAAAAACAATTTGCAGAAAAATTAAAGCAAAGCAATTATATTCAAATACTCATGCACGAGCAGCCAGACGGTGATGCCGTAGGCTCTGCCTATGCACTTTTTGCCGCACTTAAAAAACTAAATAAAACGTGCAGGGTTGACTGTTTTGACAGTCCCCCTAAAAACTTGCTTTTTATTACTAATGCAGTTAAATTTGAAGAGTTTGAGCCACAGCTTGTAGTCGCAGTAGACGTTGCTGACATAAAGCTTTTAGGTGACAACTGGCGTGACTATGAGGGCAAGATTGACCTGTGCCTTGACCACCACGCATCAAACACCTTTTATGCAAAGTACACATATCTTGAAGATAGAGCTGCGGCAAGTGAGATGGTTTATGAGGTTATAAACGAGCTTGGCGCTCCGATTGACGAATATATAGCAAACTGCATTTATGTCGGTGTTTCAACCGATACAGGCTGTTTTCGCTACCCCAACACCACTTCTGACACACTTAGAATCGCCGCAGATATGATGGACAAGGGTATTGATGCACAGGCAATAAATAAAGCAATGTTTGAAACAAAAACAAAAAGCTTTGTTAAGCTTGAAAAGCTTGTAAACGAAACACTCGAACTTCATTTTGATGAAAGATGCGCAATGTACACAATTACAAGAGAAATGTTTGATAAAAGCGGCGCTCTTGAAAGTGAGTGCCACCCCATAACAGCCGCCTCACGCCAAATTGAGGGTGTTTTAGTAGGTGTTGTTATAAAAGAGCAAAAAGACGGTGCTTTTAACATTTCTGTTAGGACTAACAACCCGCTCAACGCCTCAGTTATTTGCTCTAATTTAGGCGGCGGCGGTCACAAAAATGCGGCAGGCTGTGAGATTAGAAAACCTCTTGCCGAAACTAAAGCCGCTTTACTTAAAGTAATAGGCGATGCCTTAAATGAAAGTGTATAATGAACGGATTTTTTTGTCTTAATAAAGGCAGTGATATTACTTCATTTTCTGCTGTTTCAAAAGTAAGAAGAATAATAGGCTCTAAAAAGGCTGGCCACACAGGCACTCTTGACCCTATGGCAACTGGTGTGCTGCCTATAGCTTTAGGCGGTGCCTCACGTTTCATAAACTTTCTTCCTCAAAGTGAAAAGCATTATAAGGCACACTTTGTAACGGGCATTAAAACAGACACGCTTGATATTACAGGCACTGTGACTGAAAGTGCTGATAAAACTGTTTTTTATGAGGACATAACGAAGATTTTGCCCCACTTTACAGGGGACATACTGCAAACTCCCCCCATGTTTTCGGCAGTAAAAAAAGATGGTGTAAGGCTTTACGAGTTAGCTCGAAAAGGGCAGCAAGTAGAAAGAGACAGCAGAAATGTACGAATACACGAAATTAGCGTAAATCAAGTAACTGAAAAAGAGTTTTCTCTTTTTGTTTCCTGCTCTTCTGGTACGTATATTAGAACATTAATATCCGATATTGGAGACGCTTTAGGCTGTTTGGCTACAATGACAAAGCTTACACGCACTTATACAGATGGTTTTCACATTAGCGAAAGTTATACATTAAGTGAGCTTGAAACACAAAAACAAAGTGGTACAATAGGAAAAATAATTATACCTACTGAAAAAGCATTAGATTTTCACCCAAAAGTTTATGTAACAGACGCACAAAGTACACGTTTTAAAAATGGAGGAGAGTTGTTTCTCAGTAGGCTGACTATTGACAGCTCAAAAAAATACCACACCGTATTCTCGCCTGTTGATGAGTTTCTTGGTATTGGTGAAATTTCTCTCTCAAAAAGTGTTTTAGAAGTAAAAAAAGTATATAATGAGCTTTGATTATGAAAAAAAGTGAGCTTAAAAACATAAAAGCCTCGTCTATTGCCCTTGGTACGTTTGACGGTATACACCTAGGGCATAGCAAAGTAATTGAAAACGCCGTTCTTTGTAAAGACGGTGAGGTTCCTCTTATTTTGCTTTTTAACGAGCACCCTCATAAAGCACTTTATGGAAAAGCGCCTAAAAGAGTAATAACAAAAAATCAGCAAGAAAGTCTTTTAAAACACATGGGTATTACCCCTGTGTATGAGGATTTTAGTTCTATTATGAACTTAAACAGTGAAGACTTTGTTATTGAAATAGCCCGAAAATATAAAGTTCGGCAAATCTCTTGTGGCTTTAACTTTCATTTTGGAAAAAATGCCGCAGGCGATGCTATGACCCTAAAACAAATTTGTGATGATAACGGCATACGGCTAAAAGTTTCTGGCGCCATATCTTATGACGGGCTGCCTATAAGCTCATCACGAATCAGAAGTTCCCTTGAAAAGGGAGATGTTTTATCTGCCCGCAATATGCTTGGCAGGTGGTTTTCATATGATTTTACTATTCATGAAAGCCAAAAGCTTGGCAGAAAACTTGGCTTTCCAACGATAAATCAATATTTTCCGCCCGATTTTATCGTGCCAGAGTACGGCGTTTACGCTTCTTTTACAGTTGTAAACGAAAAACTGTTTCCCTCTGTTACAAACATTGGTATGCGCCCTACAATAGGCGATGGTGTAATGGGCAGTGAAACTCATATTATCGGTATAGATGACAATCTTTACGGCGAAAATATACTCGTATCCTTAACAAAAAAAATAAGAGATGAAATTTGCTTTTCATCTCTTGAAGAGCTTAAAAATCAAATAGAAAGTGATAAACAAAAGGCATTATCCGTTTGGGAGGAAGGAAATGAAAAAACCAATTAAAATAGCTCCCTCTTTGCTTTCTGCTGACTATGCAAAGCTTGGCAAGGAAATTAAAGAGATTGAGTCTTTCGGCGCTGACATGCTTCATATTGATGTGATGGACGGGCATTTTGTGCCAAACATTACAATAGGTGCCCCTGTTATAAAAAGTCTTCGCAAGGTGTCAAACATTCTGTTTGATGTTCATCTTATGGTATCTGACCCTTATGCCTTTATAGATGATTTTATTGACGCTGGGGCAGATATTATCACAGTGCATTTTGAATGCTCTGACGATATAGACTATATGAATAAAACGATAGAAAAAATAAAATCACAAAAGGTAAGGGCTGGAGTTTCAATAAAACCCCATACCCCACCTTATGCTGTGTTTCAGTTTTTAGATAAAATAGACATGGCACTTGTTATGACCGTTGAGCCTGGCTTTGGCGGTCAAAAGTTTATTAGCTCTATGCTTCCTAAAATAACAAAAATACGAGAAAAAGACCAACAAATAGACATTCAAGTAGACGGAGGAATTAATAGCGAAACCGCCGCTCTTTCAAGGTCTGCTGGTGCAAATATTTTAGTTGCAGGAAGCTATATTTTCGGCGCTGATGATAGGCGTTTTGCAATCAACTCTCTCAGAGAATGATTTTAAGTACTCACCGTATTCACTCACCTGTGAAATTTTAGTCATATCGGCATCAACAATGTCACAGTATTCACAAAGGCCTCTTACAAAATAGTCACTTTGCGTAAGCTTTGGGTATACTACTGTGTAGTATGCGTCAGATAGAATATAACTGCTATACCCCTTGTGTCTGCCGCTCATTTCCTTTAATATCCCAACCGAATCTATAAAGCTATTGCAATCTTTTGTATAAAGAAGAATAGGTTCTGCCTCTTTCTTCATTACAAGTCTTTTGCTGCTTTTATCATACCCAGATGAGGGCAGCACAGTAAAATACAGTACGCATCCGCCGTCCTCAAGCGGCAGTGCCTCAATAAGCATACGCTCCGCAGGGCTAATATCCTTGCCAAGCACTCTTTTAGCCTCGTCAAGCAGTGTCCATATTACACGGCGAGTTTCTATATTGGAATAATCCATATCCTCATATGTAATATCGAGTGACTTGAGGTCTGTTTTCGTCAGTTCAACTACTATCTTATCTTCATTTTGCAGCTCGATTTTCAAAAGTCTCCCTCCCAGCTCTTATTACTATCATATTACGCAAACGGCTTGTACACAATGATAACTTTTTGGAATAGTAGGAAAGGAATAGAATAATATTGGCAAAACAAAACAACACAGCTAATTATTCGGAATATAAAAAAGACTTTTTACTGATTCTTTGGGCACCGCTTTTAATGGCTTGGTATTTCTATGGTGAAAGAGCGTTAAGGCTTGCCCTCGTTTCGGTAGCACTTTCTGTCACTCTTTCAATCGTTTGCGATTTATTATTAAAGAAAAAAGTTAAATTTTTTAAGCCGTCAGCAATAGTTACAGGGCTTTTAATACCTTTTATGCTGCCCTCTAGCGTATCTTTTACTTTGCTTTCATCTTCAGTAGCTTTCTCATATATTGTATGCTCGCTGCCATTTGGAAACGAAGAGAATATACCATTTGTGCCTGCTGCCGCAGCTATTGCATTTGCCACTGTTTCTAAAACTGCATCAGTTTTTACTTATCCGTCTCTTGCCTACCCTACAGTAGCCGCAAGTGACCCTGCTTTTGTTGAGGGGACTTCTATCGCCTCATCTTTGGCACAGGGGAACTCTATTCACTCTGGTGCCACATCTATCATAAAAATATTCATAGGCGAGTACCCAGGGCCTATGGGTGCTACCTGCACGCTTATTCTCCTTTCGGCAAGCATTTATTTGCTCTTTAGGCATAGAAATAAATTCTTAATCTTTGCAGGCTATATTCTATCTGTGTCTGTCTTTGCCGCCTTTTTCCCTCGTATTCTCACAGGCAGCATTAACTCTGTTGTTATGGAGCTGTGTTCAGGCACTCTCGTTTTTGCTGGTTTATTTCTTTTTACACAGCCTTACTCCTCCCCCTCTGGCAATTTGTCGGGCTTTATTTTTGGCACAGTATCAGGACTTTTAGTTATGCTTTTTCGCAAGGTTGGTATATATGAGGACTCTACTTGTTTCGTAGTTCTTATAATGAATGTCCTGTCACCGCTTTTCTCAAAAGCGTTTGACTTGCCATGCCGTAAAGAAAACAAGAAAAAGCTACCTTTACATCATAATGAAAGGGCAAAAGAGGCATGATTGATAAAAAAGCAAACTTTCGTAAAATAATCCGTGAAACATTGGTTGTTAAAAACCCCGCACTTATAGAAGCCGTTGGTTTATTTCCGCTTATCGTGGTTTCCACCTCTGTAAAGTCTGCCATACTCGTTTGCGTGGCAACCTTTTTGATACTTGTATTAAATGCCTTTATAACCTCTCTTTTATTAAAATCTGTCCCCCGTTATATAAGAGTCGTTATATATGTCATTATAAGCACATCAATTCTTTTGCCCCTCACTTATTTATTTTCAGACATTGTGCCGAACGAGGCGGCAAAGTTAGGTATTACAATTCCTTTAACTTGTGTTAGCTCTCTCGTTTCACTCCACTGTGAAAGGTATTATGTCAAAAACTCTATAAGTGACTCTTTCGTTCACTCGGTGTTTTCGGGCATTGGTTATGGTGCTGTTGTGCTTTTAACAGGCGCTGTGCGTGAAATTTTAGGCAATGGCACATTTTATGGTTTTTCTATTGACCATGCGTATAAGCTATCTATTATGCTGCTGCCGTGCGGCGGGCTGCTCACACTTGGCTTTCTCGCTGCAGTGCTTAGGTTTTTACGGCTAAAGCTTTACCCTCATTATAAAGAAGAGGAAACCTCTGACATTATAGCAAAGGAGGGTCTATAATGAGTTATATTTTCAGCCTTCTTTCTACCGCTGTTTTAGTTGGCGTTGTGCAAAACCTTGTGTTTTCAGGCGGTCTTGGCGCAAGTGAGGCTTTGCGAATGTCTGTAAAGCCAAAACTGCTTTTAGAGTTCTCTATATTTATTTCAATGTTTTCTGTGGCACTTAGTGTTAGCTGCTATTTTCTTGACACGATACCAGAGTTTAATGAGCTTAGCCTATACTACCACTATCTTGCATATATCGGGATTTTAATTGTATTGTACATCATATCAGTATGTATAGCACTAATATCAAAAGCCAGTAAATCCCTTATAAGCCGTCTTGCTGTTGCGGCTTTTAACACTCTTGTTTTAGCAGTACCTATGATAAACCGCCTTTCTGGTTTTACTGTTTATGAAGCAGTTGGCAGCGGACTTGGTGCTGGTGCCGCATTTGGCTTTGCCGTTCTGCTTATGAATATCTCTGCAAAAAGGATTAAAGAAAATGACGATATACCAAAGGCTTTCAAAGGCTCGCCCGCTTTATTTATTTATGCAGCTCTTATATCCTTAGGTCTATATGCACTATCGGGACGGGCTTTGTTAATATAGATTAGTTAAATAAAATAAAAGCCGCCTTTTTAGGCGGCGGAATGGAGTTTTATATGAAATTTTCAGTTAGTACTTACAGTTTTTCGCAGTTGACATCAAAAGGCGAAAAGACGGAAAAGGAATTAATCGCTCTTGCCAAAGAAATGGAGTTTGACGGTATAGAATTTGCCGAAATTCACCCTCCAAAAGGAGTTAGCAAAGAAAACTATGCGAAAGAGCTAAGAGACGAATGTGAAAAAGTAGGGATTACCGCCGTAAACTATACTATAGGAGCAGAGTTTCTTTATCCTCGTGGCGGCAGTGTAGACTCTGAAGTTGAAAGACTAAAAAAAGAGCTTGATATTGCTAAAATCCTTGGCGTGTCTGGCATGCGCCATGACGCAACAGGCGGCTGGAAAAATGAAAACAGAATGCAAAGAGGGTATAATGAGGCACTTCCATATCTTGTTGAGGGGTGCAAAAAGGTAACAGAGTATGGTAAAACCCTTGGCATTCGCACAATGGTAGAAAACCACGGTTACTTTTGTCAGGACAGTGAAAGAGTAGAAAAACTTATAAACGGCGTTGCAGACGAAAACTTTGGTGTACTCTTTGATATGGGCAACTTCCTATGTGCCGATGAGGACCCCATTTTTGCAGTCGGCAGGCTCGCTCCTTATGTTTTTCATGTACACGCGAAAGATTTCCACCTAAAAAGTGGTGACAGCATAGCCCCGACAAACGGCTTTTTCCCCTCAAGAGCAGGTAATTTCCTAAGAGGTGCTATTGTAGGGCA
>DASRNG010000063.1:0-15143 GCA_035647555.1 Oscillospiraceae bacterium | reverse complement strand
CTTGCTGTTGCAGCTATACCTGAGGGACTTCCCGCTATTGTTACAATAGTATTATCATTAGGGGTTGGCAAACTCTCAAAGAAAAATGCTATAGTCCGCAGACTGCCAAGTATAGAAACGCTTGGAAGTGCCTCTGTTATTTGTTCTGATAAAACAGGAACTCTAACGCAAAATAAAATGACGGCAACAAAAGTTTATTTACCAAACAAAAAGGAATTAGACGCAAAAAGCCCTTATGCTGAAAATCTTTTTATGTATGCCGCACTTTGCTCTAACTCTACAGTTGGAAGAAAAAGAGGAAAAACAGCAGCAGTTGGAGAGCCTACAGAGAATGCAATAATTAATGCACTGCTAAAAACAAGGTTAAAATATCAACATATAATTAAAGAGTACCTCCGTGTAAAAGAAATACCATTTTCCAGTGAAACGAAATTAATGACAACTATACATAAAAATGGTGGCGGTTATATACAAATTACGAAAGGTGCGCCTGATGTTTTAATTCCGAAATGTGCTTACTTTTATAATGGGCATAAAGAAGTTGTTTTCGGAAATATTCAAAGAAATATGGCTCTTAACGCAAATGCCCATATGGCGAATAATGCTTTGCGTGTAATTGCAGTTTCGGTAAAACATACTTCATCACCTTCAGAGTCCACCGTTTCTGACATGGTCTTTTTAGGTCTTATTGGCATAGAGGACCCTATAAGGCCTGAAGCTAAGGCAGCCGTTTCTATTTGCCGCAGTGCTGGCATAACTCCTGTTATGGTAACGGGTGACCACGCACTAACGGCTGTGGCAACAGCGAAAAAACTTGGCATATATACAAATAACTCAACCGTTTTAAACGGTGACGCTCTTGAAAATATGAGTGATGAAACACTAAAAAAGGAAGTGCGCTCTTGTAGTGTTTTTGCAAGGGTTACGCCTTTACATAAGGTAAGGATAGTAGACGCATATAAAGCCAACGGCGAAATAGTTGCCATGACGGGTGACGGAGTGAACGATGCTCCTGCCTTAAAACGTGCTGATATTGGCTGCGCCATGGGAAAAAGCGGAACAGAAGTTGCAAAAAATGCCTCTGACATAATTTTAATGGACGACAACTTTGCAACTATAGTAAATGCTATAGAAATTGGCAGAGGATTGTTTGACAACATAAAAAAATCAGTTAGATTTTTACTTTCAAGTAACATCGGTGAAATCCTTTTAGTTTTTGCTGCGTTTGTCCTTGGGTATTCGGCGCCGCTTTTACCTATTCATTTGCTTTGGATAAACCTCGTTACAGACTCACTGCCCGCTATGGCACTTGGAATGGAAAGGCCTGAAAGCGATATAATGAAAAGAAAACCGCTCCCAAAAGATAAGGGCATTTTATCAAAAGTAGAGTGGTTCGATATCGTAATTGAGGGCATGCTTTTTGGTGCTTTGTCGCTCTTCGCCTTTATTTACGGCACATCGCGCTACTCTATTGTGGTGGGGCGCACAATGGCTTTTTGCACACTAAGTTTTATAGAGCTTTTGCACGCTTTTAATGTTCGGACTACTCATTCTATATTTAAAATATCGCCTTTTGAAAATATTAATTTATTTTTCGGCAATATAATTTGCGCACTACTACAGCTTTCAGTCGTTGTTATCCCTACCCTTACTAAAATTTTTGATACAACTATTTTAACCTTTTCACAGTGGCAGATAATTATACTTTTATGTATTCCTCCCCTACTCGTTTGTGAGGCAGAAAAATACTTTCAAAATAAAAGTTATAAAAGGAAAAAGAATAAAAAACTCAAATTTGCTATAGAATAAAGCAAAAAAAAGGCGGACAGCTATGTGTCCGCTTTATTTTTATAATAGGAAAATGCCATTCTCTTTACACTTTTGCCTCATTTCATCGCTCCACAAGGACGATTGAACCTCACCTATATGTAGTTTGTCTAATAAAAGCATACAAACTCTTGACTGCCCTATACCACCGCCTATAGTCAACGGGAGCTTCCCCTCAAGTATGTTTTTATGATACTCATAGTTTCTGCGCTCATTATGCCCTGTAAAATTAAGCTGCTCGTCCATAGATTTTTCGTCAACACGAATGCCCATAGAAGATACCTCAAACGCATCTTCTAAGATTTCGTTATAAAACAATAAATCACCGTTAAGACTCCAATCGTCATAATCAGGCGCTCTACCGTCATGCCGTGTTCCGTTAGAAAGGTTTCCGCCTATCTTTGTTAAAAATACTGTTTTATACTTCTTTGTTATCTCACGTTCCCTTTCCTTTGCTGGGAGAGCTGGATACATTTGAAGCAGCTCCTCAGCAGATATGAAATAAACATCAGAGCATAGCTTTGTATCAACTTTTGGGAACTCACTTTTAACTTTATCAAGTGTGCTAATAAACACGCCTACTATCTTTTTAACTGTTTCCTCAAGATATTCGAGAGTTCTTTCTTCCCTTTTTATTATCTTTTCCCAATCCCATTGGTCAACATATATTGAATGCGTATTATCAAGCTCGTCATCACGTCTTATTGCGTTCATATCTGTATATAAACCCTCACCACATGAAAAGTCATATTCACTGAGCGCCATTCTCTTCCATTTGGCAAGCGAGTGAACAATAACAGCCTCACAACCGGGAATATTCTTAACATCAAATGTAACGGCACGTTCTATGCCACTAAGGTCATCATTAAGACCAGAACTTTTATCAACAAAAAGCGGAGCTGAAACTCTCTCAAGATTTAATGCTTTTGAAAGATTCCTTTCAAAGGTGTCTTTTATTAGTTTAATTGCACGCACTGTCTCCCTTAATGATAGCTGAGACTTGTAACTTTCTCTTAATATTAACATTTTACACATCCATTCGACTTACTAAGTGATACCGATTATAGCATTTAATATATAGCATATCAATATTTATTATCAATTTAAGCAAAAATTGAAGTTTTTTCGCCTATATGCGCATTTTTATGTAATTTCAAGTAAAAATACACTATATTTTGTTGACAACATTGGTAATTGGTGGTACTATATAGCAGCAAAAAGAAAAAGAAAGGAGTCTTATTTATGAGGTCTGAAGGAATTGTTAGAAACATTGATGGCGTTGGAAGAATAGTTCTGCCAATCGATCTTCGAGTTAGATTTGGGCTTAACAGTGACAACTCAGCAGTTGAAATTTTTACAGAAGGCGATAAAATTATACTAAAAAAATATGTCCCTGCTTGCATATTTTGCAATAATGCAGACAATATTGTTGTATATGAAGGTAATAACATCTGTAAAGAATGCGTCAACAAGATGACTGAACTATAATTTAATTGGCGGTGAATAATTTTGGCTCTGTTTAAAAGAAACTCTAAAAAAAATAATAAAACAGAGGGTGAAAGACAACCGAACCAACCTTTTATTCCACGTGATTTTGACAGAGAAGAAAGAATAGCTCTTCAAAAGATGGTTACAAATATACCTGTAACACGTAACATGTTATCACAGCAAGTGCTTGCAAGAGCAGTGTTTGATTTTATCGGCAGAAATGTTCGCATGGGCGCTACAGCCGCTAATATTGTAAACACAACTGTTTTTCCGCAACTTTTTTTTACTAACTTACAGCTTCTTGAGGATTGTACAAGACGTGTTTCCGAACTTGAACCCTACTGGAAATTTGATGGGAAACTACCGTCACAGCAATTATCTGAAATACAAGAAATGAAGCACGATATAATTGGTGCTTTTATTGAAAGAAGCTTTTACGATATAATTGATAAAGTTAAGAAAAAACGTTCTCTTCGTGCTAAACAAAAACTTTTTGACAGTTATCAAACCGCTTTACTTCAATTTCAAGATTATATTGATGAAGATAATCAAAAGTTTTTTAAAGAACTTTGTGAAAACTCGGAGATACTAAAAAAATGAATGCAATTCTTTATATTGTCGGAACACCCATCGGTAATCTCGGTGACATCTCTCCCCGTGCGTTAAAAACGCTCGGGGAATGTGATTTTATTGCTGCTGAAGATACAAGAGTAACATTAAAGCTCTTAAATCACTTTGGTATTAACAAACCACTTGTAAGCTATCATGAACATAATTTTCGTGAGAAAAACCCTGTTATCATTGAGCGGCTTTTAAGTGGTGAGTCCTGTGCGCTTGTGTGCGATGCGGGAATGCCAGTTATATCTGACCCTGGAGAACAACTTATCAGTCTGTGCCATAAAAAAGGTATTGATGTAAAGGCAGTGCCAGGACCCTCTGCTCTTATTACTGCTCTTTCCGTGTCAGGATTTGAGGCGAGGCGATTTACCTTTGAGGGTTTTTTAACTACCGCTAAAACAAAAAGAAAAAAGCACCTTCAGGAGCTGATAGACGAGAAAAGGACTATGATTTTTTATGAAGCACCCCATAAGCTTTCTAGAACTTTGGAAGACATGCTAAACAGCTTTGGTGATAGAAATATTTCTATAGTGAAAGAGCTTACAAAAATTTATGAAAATATAGAAATTACAACGCTTTCACAAGCAATTGAGAAATATAAAACACAAAATCCAAAAGGTGAATATGTACTTATATTAGAGGGTGCAAAAGAAAGGCAGACAGAAATACCCTCGCTTGAATCGGCAGCTAAAATAGCAAAAACATTTTATGAACAAGGGCTTTCAACGAGCGATGCAGCAAAAAAAGCGGCAGAAGAAACAGGCAGGAAAAAAAGTGAAATTTACAAACTGCTTATAGACTATATTTAATAAAAGAGTAATCGGCAGGTCTTAATCTGCCGATTACCTTTTTGTAAAAGTATTAGCCTATGAATTGCTGTGTCCAATAATGACCGTCCGAAACGTACCCTACACCTATTTGAGTAAACGATGCATTTAGAATATTTTCCCTGTGACCTTTAGAGTTCATCCACCCCTCCATAACCTTTTCAGGAGTACTGTATCCCATTGCAATGTTTTCACCTGCTGTTCTATAGCTAATTCCGAACGATTTTATCATATCAAACGGACTTCCATAAGTGGGGCTTGTGTGGCTGAAGTATTTTTTATCACGCATATCCTGTGACTTTAGCCTTGCTACATCTGAAAGTTTTTTGTTCTCTGTTAAAGGAGCAAGTCCCTGTTTAGCACGTTCTTTATTCACAAGAATTACTACCTGACTTTCAAAACCATTTTGATTATTCGCCTGTGTAGGTTTCGTGGTAGGCGGCGCTGTTTGTGTAGGTCTTATAGTAGACGGCACTGTCTGTGTTGGTCTTGTAGTAGACGGCACTGTCTGTGTAGGTCTTGTGGTAGACGGCGCTGTCTGTGTTGGTCTTGTAGTAGACGGTACTGTCTGTGTTGATCTTGTAGTATACGGCGCTGTCTCTCTTGGTTTCGTTGTATGCGGCGATGTTTCAACTTCATTTTTTGTTGTATTATCTTTGCCGCTTGTTTGCTCAGAATTGCCGTTTGCCTTTGTTGTAGTATTTTTGCTTGGCATTTCTATTTCACAATCTTTATAATTAGTTTCACTTTTTGCTGTTGTGGTCATAGTATTATTTGTGGGGTCTTTTGCTAAATTATTAAAACCAAACGATACAGCAACGAGAGAAATAATTATGGCTATTACTTTTTTCGTTAGATAGTTCATGTTTGTAACCTCCCTGTAATAAGTTGTAACACTTTTGAGACATATTCGCAACCCATATTTTCTGTAATTATATATAGAATTTTCCATCTTAACTTACTACATTGCTAATGGATATTTTTACTTTTTAAGGCACTTTTAATAAATATGTTGTTTTTTGTTGACTTAACGGTGTTTTTAGAGTTATAATATCCTATAATTTCTTAGAAGGGGGCGTATTATCATTTATAACCCATTTGAAAACGCACAAGCTCAATTTGATAAGACGGCCGAGTACATGGGACTTGATGATGGTGTTCGTGCACTTCTCCGCCAGCCGATGAAAGAGTTTCATTTTACAATTCCCGTAAAAATGGATGATGGCTCAACAAAAGTATTTAAAGCTTATCGTATAAAACATAATGATGCGAGAGGACCTGCTAAAGGCGGTATTCGTTTTCACCCGCATGAAACGGCAGATACTATTCGTGCTTTATCCATGTGGATGACATGGAAATGTGCCGTTGTAGATATTCCGCTCGGCGGCGGAAAGGGCGGCATTGTTTGTGACCCACGCCATATGTCAATGGGAGAGCAAGAACGCCTTTGCCGTGGCTATATTCGCCAATCATATTGTCAAATAGGACCTAATATTGATGTTCCTGCGCCTGATGTTATGTCAAACGGGCAGCATATGCTATGGATGCTTGACGAATATGAAACAATTGCTGGCGGGCGGTACCCTGGGGTTATTACTGGCAAGCCTGTTGGTATGGGCGGCTCTTCAGGGCGCACAGAGGCTACAGGTTATGGTGTTATATATGTGCTTAAAAACCTGCTTAAAGCAGAGGGTATTAGGCTTAGAAATACAACCGCAAGTATTCAAGGTTTTGGAAATGTTGCTGAATATGCTGCAAGGCTTTATTCAAAAATGGGCGGCAAGGTTATTTGTGTTTCCTCTTGGAATCAAAAAGATGTAACTGCATACACTTTCCGTAAAAAGGATGGCTGTGACATAGAGCAGTTAGTAAGCATTAAAGACTCGTATGGCTCTATTGATAAGGATAAAGCCAAAGAGTTTGGTTATGAAGTTTTGCCAGCAAGCGCATGGCTTTCTGAAGATGTTGACGTTCTTATTCCAGCAGCTTTAGAAAATCAAATTACACCTAATGTTTTGCCTGATATATCAAAAAGTGTAAAAGTTATATGTGAAGCGGCAAACGGACCTGTTACTCCTGATTGTGACAATAAAATTGCTAAAAAAGGCATTATACTTTTACCAGACTTTTTATGTAATGCAGGTGGTGTTATTTGCAGTTATTTTGAACAGGTGCAGGGTAACACAAATTTCTTTTGGGGTAATGATGAGGTGTTTGATAAACTTAGCACGTCTATGTCAAATGCTTTTCAAGCTGTGTATATGACTTCAAAACAGCAAAACCTTCAGATGCGTGAGGCGGCATATACAATTGCTGTAAAACGTGTTGTTGATGCCGTTAAAAGCCGCGGCTGGGCATAACGTTATAAATTAAAATAAAAAACTGCCGTTTTATCGGCAGTTTTTTTGTTTTATTCTGTTATAGAGTCTGCTGGGTGTTTGCCTTTTATTCCAAAACTTTTACGCAGCTTGTAAAGTCTTTTTACTTGCGTTTCTGTAAGCTCATTTGGTGTTCCTATTTGGCTTGATATATAGAGAAGCTGTGCATAAAACTCAACAGACTCCATTTTATGATATGCATTTAAAAGTGTATCAGAAAATGATAGTGCGCCGTGGTTGGCAAGAAGAACAGCATCATAGCTTTGTAGATATTTAGAAATGGCATCAGGTATTTCATCTGTTGACGGTGTGCCATATTCAGCTATAGGGACAGAGCCTAAAAATATTACAGCCTCCGGCATTATAGGCGCTGTCAGCGGTATTCCTGCAATTGCAAACCCTGTTGCATATAAAGGGTGTGCATGAACAACGGCATTTACATCTGGTCTTTCTTTATATACACGCAAATGCATTTTAATTTCGCTTGAAGGCCTGAAATCACCATTAGATTCAATAACAGTACCGTTTGAGTCAACTTTGCAAATATATTCAGGTGTCATAAAGCCTTTGCTAACCCCTGTGGGTGTGCAAAGGTATTCATTGTCATTAATTTTAACAGAAATATTTCCATCATTCGCCGCTACCATATTTTTGTCGTAAATACGTTTACCTATTTCACATATTTGTTTTTTAATCTCTATTTCGCTTAACATCTTAAAACTCCTTTTCAAAATCTATATTATCATATTTAGAGCGGGGATACGTTATTTTTCCTTGTGCATTTACAAATGGCGAAAGTGTATCATTTTCATAACTTTTTCTTTCGTTTTCATTAAAAAAGTTTGGGATTTTATACTCTTTTCCAGAGTTCATGCAGCTCCTCCACGCTAAAATTCCAACCGCTGACATTGCCGCCGCCTTATAAACATTAAAAAACGGCTCTTTTTTATTTACAAAGGCATCAATAAACTCACTCATAACCCAATAATCACCACCACCGTGACCAGCCTTATTAGCGGCACTGCCGTCACCAAAATTTGAAAGAATAACGCTTTCTGAGCTTTCCTTATTAGGCACATTCCAGTCATTATATGTAACACGAACTCTATTAGTATCGTTTCTTAGAGTTTCCGCACCGCCGTTCATACAGCAAAGCCTGTACCAAGTGCCATGGGGCGCATATTTTGCCCAGCCTGTGATATGAAAAATAGCTCCATTATCCATTTCACAAAGAATTGCAGCGCCTACGTCCTTTTTCAATTCACCTTCTAGCTCCCACTTAGTTTCATCAGAATAAACGCATTTTGCGTTAACAGCAATGGGAAGTGCATTTGTCATATGAATAAGCGGTGCTAGCGAATGAGTTAGATAGTATGTAGACGGCATTACAGCACGCCAATGCTTTGTGTGCGGTGTGTAGTACTCGTATTTATCCGCAGACATAGGATGAACATATTCACCGTCCGCATACATAACTTTGCCAAGCGTTCCGCCCTCATACAGGTTTTTCATGTACATAGGGCCTTTCATATATGGGTAGTTTTCAGCCAGCATATAAAGAGTATTTGTTTCTTCTACTGCCCTGCAAAGCTCTACACATTCCCGTAGTGTTACAGCAGGAATAGTTTCAGAAAAAACAGCTATGCCCTTTTTCAGTGCCATAATAGCCGCTGGTGCATGCTCGTTAAAATAATTGCATAAGATAACTGCATCTATACCGCCGCTACTAATCATTTCTTCATAATCTTCATAATATTCAGTATCAAGAGGACAAAACTTTTTTATGTTTTCGGTATTGTCTTTAGAGGCGTCACAAACTGCTACAAGTTTTGTATTTTCAAAATATGAGAGAACACGCACAAACGCCTCTCCCCTTTTTGCCCCAAATAAAGCAAACTTGATTTTATTTGCCATTTTACCAGCCTTTCTTAATTAAAACTTGCCGCCGCCACCGCCGTGGCTCCTGCCGCTGCTGCCTGTATGCACACTGCTGCCGCCCGCTTTACCGCTAACATTAGAGGAGCTTTTCTCTACTTTTACTTTTGTAGTCGTTCTGAATAAAAATCTGTCCGCCTGTTTTGTTATTACGAATGTTCCAGGCAAAACATAGTCTTTCGCACTCTGTTTTGCAATAGCAATCTTCATTTTGTTTTTCATAGAAAAAACTGATATAAAAGCTATTATAAAGCCAAATAAAAGTGATGCAAGTAAAACCTCTATATCAAAAAGTTTAACAGTTCTTATTTTGGGAAGAGTTTCTGCAAAATCATATTCAAAAGGCTTGTCATAATCATAAATAATATCATTTGTTTGTTCTTGATGTAAAAGCTCGCCTACAACTGAAAGATACTGCTCAAATGCCCGAAAATATTCTCCCGATGAAAGGTAATTTATAACCTCACCGTGTATAAAGTCTATTGAGTAATCTGTAAAAACTTCAATGCCCCTGCCTGTTGTTGAGGTGTAATAATCCCTCTCCTCCATATTTAACATAAAGAGCAGCCCGTCAAAGTTCTCGCCATATCCATAATTGTTATAATCATAATAATCATCTGCAAACTGCTCTGCCGTTTTGTTTCCTATTGAATTTACAGTTAATATTACAATATCAAAGGAGTGTTTTTCGTTAATATCTTTTATCATTTCGCTTAATTTTTCTTCTTCTAAAGAGGTTAAAAGATTTGCTTTGTCAACAACACGAGGTAAGGTATCATTGTTTTGCCCCGCAGCATAGCTTGTAAAAGCAAAAGAACATAGGGCTATAAAAATCATGATTAAGGATAAAGTTTTTTTCATTACATTACCCCCAAAAATTTTAGCCCAATAATAACAGCATATATAGCGGCAGAAAAGCCAAACCCAATACCTAAAAGATACTTAAAATAAAGCCCTTTATCTACTGGTAAGTTTCCTACAAACTTGCCAGTTTGCCCGTTCATTGCAAAGGTATAGGCTTTGCCTTTATGTATTGTGTTTAGCATCCACACAGGCAAAAGGGCATACTTAATATCAGTGTTTTCTGCAAGGTAGGACTCGCCTGAAACTTTAAGAGAGGTGTACCCCTTTACAGAATTTGTTAGCATATCACGAACAGAGTTTTTAACACGCTCCTCAACTCGTGGTTGACCCTCCTTTGCATTAACATCATACTTATCAGCAAGAAAACCTGAAAGGTATGCGGGTGTAAACGGTTCAAGGTGAGAATAGTCAAAAGGCTCAATAGCCTCCATATATTCATCTGCAAGTTTTATAGAGCCGTCTACTGGAATTCTGTTAAATATAATGCTCCCTGCTCTATTTACACGGTAATGGTCCGTATGTGTGATTAGATAACTGCCTTTGTTGTAAGAAGTTACTCTTTTTGCGCTATAAACAAGCTCTCCTGTGGCGTCACAGTTATAAAGCCAAAACGGAGCATAAATGCCTGTTATTTCTTCAATATGGCTTTGCTCTAAAAACTGTTTGGGTAAAAGCCTTTTACCTTTGCAAAAGTCTTTATACTGCTTTATTGCCATATCTTTATCATGCTTAAACGGGATTACATAGTCAGGGCGAAATGTGCCTGAAAAACGCATAGGGATAAGAACGGTGTTACCGCAGTAAACACACTTTGTTGCCGCTTTGTTTTTATCCTTAATAATTTCAGCGCCGCAAGAATTACACCTGCTTTCGCTAAGCACCTCTTTTTCGCTTTCTGTCCAGTCACCGCTACCAGAGGTGAAATCATAATCCTTCCAATTAAGCGGTTCGTCATCTTTTAGTATTTCTGTATCATAAAAATCTTTTAAGTTTTGAAGTGTAAATTCATTAGCACAGGAGCCGCATTTCCAGTTTTGCGTTTTATTGCTAAACTTTAATGGTGCGGCGCAGGCAGGGCATTTATAACTTACATTATCCACAAAGTCACCCCTTATTAGCTTAATCGGTAATATATGTTACTGTTTCGTCTTCAAGTTTTCTCTTTTTTATTCTAATTTCATCATTTTTAGCATAGCCTATAGCTATAATTAGTCTTACTCGTTTATTTTTATGTATATCACATATCTTTTTTACTTCATCTTCATCAAACATACCCATAATACAGGTGGATAGCCCAATATCTTGTGCTGCAAGTATTATATGCGCTGCGGCTATACCAATATCAGTTAAAGCATATTTTTGCCCCACTACCTTACCGCCAATTTTTGAAAGAATGTTTGACTTTTCTTCATTAATTATAATAAAAGCAGGGCAAGAGGAGGTAAATTTATTAAGGCCCGCTCTTTGCACCGCTTTTGCTATTTCTTTTGACTTATCTTTACTATTTACTACAGTAAAATGCCATGGTTGTGAGTTTACCGCAGAGGGAGAAAGTAATGCAGTTTTTATAACTTTTTCAAGTTTCTCATTTTCAACTGCTTTTTCACTATCATAATTTCGGCAGCTTTGACGCATTTTTACAAGATTATAAAATTCACTCAAAAAAGCACCCCCTTATTAATGAAATTATACCAACCTGTTAGTTGAAAATCAAGGAAAATTGTGATAAAATATACAAAATTCTGTCATTATTGATATTTTATCATAGTTTGGCTGACATATGAAAGGATTGTTGTAATGTTTGATAGTAATTACTATATAAAAGGCATAAAAGGCGATGTTCCTGCGGTTGATTTTAGCTCTTTCCTACCAACTAAAGAAAATCCATATCCAGACTTTAGCGTTACAGACTTTATAGTGAATGGCCCCTACGTCTTAAAAACAGACGGAACTTTTGAAACTGAATATTTATATGAGAGGCATAAAGTTCTTGACGAGGATTATTTGAAAGATGAGGGCGGCGAGCATTCATTAATACCATATATCGGTCTATCCCATAACAACAACTATCTTGGCGATAAAACACTGCCTTGGACTGCTGGAAAAAGAAAGTGGGACACACTGCGATTTGATAAAGGAGGTTATGATGCATGTAATGAAGCAATCTTTCTTACAGAGCAGCGAAACTGTGCATATTATGCCGCATTTTACGTTGACTGCAAAGAAGATTATGAAGCCGTTATTTGCTATGAAACCTCTGGTTCACTTCTTTACTTAAACGGAAAACTAATTGATAATAAACCATACGGCAGAGTAAAAGGTTTATGGGGATTTGCAAACACTGTTTTCGCACGCTTTCACAAGGGCAGAAACCTTTTGATGCTTAAAGTTAGAGCGGGTTATATTTGTGATACTATTGATATTTCTGTTTCTAATTTTACTATCTATCCTGTTTTAGCAAAGTCAGGAGAACTTCGGGTTTGCTATCCCACAAAAACAAAAGCCTATTTCGGAACGTGTGATAAACCAAGGCAAGTTTTGCCCACCTTTATTTACGGTGCAGAAAACAAGGGCGGCACTGTTACAATTAAATGTGGTGATTACTCTGAAGACATTGCCGTTAATATAAAAGAGAAAAATGGTATAGAAATTATAAGGCCCTCTTTGCCAGTAGAAATAGATGGTACAGTCTCTTTTTCGTTAACAGTTAAAAGCACCTCTTTTCCCCCTTCTACTTTTAATGGGCAAATAGAGCTTGATAAGTTTGACGAATTTTGCGGTACAGAGCATGTTTATTCTGACTTTCATTTTGATACAACATATCACCAAGAACAGCGTACATATGCCATGGGTGCTATTGATATTCTTTCAAAGATACTTTCAAAACTACGAAACAACCCTGATTTTAAGGCGATTTTATCAGAAGTTGATTATCTGCACCCCTACTACTCTATTTATGCTAAAGACAGAAAAACACTAAAAGAGGCTTTTAAAAGCGGCAGAGCAGAGGCAGATTGTTTTTATAACCAGCCTAATGAAATGACCTCATCTCCTGAAGGGCTTGTTCGCAACCTTGTGTACGGTCAACTTTATCATAGAGATGTTTTAGGTAGAAAAGCTCATGTTTACGGACCTGGTGACGTTTTTGGTCATCCTAATCAACTTTCACAAATATGCAGAAAAGGCGGCTGTGACGGTATATATTGGGGCAAATATATATTTGGGCTTGATACAATTTTTCATCATATGTCACCAGACGGCTCGTCACTTGTACACTCTCGTGGCGGCACATCAAGAAAAGATGCACTGCGCCTTAATGTAAATCACGCTCACGACTCTGCAAGAGCGTCAAACTTTAGTCCCTTTCCTCGTGATGATGATACAAAGTGGATGAAAGATACTTTAAGCTCTGCACAGTTTTCCGTTATGTCTGACTTTTTAGGCGGCGTAAACAGTGACGTTAAAAAACATAAGGAGAAAACAGGGCACTCCCCTCTTGAAACCACTTCACGAGATATCTCTCTTTATCATGCAGGGGTGGCACTAACAAGGCAGGACCTAAAAAGGGCAAATAGATTATGTGAAAATCTGCTCATAACTGCGGAAAAGTTTGCTGCTATCGCTTCATATTTCGGTGCAGTTTATCCTGACGATGCGCTTGATAAATCGTGGCGGCAGCTTTTATGCGGTCAGCACCACGACTCTATAACAGGCACTAACAATGAAATTAGTTTTGCAGACCTTTTGGTAGAGTATCGTGAGTCTGCTGTTTTATCCTCTGAAATTATTGATAATTCATTGGAATTTTTGATGTCTGCTATATCTACTTTCGGCTTATCTCCTATTGTTGTGTTTAATCCCCATGCATATGACAGGTGTGATATATGCGAAATTTACTTGCCTATTAAATCTGATAAAGCATATGTAATAACCGATATTAGCGGCAAGGAATATCCTATAAATATTTCTGAAACTACAGATAAAAACGGCAACTTTAAGATAACATTTACCCCAGATGTTCCTGCTTTTGGTTACAAAGTTTACACTCTTACAGAAACTGAAAAATCAAACACATCTAACGAAAGCCATGAAAATATAATTGAAAACGAGTTTTACCGCATTACTGTTGACGAGAACAAGGGCGGCGGCATTGTTTCAATCTATGACAAAAGGGAAAAAAGAGAAGTCATAAATAATAAGGATGGAAAAATCGGCGCAGTATACGCATTAAAAGAACTTCGTCAGAGAATGGAAACACAGCACGAGTTTTATACCACAGGCGAAAAGCTTTCATCTGCTGAAAATAGTGCAGACGTTAAACGCATAAAAAATGATGTGTTTGAAAAGCTTATAATAAAGTCAAATATGAATATTCTTTGTGGACTAAAGCAAGAAATTACGCTTACTAAAGGTGTAAAGAGAATAGATATTCGTATTTCTATTGAGGATTATACAGGCGATGACCATCTTTTCACCTATAATTTGCCTGTAAATATTAAGGGTGGAAAGGCTATATTTGATGACAGATTTGCGCCTGCCGTTCGCCCTAAAAGCCGCTATGTTATTGACTTTAAAACGCACCAACACGCTATGGCATCGCACTGCTCTGTCTTTGCCGCAAACCACTGGTTTGGGATTGGGCCTACTGTAACAATTGAGCTTAAAGAAAAAGGTTCTATAAATATTGGCTCGTCTGCCCTTATCTGCTCGTCTGACAAATCACTTGAAAAAGCGGCTTTAGATTTTACAACTTTGCTAACTAAAAAAGCAATACCCGTTACAACATACCCTGATAAAAAAAGAAAAGCACACGCTACCCTGCTACCGCATTTTAATGAGGATTTGCATTTTACTGACACTCGATTTGTACTTAGCATTTCAGGAGTTTATAACGAATATGAAGAAAAGCTTCTTAAAAGCAGTGCATTAAAAAAACAGTTTGACAATATGGTAAACGAGAAAGGGCTTGCTGTTTTTTACACCACCGATAGCGATAACCTTTGGAATAAAGCTATTGATGTTGTGCTTATAAAAGCAAAAGATGAAAAAACTCTTCAAAACTTTATAAGCAGCACCGATAGCACACTTACCTCGTCTTATAACATATGTATAGAACATTTTATTACAGACACGGAAATCGATTATGCTGACGGCTACACAGTTTCAATTCTTAATAGAGGCAATTTAGCTTCAAGCATAGAGGCAG
>DASRNG010000062.1:0-8266 GCA_035647555.1 Oscillospiraceae bacterium | reverse complement strand
AAGTCTGTTTGAAAGGTTTGCAAAGTCCTCCATAGTTAGCTTTTCCGCTCTTATATTTTCATTTATTCCAAGCGAAAGTAAAACCTCTGCCGTTTTCTCTTTTGGAATTAAAAGAGTTGCAAAAAGTGAGTTTTTAAGCGTCTTTCTCCTTTGAATAAATGCCCCTTTAACTATCTTAAAAAACACTTTTTCATCTTTAATTGAAATATTTGCAGATTTTCTGCACTTTAGTTTTATAACCTCACTGTCCACCTTTGGCTGTGGCAAAAATGAGGTTCTTGGCACTTCAAAAAGCCTTTCTGCCGCTGCATAGTAGTTTACAGCAACTGTTACCGCCCCACCCTCACGAGTGCCAACGGGCGCACACAGCCTTATAGCCGCTTCCTTTTGCACCATAACTGTTATGCTTTCTATATTAAATTTACTCTCAAGCAGCATCATAATAACAGGAGACGTAATATAATAAGGCAGGTTTGCTGCCACAACAACTCTCATTCCAGCACACTTTTTCGCAATTATCGAGGCTAAATCTGCCTTTAGTATATCTTCGTTTATCACTTCAATATTGCTAAATTCACTAAGCGTTTCTTTTAGTATTGGCAGTAGCCGCTTGTCAAGTTCAAAGCTTAGCACTTTGCCCGCCCTTTTTGCAAGCTCTACTGTTAAAACGCCTATACCTGCCCCAATTTCAATAACGGCAGTATTTTCATCAAGGTTTGCACTTTCACTTATTTCTGGGCATACACTGCTATCTATAATAAAATTTTGCCCAAGGCTTTTTGAAAATGTAAAGCCGTGACGTGAGAGTATTCTTTTTATTGTATTAATATCTGAAAGATTTTTCAAAGCTGCTCCATTTCGTTGATTTTTATTTTTTTCCTGATATACTTTTATTATACAGCCACAGATTCTTTAAGTCAATAAATCATATTAAGGAGAAAGTAATGGGGAAATACAGTAGTGTTATTATTGGCAATATCTCACTTGATTATAATATAGACAGTGACGGAAACACTATAGAAAACTTAGGCGGTGCCGCTGTTTATTCAAGCGCTGCGGCATTTGCTTTGGGGCATAGTCCACTTGTTGTAACAAAGCTAAAACCAGAGGATTTTGATAGACTTAGTGCATTTACTATCCCTAAAGAAAACGTTATTGCCCTTACGGGTGACAGCTCTACTTCTATTAAAAATCAATATTTAACAAAAGATAAGGAAAAACGCATTTGCACCTGCCTTTCACGGGGCACGGGCTTTACTGCTGCCGATTTACCTAATGTAGACACTGACGTATACCACTTTGCAGGGCTAATTTTCGGTGATTTTGATAATGATATTATAAAGCTTGCCTCTAAAAAGGGTGCTGTAGCTGTTGATGTTCAGGCAGTTTTGCGTCATGCCGATATGAAAAACGGCGGAAAAATGTATTTTGAGGACTGGGCAGATAAAAAGGAAATGCTCCCTTACATAACATACCTAAAAACAGATGCAGCTGAAGCCGAAATTATGACAGGCACGGCAGACAGGCGCAAGGCGGCAGAAATTTTGCACTCTTTTGGTGCAAAAGAAATTCTTATTACTCACAATACCGAAGTTTTAGTATATAACGGCGAGCAGTTTTACACAAGCCCAATAAAATCAAGAAATTTAAGCGGCAGAACGGGCAGAGGCGACACAACCTTTGCCGCATATATAAACGAACGGCTTAATAGTGACATTATTTACTCCTTATTAATGGCAGCGGCAACGGTGTCTCTAAAAATGGAGTCACCAGGTGCATTTCTTGGAACAAGAGAAGATGTTAAAGAATATATTAAATTGTTTTATTGAGATTTTTTAAAAGAATAAAGGGGCAGGCTGTAGCCTACCCCGCTTTTTTGTGTTTTTAATCAATCTCTACTTCTTTGTTAGCATCTGACGAGTCATAAATCGCCTGCATTATTTTAGAGGTTATGATTGCATTGTCAATATCGTTGCGGTTTCGCTCACCCTTAATTACAGAGTCTACAAAATCAATTACCTCATCTTTATGTATGGGGTTTGACTTAAAATCGGGGGAAGTTTCAAGCAGCATTCCATTGCTAAATGAATAAAGCTTGAAGCTATCGCCATACTGCAGTCTAACTCCGCCCTTGTCTCCCATAAAGTCAATATACGTTTCGTTAACACCTATGTTTTGCGCCCACGCCCCTATAAATGATATAACAGGGCCTTTAGTCCTTACTATACCCGTTACAGAATCGTCAACATCATAAACACCGTCAAAGTCTGCCGTGTTTTCTGACCACATGCTTTTATAAGCATAATCTTTTATATTTTTACCCAATTTGCAAAACGCCTTACCGCTTGCCGTAAGAGGCTTTGGCTCGTTGCAGCAATAAACAATTAAATCTAAGTAATGCACGCCCCAGTCAATAAGAGCGCCGCCGCCTGCCGCAGATTTCCTTGTAAAGTCGCCCCCTATGCCAGGGATAGAGCGGTGCGCACGAAAACTTGCGTGAACATGGTGAACCTCTCCAAGAGCGCCTTCTTCTATAAGGTGCTTTATGTGATTTACTGCATTGCTATACCTGTTGCAAACGCCTATTGATAAGATTTTGCCCGTTTCTTTTGAAACTTTTTGCATCTCAAGCGCTTCTGATAAAATTCTTGCCGCTGGTTTTTCACAAAGCACATCTTTACCGTGGCGCATAAAGTCTATAGATATTACAGAGTGCATATCATTAGGAGTGCAAACAGATACTGCATCAAGCTCTTTATCATCAAGAATCTCATGATAATCGTATATTGCCTTTCCGCACCCGTATTTTTCTACTGCATCGTCTGCCTTTTTTGGAATAATGTCACAGAAATATTTAATCTCTGCTTTGCCGCTTTCTAAATACGCTGGTATATGTGCTGAGTTTGCAATAGCACCGCAACCAATAATTGCTACTTTAATGTTCTTCATATTTACCTCCGATTTCACTTATCGTAATTCCATAGTAATGATGATAGCACATTTTTTCAAAAAACGAAATCCTTTTCAAATAAAAAGTTTTTTCGCTTGAAAAAAAAGGTTCATTGTGATATAATTTCGCTTAAATACGATAATGGTGACATATTGCTTTCTGGGCAGTATAGAGCTACAATCAATTTGTGGGAGGACAATATAAGTGCATGAGCTTTTTGGTAATATTCTTAATTTAGAGTGGAGAATGGTAGTCATGTGGGTTATAGGCGCCACTCTTATATATCTTGCTATAAAAAAGGAAATGGAGCCAGCTTTGCTCTTGCCAATAGGCTTTGGTGCAATTCTTGTAAATCTTCCTCTTTCGGGTGCTGTTACACAAATTTACCCAACAGGTGTAGAGGAGGGTGTGCTTGACTCTTTATTTGATTTCGGCATAGCAAACGAGCTATTCCCGCTACTGCTTTTTATTGGTATAGGCGCAATGATAGACTTTGGCCCCCTGCTTTCAAACCCTAAGCTTATGCTTTTTGGAGCGGCTGCACAGTTCGGCATATTTTTCACGTTTTCCATTGCGGCTCTCTTTGGATTTGATGTTAAAGATGCCGCTTCTATATCCATTATCGGTGCGGCAGACGGGCCTACCTCTATATTCGTTGCAAACTTTCTTGAATCTAACTATATAGGTCCCATTATAGTGTGTGCATACTCTTATATGGCGCTCGTGCCAATTATTCAGCCCCCCTTTATTAAGCTTTGCACAACGAGGAAAGAGCGCCTTATCCGTATGCCCTATAAGGCAAAGGAAGTGTCTAAGCTTACAAGAATCCTCTTTCCCATTATCATTACCGTTATAACAGGTTTAGTATCTCCACGAAGCGTTGCTTTGATAGGATTTCTTATGTTTGGAAACCTTATAAGAGAATGTCTTGTTGTAAACAGCTTGTCAGAGTCTGCACAAAACGAGCTTGCTAACCTCATTACGATTTTGCTAGGCATTACTGTTGCCGCTAAAATGAGAGCAAATGACTTTCTTGCAAAGGAAACGCTTGTAATTTTAGGGCTTGGGCTTGTTGCATTTATATTTGACACAATCGGCGGCGTAATGTTTGCAAAGTTCCTTAACCTGTTCCTAAAAGAAAAAATCAACCCTATGATAGGTGCCGCAGGCATATCTGCTTTCCCCATGTCTGCAAGGGTAGTCCATAAACTTGGGCTTGAGGAAGACAATCAAAACTTCCTTTTAATGCACTCAACAGGCGTTAACGTATCGGGTCAGATAGCCTCTGTAATTGCAGGCGGTCTTATCCTTAATCTTGTTAGTTAGGAGGCTTAAAATGTTGTTAGATTTCGCTTTTAATGTGAAAAGTTTATCCGAAACCTTACCCGTAATGGGCAAAGGTATGCTTGGGATTTTTACTGTTACAGGTCTAATTTTAATATCCATGTCTTTACTTGAAAGGTTTACGAGCGGTAAAGAAAACGCATAACAGCACGGCTTTCGTGAAATGATTTTGCACTATCCTAAAAAACAATTTGTTCCCTATTACATTAAAAAGGGCGATAGCTTTGTCAAATCAAGATATATCCGAAAAAACTCTTACTACAAGATATGTTACTCCAAAAGAAAACCTAATATATGGTATTGCTAACGGCGGCCAATGTATGAGCTACACATTTCTTTGCTCGTATATAACATATTTTTTCGTCAACGTTTTTAATATAGATGCAAAAATTGTTTCTTTAATGCTCTTTATAGAAGGCATTTGGGACACGATAAATGACCCTTTAATGGGCTCTCTTGTTGATAAAACACGCACACGGTATGGAAAATTTCGTCCATACCTTATGGCAGTGCCAATACCGCTTGCTATTACTACAATAGCACTATTTGCAGGTCCCCTACTCGTTGGTGAGGGTGGTTCAGATGCTCCCCGCAAGATAGTGTATATGACGATAACCTACTTTTTATGGGAGTTTTTCTATACGATAGGTGACGTTCCATTTTGGAGTCTTTCTGCTGCTATCTCTCCAAATCCTGACGATAGAACACGTGCTATCACTTCTGCACGCTTTATTTCAACCGTCGTAGGCGCCATTCCCGGAATTGCAATGCCTATTCTTATTGACCTTTCTTCAAGAAAAATTATAGCCATAGGCTTTCGTGAGCTTTTCTTTATAGTTGCACTTATCACCTCTATTTTAGGCATGGCACTTTTCAGCCTTTCAGGCTTTGCAGTAAAAGAAAGAGTGCAGCAATCCTCTGAAGAGCCAACCCTAAAAGAGTGCCTTAGCGGGCTTTATAAAAACAAATATTTGCGCATTCTTATATCAAAAGAAGTGCTAAGCGCCTTTGGCGGCATCGGCGGCACATTTGGAACATATTATTTTGTTGATGTATTAGGTGTTGCTTCTGCCTCACTTTTAATGGGAATACCAAACGCCATTGTAAGCCTTTCAAGCTTCTTTTTCTTAAAGTTTTTCAAGAAGTTTATGAATAATAGGCAGATGATAATCTTTTCAAAATTTTACTCTTTTATCCTGTCTCTGCTAAAATATACTATCGGGTATAAGCACTATTCATCACTTTCATTTATTATACCTCTGTTTATGATTTTAGATGCTTTCGGCGGTATTACAAATGGCATAAACTCTGTAGTGCCTATGGAAATGATAGGCGAAACGGTAGACTATGCAGAGTATACAACAGGCCAGCGCACAGAGGGAATATCCTTTTCTGTTATGACATTTGTCGGCAAGTTTTCTAACGCTCTTTCACGTTCAAGCGGCACTTTCCTGCTTGATGTTATAGGGTACAAAACTTCTGATGAAAGTGCAATAGTAAAGCAGTCCGCATCTACAAAATCTAAAATATGGGCGCTTTATACTATTATCCCTGCGCTTCTTGGTATTATAGGCGTGTTTCCTATGTTCTTTTATGACTTAACAGGCTCTAAACGAGAAGATATGTATAAAGAGCTTACAGAAATGAGAATTGAAAAATCAAAAGCAGCAACGAGTTAGTCCTATTTTCACATTATAAAATAAATGAAAATAACTTAATAACCTAGGTTCTGGTTATTAAGTTATTCTTTTAATATCTGCCACTCTTTTATAAGCCTTTCAAGGGAGTACGCGGCATTCGCTGGGCTTGTAGACGGGAGATATATAGCTTTTCTTTTAAGACTTGGTTCAATTAGGCTTATATAATATTTTTCTGCCGCTCTGCCGTTTACAAAAATGTTTTTAATATTGGCATTTTCAAATATTTTAGAAAGATTGTTTGCCTTTGCTTGTTTTATAGTACTGTCAGCAGAGTTTTCAATATAGCAAGATGCGAGTACGTCCCACAAAGCTAACTTGTTAGAGAAAATAAGCTCTTTTTTCTCCTTAATGCTCTGTGGTGTTTCACTGCCAAACACGGCAGCTACTACTTTCCAAAACCTATTTTGAGGGTGACCGTAAAAAAAGTTTACCTCCCGTGTTTTTACAGATGGAAAGCTTCCAAGAATTAAAGTCTCTGCATTCTCATCATAAAGAGGCAAAAAGGGGTGGTGTTGAATCATTGTTTTTCCTCCGTTATTTTAATAAAATTATAATAAATTTAATAAAGGGTGAGAAGTTTGAAAAGTATTTATCCAAAATGTCAAAACGGTATTATTTCCAGAATGCCAAACAATCTTTACGGCTACCACGGTTGGGGCTCTATTTGCAGCACAGAAAAAGCACTTTATGCCTCATGCTCTGCTTTTAGAATGGCGCACGTCTGCCCATTTGGAAAAACTGCACTTTTTAAGAGTGTAGACAATGGAAACACTTGGTCAGCCCCTTTAATAGTTAACGATACCCCGCTTGATGACCGTGACAGCGGCATTATATCTCTTGGCGGTGAAAACCTGCTAATCACTTGGTTTGTCCACCCTGCAAACGTTTATTTATATGACTATTTTAAGGATTTTAAGGTAAACAGCAGAAAAGACGCTATATTTTCTGCACAGCTCGACTACTGGGCAGAAAACTGCACAGACCCAGCACTTGGCGGCTCGTTTTTGCGTGTTTCAAAAGATGGTGGTTTAACTTTTGGGGAAACTATAAGAGTACCCATATCTTCGCCTCACGGCCCTTTAGTTACATCAGACAAAAATATTCTTTACCTTGGCAAGCAAATGTATTCAAACGAAATTAAAGAAGGTGCTTTAGCCGTTTATAAAAGTGACCTAAAAGGAGATGCATGGGAAATACTTTCACATATAGAAATCCCAAACGGTGAGGATGCTAATAATTATCACGAACCGCATCTTATCGAACTTCAAAATGGCAGGCTTTTAGCCGCTGTGCGAACAGAGCGCCCTTTTTCCGTTAGCACCTGTTTTTCAGATGATAAAGGCAAAACCTTTTCACCACTCACACCTACGGGGATTGAAGGCTCTCCACCTCATTTACTTTTGCATTCGTCTGGCGCCGTTTTAATGTCCGTCGGGCGGCGTATAAAGCCATTCGGAGAGCGTGTATATGTAAGCTTTGACGGCGGCGAAACTTTCGATAAGGAATATATTCTTTGTGATAACGCAAAAACTTCCGACCTTGGCTACCCCTCTACGGCAGAGCTTTCAGACGGCAGTCTTATAACAGCTTATTATCAAGCTTATAAAGACGATAATGTACCCTCGTTTCTATACACTAAATGGCATCTATAACATAATAACCTAAAAACTGCCTGTGGTAAAGAGCCACAGGCAGTTTGATTTGAATTGTCGGATAGCCTCAATCTTATAAACCTTGTAGCCATGCCACCTACGCCTGCTTTTAGGGCTTCTCCTTTTCTCTAATTCCCCTTATTTTAAGCTCTTTTCTAACACTTTTTCGTAGAATTTTAGTGCCTTTTTTTCATGTTTTTTTGGTTAAAGTGACAATAAACATACCATTGCAGATAGCCACAAAAAACTTTAATATTTTTTTATTAAACTCTTTTAGCACGGGTTCTATTGCCAGGCTTTTTTCTTTTGTAAAACAAGATTCTAATATTGTTATATATAGTCAATAAAATGCCTTTTATAGTGTTGACAACCATAGAAATATATGGTTAAATATAACTATTATGTAATATTTGCCAGTATTTTAGCAGACCTAATGTTAATTTTGCGCAATTACAACAAGGGAGTCATTAAAATGTTACTTAAAAAAGGTATTTCAATTGTTTTAGTCTTAGCGGTAGTACTGCTATCGCTGCCGCTTGTTGGCACTTTAACTTTTTCCGCCAATTGGGAAGATGTTTTAAGCTATCAAACAATCAACGGTGGTATAGAGATTGAGATTA
>DASRNG010000061.1:0-15988 GCA_035647555.1 Oscillospiraceae bacterium | reverse complement strand
GAGCTTTCAAGCACATTTGCCTTGTCAACACTTACAAGATTTTTTCGCCTTTTCATTGCAAGCTCAAAAGCATATTTGCCAATGCGTAAAATCTCCTTTTGTGAATACATTTCAGTGTCAAAAGCCTGTGTTATGCCATCTTTTGTTTTGCGGCCTCGCTCACCGTAATAAATTCCGCCTGTAAGCTCCCGAACGAACACAAGGTCAATTCCTTTTGATACAATTTCTTTTCTTAAAGGGGAGTAGTCCATAAGAGCTTTACTTATTTTTGCAGGCCTTACGTTGGCAAATAAACCAAGCTGCCGTCTAAGCTCTAAAATAGCTTTTTCAGGCCTTTTATTTCCGGGAAGCGAATCCCATTTTGTGCCGCCTACCGCACCAAGAAGAACAGCGTTTGAACTTTTGCATATTTCTATGCTTTCTTTCGGCAAAGGCTCACCCACAGCATCAATAGCTGCACCGCCCGCTAAAACTTTTTTAAAGTCAAACGTGTGCCCATATATTTCTGAAACTTTTTCAAGCACTTTTTTAGCAGACAATAAAACCTCAGGTCCAATGCCGTCGCCGCCTATAAGAGCAATTTTATAAGTCATAAACACCCTCCTTTTTTACGGTATTCATAAGACCGTTAGCGTTTATTATGTTTTGCAAAAAGTCTGGAAAGGGAAAGGTTTTGTAGCTTTTGTTTTTTGTAACGTTGTAAATAAAGCCTGTGTTAAAATCAACCTCAAAGCTATCACCATCAAAAGCTCCTTTTGCAGCTTCTTTACACTCAAGAATAGGAAGACCAATATTTATTGCATTTCTGTAAAAAATCCGTGCAAAGTCTTTTGCTATTATTAGCTTTACACCGCTTGCTTTTATGGCTAAGGGCGCATGCTCTCTTGACGAGCCGCAGCCAAAGTTGCTGCCTGCAATGATTATTTTATGCACCTTTACTTTTTCCGAAAAATTAGCATCAATATCCTCCATACAGTGAAAAGCAAGCTCTTTTTCATCAGAGGAGTTTAGGTATCTTGCAGGAATAATAACGTCTGTATCTATATTGTCTCCATATTTTATAGCGCTTTCTTTAATCTTCATAAACGATACCAATCCTTTCCGGTGATACGAGCTTGCCTGCTATTGCCGTAGAGGCGGCAACGGCAGCGCCCGCAAGATAAACTTCGCTTTCTATGTGTCCCATTCGCCCTACAAAGTTTCTGTTAGTCGTAGAAACAGCTCTTTCACCTTTATAGAGAATACCCATATGCCCGCCAAGGCAAGGGCCGCAAGTTGGTGTGGATACGGCACAGCCTGACTCAATAAAGGTCTGTATATAGCCGTTTTTTATTGCATCAAGATAAACTTGCTGTGTTCCCGGTATTACTATTACACGGCAGTTTTTATGAACCTTTTTACCTTTTAAAACTTTTGCCGCAAGCTCAAGGTCTGAAAGCCTGCCATTTGTGCACGAGCCTATAACCACTTGGTCAATAGGGATTTCCGAAGCTGTGTCAACTGCCATTGTGTTTTCAGGCAAGTGCGGAAAAGCAACTGTAAGAGGTATGTCTGCTAAGTCAATTTCATAAACCTTTTCATACTTTGCATCATCATCTGCAAAAAGCATAGCCGTTTTATTGCCTTTCTCCGCTTCATATTCCACCGTCTTTTCATCAATCGAAAACACACCGTTTTTAGCCCCTGCCTCTATAGCCATGTTTGCTATACAAAACCTGTCGTCCATTGAAAGACCGCCAAGGTCACCTGTAAACTCCATTGACATATACCGTGCGCCGCTAACACCTATTATGCCAATAATACTTAAAATAACATCTTTCCCTCTAACAAAACCCTGCGGCTTATTCTTAAACACAAATTTTATAGCAGATGGAACTTTTAACCACACTTTTCCCGTTGCCATGGCATATGCCATATCAGTAGAGCCAACTCCCGTTGAAAAAGCACCAAGAGCGCCGTATGTGCAGGTGTGAGAGTCCGCACCGATAACAAGGTCCCCGCTTTTTACAATCCCTTTTTCAGGCAAAAGAACGTGCTCGATACCCATGTCACCAACATCATAAAAATGATGAATACCGTGCCTTATTGCAAAATTTCTAACTTCACTGCAAAGCTCTGCCGCTTTTATATCCTTGTTGGGAGTAAAGTGGTCCATAACAAGTGCGATTTTTTCCTTATTAAAAACTTTTTTAGAACTACTTTCAAATTCTCTAATAGCAATAGGGGAGGTAATATCGTTCCCTAAAACAAGGTCAACATCTGCCATTACTATTTCGCCAGAAGCTATATCATCCTTTTTGCAGTGCGCGGCTATGATTTTCTGTGTAAGCGTTTTAGGCATTGGGGTGGCCTCCTTTTCCTTGCTCAAAGCTATCAAGCAATTTGTTTTGAGTATGAACATAAGCCTCAATACTCGCTTCAATAACATCTGTAGAAAGCCCTCTGCCTGTAAAAACTCTGTCTGCTGTGCGAAGTGTAGTCATAACTTCTCCAAGGCTGTCTTTACCCTCAGATACAGATTGAATTACGTAGTTTTCAAAGCTGTATTCTGGCGGATTTATAATTTTATCAACCGCACGAAAAGCGGCGTCAACAGGTCCATTGCCAAGTGCAACCTCTTTAAATGTTTTTCCGTCTTTCTCAAGTGTAATCACAGCGGTAGCGGTTTCAGGGTTACCAGAATGCACTGAATAACCTTTTAAGACATATTGTTTGCTCTTTTCAGGGGTAATGTTTCTAACGAGCGCTTCAATATCTTTAATAGAAACAGTCTTTTTCTTATCACAAAGTATCTTAAATCTTTTAAAGCAATCGCCTAAATCCTCTTTGCTAAGTGTATAACCGAGTTTTTCCAGTGCGTCATTAAACGCATGTTTTCCAGAGTGTTTGCCAAGTACCATTGAATTTGAGGCAACACCGACAGACTCAGGAGTCATAATCTCGTATGTTTCCCTGTTTGCAAGAACACCGTGCTGGTGAATTCCTGCCTCGTGAGAGAAAGCGTTAGCGCCAACTATTGGCTTGTTCAGCGGTGCAGTTCTTCCGATAACACCAAATACCGCTTTACTTGTTGAATATATTTTTGTAGAGTCTACTCTTGTATCGGCATTGTATATATCAGGCCTTGTGCGAAGTGCCATTACAATTTCTTCAAGCGGGGCATTTCCAGCTCTCTCACCAAGCCCGTTTACTGTGCATTCCACCTGCCTTGCGCCGCCTAATATACCTGCTAAGGAGTTTGCCGTTGCCATGCCAAGGTCGTTATGGCAATGAACTGAAAGCTCAATATCTGCACACTCTGGCACATCTTGTATCAGCCGCTCTATTATAGACCGCATTTCATTTGGTGTAGAATAGCCAACGGTATCTGGAATATTTACAACGTTTGCCCCATTTTTTATAACAGTTCTTACAATCTCGGACAGAAACTGCGGGTCACTTCTTGTAGCATCCTCTGCCGAAAACTCTACATCAGGGCAAAGCTTTTTAGCATATTGCACCATTGCCGCAGCCCTGTCTAACACCTCTGTTGGAGACATTTTGAGTTTATACTCCATATGAATAGGGGAAGTGGCTATAAAAATGTGTATTCGTGGACTTTCGGCTTTTTTAAGTGCCTCATATGCGGCATCAATATCCTTCTTGGCACACCTTGCAAGTGAGGCTACACTGCAGTTTTTCACAGTTTCAGCAACTGCCGATACAGATTCAAAGTCACCAGGGGAGGATATAGCAAAACCTGCCTCAATAATATCAACCTTCAGAAGCTCTAGCCTTTTTGCCACCTCTAATTTTTCTTTTAAGTTCATGCTGCAGCCTGGTGCTTGTTCACCGTCTCTGAGCGTTGTGTCAAAAATTTTAACACGGTTTTTCATTTTTATCCTCCTTTCCTAAAGGATATTATATTTTTTACAGCACAATGTCTGTAAAATCTAAAAAAAGAGCCTTGTAGCTGTTACACTACAAGGCTTTAGGTGAGTTGGTATATACTTGAGGTTACACCTTTGCTTTTTGTTTGTAGGCAACACAATTATTATCACCGCCGCATAGTAGCACAGCGATAACGATAATAATTATGACAGATACCGTTGAAAACAAAGAAGCCATAGGTATATTCCTTTCGTTAGTTTTTTAGATTATTGCATAAAGAAAGTTTTTTGTCAAGCTTTTTTATTAATTAATAATCTTGATTTTAGCTTATAGGATTTAAAAACAATAAACAACGCATGTTTTGCGCTGCTTATAGATATAAAAATTCCCGCCTTGCCGGTTACGGTAAAATATCAACCTGCGTCTTTGCAGGTGGGTGCTCTCCCAACGGTTTCTCGCTCCCTTCTTCCGCTAAAGCGGGAGGTCTGCAATCTGCCGCCGAAGTTAAGCTCCCTTAAAATGCTTGTTGGGTTAGTATTAGACCGTAGTTATCGAACAGGGCAGGAAGTTATTATTTTAATTATTCCTCATCATTATCTGTAAATTCAAAAAGGTCTTGCAAACGTTCTTCAAAAATATTGCCAATTTTGTTGAACAATTCGTCATTTTCAATAGGCTCAAGATAAAATTCATCATCTTCTTCACTTACTTGAAGTACTATTAACTCGCCGCTTTCAGAAATAATATCCTCGGCATCATTATATATAGGAAGAAGGGCAATAAACTTACCTTCATCGGTTTCAATTCTGTCAAGCTCTTCAAAAGAGTGTTCTATTCCTTCTTCATCTATCACAGTTACTATATCAGTAGTAAACTCTTCTTCTTTTTGTGGGTCGGTGGTATTTTTTTCAGTCATTTCGTTTCCTCGTTCCCTAATAGTCATTCTCTTTTCTGTCTTGAGTATACAGTAAATTGATTATCTCGTCAACTGTTATTTTATAGCGGATTAATTAAAAAAAGTTAAAATTCAATTTCTGCTTTCCAGTTAAACGAGAAAAACTCGCCTGCACCTAGTTCTATAATACCACGTTTTTGAGATATATCAGACTTCTTATTATAATCGTCATTAATCCCAAACCAAGGCTCTAAACAAACATAAGGTGCAGATGGTTTTGCCCAAATACCTAAAACGGGTGCATTATAAAAAGAAAATTTAAGACTGTAGTCTTTACCTTTTAATGTAAGATTTTCTTCAGTTAGACCGCTTATGATAAGAGCATCATTATTAAAAAGATTCTCAGTAATTGTAAGGTGTTTTTCATTATTTAATAGCGGAAACTTTTCCGTCATAAGAATTGCGTTATCGTCAATTCTCTCTGTTTTTACAACCTGAGGAGTATCAAAACTTATTATATCTCCTATTTCACAATTAAACCCTGGGTGCGCACCAATAGAAAAATACATTTTATAATCGTTTGTATTAATAACTATATGATTGACTGTTAAACTTTGTTCATTTAGCGAATATGTCACAAAAAGATTAAATTTATAAGGGTACTGCAAAAGAGAGTTTTCATCTTCCGTTTGTAAGAATGTTAAAGAGGAGTTTGTTTTTTCAACGAGAGAAAAAGGTCTTATACGCACAATGCCGTGTTTTGGGCAAGTGTACTCTTTGCCTTTTACCATGTATTTATCATCAAGCAGCCTGCCGATAAACGGGAATAAAATAGGTGACTGACCGTACCAAATATCAGGATTTCCGCCCCAAATATACTCTCTGCCCGTTTTTTTAAGGATAAGAGAGTTTAGCTCTGCGCCCATTTCTTTTACTTTTAAGGAAAGAAATTCATTTTCAGCTGTATAAATATTCATAACTACTCCTTTTACGCATTTAATCTTTACTACGCTTTTTATCGTACAAGTAAACAGCAGTTTCACCGTCAAAACGGCGGGTTTTAACTTTTAAGTATTCGGTAGCAGAAGTATCTAAAGCCTTACCAGTATAATCTGCATGAATAGGAAGCTCTCTGCCGCCCCTATCTATTAGTACAGCAAGCTTAATTATAGAGGGGCGCCCCATTAAAAACAAAGCGTCAAACGCTGCTCTTACACTTCTTCCTGTATACAAAACATCATCTACAAGAATTAAGTTCATATTATGAATATCAAAAGGTATGTTAGTCAAGAAAAATATAGGCAGCTCTTTTAGTGTTGCTAAATCATCCCTGTAAAGAGTTATGTCAAGCTCGCCCAAAGAAGGGGACTTGCCGCCGCTTTTCTCTGTTAAGTTTTCTGTTATTTTTCTAGCTATATCGGCGCCTCTGCGGCGAATGCCTATTACACATAGTTTATCCATATCAGAAAAATTATCATAAATTTGGTCTGATATTTTTGATATGGTTTCATTTACTGTATTTTCGTCCATTATGCAGGATATACCGAATTGATTATTCAAGATAAACTCCTTTCCTTACTGCGTATTAGTCAAAGTATGGGTGAAAAATTTATATATTAAACTTGCGTGTTAAAGATATAAACTTAAAGCATATAAACGCCCGAACTCAGAGCCGCAATTTCTTTATCACACGTTCTTATATATTTATATACAGGCTCCTCAAACACTTTGTAATCAGCAACGGTGTAATCTTTTAGAGAAACCGTTCTTATTTTATTTGAGTTATAATTGCAAACATAAAGGGTATCGTCATAATTTGAAAGTGATACAGGGTGAGAAAACGCTGTGGAACTGTCTCCGCCGATTCTAAGCACAACTTTCTGCGCAAAAAGTGAATAGCGTACAACGCAGTTATAGTCTGGAACTGCAAACCAAAGATATTTATTTTCAACAGCGGCAGAACAAACAGGGTAATCACGATAAAATATATCACCCGTCCAATTGAGAGCGCCGTTCTCGTCAAAAAGTCCTACCTCTCCTGAGGTATAAGCTATTGCTGTGTGCTTGTTTGGAAGCGTTGCGGCATCGCATGAAACATAGTCGCCTAGCTGCTCTGATATGGGTTTATAGGAGGGACCAAACTTGTTAAGAAGATATACGCCTTTTGTAACGGGCGAGGCTCTTTCAAGTTTAACATCATAGCCAATAAAAGAAACTTTTACAGAGCCGTTTTTAAGCACATCTTTTCTTGCGACAATTAAGCCTTTTGAAAAAGGAATAATATCTATTATATCAATGTTCATTAACTTTTTCATGTTTTGTCCTCACAAAGCCTATTTATCTTGTAGCAAAGTGTCATCAAAGAGTCGCTTAAATGAACGTTTTCTACTGCAATATCAGGGTATTTATTTCCTATGTCAAAATGAGTAAAGTTCCAAAACCCCTTAACACCTAACTTGTAAAGATTTTCTGATAACTCTTTAGCACTGTCTTTAGGAACGCATAAAACGGCTATAGTTGGTTTGTTTTCAAGACAAAAATCATCAAGACCGCTTATATGCCTTATGGGTATGTGGCCTACAAGCTGACCTGAAAAAGCTTCGTTCTTATCAAAAATCCCAATAAGCTTAAATCCCTTTTTGTCAAAATCCATATGCAAAGCAACGGCTCTGCCAAGATTGCCCGCACCTATAAGAATAGTTTTATTTTTATTGTCAAGTGCAAGAATTTTGCCTATTTCATTATAAAGCTGAGCAATATTATAACCATATCCTTGTTGTCCAAATCCGCCAAAACAATTTAAATCTTGCCTTATTTGTGATGCAGTAAGACCAGACTTATTAGCAAGCTCTTTAGAAGAGGTTCTTACAAGTCCAGCTTCAAGCATATCCTCAAGATAGCGGTAGTAACGTGGTAGCCTTTTAACCACCTGTGGAGAGATATGTTGCTCATAGTTTTTCATCGCTTGTTCATTCCCTTCTAAAAAATTAATGTATATTAAAAGCTATTTTAACAGCTTTTCTAAAGTTTCTGTAACATATTCGCCAAACTGCTCACATGTAGCGCCTGTATCTCTGCCTGTTATAACAAGCTTTTTTTCCTCAAACATACACATATCGAGAGCTTTTTCAAGTGTTTCGCTTTCTTTAATATAGCCGATATGAGAAAGCAGCATAGCCGATGCACGAAGCATAGAGCAAGGGTCAGCATATTTATCTCTTCCCTCTGTAACCATTCTTGGAGCAGAGCCGTGTATAGCCTCAAACATAGCATAACGTTTGCCAATATTTGCGCTGCCTGCCGTGCCCACGCCGCCCTGAAATTCTGCCGCCTCGTCTGTAATAATATCACCGTAAAGGTTAGGAAGCACGAAAACCTTAAAGTCTGTTCTGCGCTTTTCATCAATAAGCTTTGCAGTCATAATATCTATGTACCATTCATCTGTAATAATATCAGTATATTCTTTACCAATATCTTTACAAATACTTAAAAATTTGCCGTCAGTAGTCTTTATTACGTTTGCTTTTGTAACAATAGACACTCTGTCTTTTTTATTGTTTTTAGCAAACTCATAAGCAAGGCGAGCAATGCGCTCAGTGCCCTCTGTGGTTGTTACAACAAAATCAACCGCAAGTTCATCATCAACATTTATGCCCATTGAGCCAACTGCATAAGCACCCTCTGTATTCTCTCTAAAAAATGTCCAGTCAATACCTTCTTCTTTAACTTTTACAGGGCGCACATTTGCAAAAAGGTCAAGCTCTTTTCTCATCGCAACATTGGCGCTTTCTATGTTTGGCAGCCCGTCACCCTCTTGTGGTGTTGTTGTGGGGCCTTTTAAGATTACATCGCAGCTTTTAAGCTCTTCTAAAACATCGTCAGGTATAGCTTTAAGGGCAGAAACTCTGTTTTCAATAGTTAGACCCTCTATATACTTAAACTCAATTTTACCTTTCTTTACATCATCTTTTAAAATGCTTTTAAGCACTTTTGCAGATTGCTTTGTAATAACAGGTCCTATGCCGTCTCCAGTACAGATTCCTATTACAATTTTATCAAGAGCGGTATAATCCACAAAATCCTTTGTCTGTTTAATCTTTTCATTTCTTTCTGCTTGCATTTTAAGCAAGTCCCTAAATTTTTCAGTAGCATTGTTTAGTTGTGTTTCAGTCATTTTCACTTTGTCCTTTCGTGTATTCAAGCAGCCCGCCGCTCAAAAGAATATCTCTTTGTCTTTGTGAGAAATCAGCAGATAAAGAAATGCTTTTTTGCTTTGTGCTGTTTATTAGTGTAACATTTGTGCCGTTAGATATTTCATCTTTAATATTAGGAAAAACAAGAGAGTCACCCTCATCAATTTCTGTATAATCCGATGCGTTTATAAAGGTTAAGGGGATAATACCTGTATTAATAAGGTTTGCCTTGTGTATTCGTGCAAAAGACTTTACAATAACGGCTTTAACTCCAAGATGAAGCGGAACGAGCGCCGCATGCTCTCTTGAGCTGCCTTGCCCATAGTTTTCGCCGCCAATTATAATTGAACTGCCTGCCTTTTTACAGTTTTCAGCAAAATTCGGGTCATTTTGTGCAAAACAAAACTTTGAAAGATACGGAATGTTAGAGCGGAAAGGAAGTATTTTCGCTCCAGCGGGCATAATGTGGTCAGTCGTTATATTATCCCCAACCTTTAAGACGGCTTTTGCTGAAAGGTCGTTTGAAATAACAGGAGAACTTGGGAAAGGCTTTATATTAGGTCCATAATAAACCTCTATATCTTCTGCCTGCGTTTCATCTGCGGGAAGTTCAATCATATTGTCATTAACAAGGAATGATTTTGGCATATCTACAGTTAAATCAAAATCAATTTCACTTGCATCAGAAAGCACGCCAGAAATAGCAGAGAAAGCTGCCGTTTCAGGGCTTACAAGATATATTTTGCCGCTCGGAGTGCCGCTCCTGCCCTCAAAATTACGGTTAAATGTGCGAAGAGATATACCATCTGTTTGTGGTGACTGCCCCATGCCAATGCAAGGACCACAGGCACTTTCAAGTATTCTTGCGCCAGCTTCAATCATATTAGCTAAAGCGCCGCTTTTAGCAAGCATTGCAAGCACTTGTTTTGAGCCGGGTGCTATTGCAAGGCTAACGCTAGGGTGCACAGTTTTATTCTTTAAAATTTTTGCAACCTTAAGCATATCTAAAAGTGAGGAGTTCGTGCAGGAACCTATTAAAACTTGGTCTATTTTAATGGCCCCAATTTCGGAAACTTTCTTCACATTGTCAGGCATATGCGGCATAGCAGCAAGAGGGGATAGTGATGATAAATCAATATCAATAGTTTTTGAATAAACTGCGCCCTCGTCAGCAGAAAGTGGTGAAAAGTCTTTTTCTCTGCCTTGTGCTTTAAGAAAGTCAAGCGTGATTTCGTCAGACGGGAATATAGATGTCGTTGCACCAAGCTCTGCACCCATGTTTGTGATTGTTGCCCTTTCTGGTACAGAAAGTGTTTTAATTCCCTCACCGCCGTACTCAATAACCTTGCCAACTCCGCCTTTAACAGATAATATGCGAAGTACCTCAAGAATAACGTCCTTTGCAGAAACACCATTTTTAAGTTTGCCTGTAAGGTTTACTTTAAGGCTTTCGGGCATGCTTAAAAAATAGGTGCCGCCGCCCATTGCAACAGCAACATCAAGTCCGCCCGCACCAATAGCAAGCATTCCTATTCCGCCGCCTGTTGGGGTGTGGCTGTCAGAACCTATAAGTGTTTTGCCTGGCACACCAAACCGCTCTAAATGCACTTGGTGGCAAATTCCATTGCCAGGGCGTGAAAATCTAACACCACGCTTTTTACACACACTTTGTATAAAACGGTGGTCATCTGCATTTTCAAAGCCTGTTTGTAAAGTGTTATGGTCAATATACGCCACAGAAAGCTCTGTTTCAACCCTTTTTTTGCCCATTGCTTCAAACTGAAGATATGCCATTGTTCCTGTAGCATCTTGAGTGAGTGTTTGGTCAATTTTTATGCCAATTTCCTTCCCTGGCGCCATTTCACCTGATACAAGGTGATTTTTGATTATTTTTTGACATAGTGTAAGGCTCATATGTTCTCCTTATGTAAAACTTGTTCATATTTTTAACAATAATAGTTTAACTTTATATAGCGTTTTTGTCAATCGTTTTAAGGAATATTTCATAAGGTTTAATAAATTTTAATAATTTATTTCGATTGCTCTTTTTAGAATTTTATGCTAATATATATTGATAAGATTATTATTGTATTCTTTGGCAATACTTCATTTTGAGTGAGGTATTGATTATGAGAAAATTTTATTGCAATGAATTTACAACCCCAGCCCAGCCCGTGCCTGACAGCACTTCAGAAACTTCTGAAGAAGAGCAGCAAAACAGGTTTTCCGAGCAAGACGGAAGTGTTACAATTAACAGAGGCGGAAACTACATTCACTGTCTTACAATAATCGGTCAAATAGAGGGGCATTATCTACTGCCGCCAAACAGCAAAACAACTAAGTATGAGCATGTTATACCACGCATAGTAATGGTAGAGGAGAACCCAGACATTAAAGGGCTTTTGCTTATCCTTAACACAGTTGGCGGAGATATTGAGGCAGGGCTTGCAATAGCAGAGCTAATAGCGGGGATGACAAAGCCTACAGCGTCCCTTGTTTTGGGCGGCGGGCATTCAATTGGCGTGCCGCTAAGTGTTGCCGCAAAACAGTCTTATATTGTTCAGTCAGCGGCTATGACGATACACCCTATTCGCTTAAATGGCGTTGTTTTGGGTGTACAGCAAACGCTTGATTATTTTAACAAGATGGAGCAGCGTGTAGCACGATTTGTATGCGATAACTCAAAAATAAAACCAGAGCGTTTTAGAGAGCTTATGAAAAAGACAGATGAGCTTGTACTTGACATGGGAACAGTGCTAAGCGGTGAAGAGGCTGTTAAAGAGGGGATTATTGACCATGTAGGCAATTTATCATCTGCAATTTCAGGTATATGTGAGCAAATTTCTTTAAGGGAGAATTAGATATGAGTGTTTTAAAAGCAATTATTTTAGGGTTAGTACAGGGCGTAACAGAGTTTTTACCAGTTTCAAGCAGCGGGCATATTTCTTTGTTTCAGCATTTTTTAGGAGTATCTGGAGATGGCTCGCTTCTTTTCTCGGTTATGCTGCACCTTGGAACACTTGCCGCAGTATTCATTGTTTATCATCAAACGATTTGGGAGCTACTTTTAGAGTCAATTCAACTAATTAAAGACATAGTACATAAAAAGTTTTCACTAAAAAATATGAACCCTACAAGACGCATGCTAATAATGCTGTTTTTCTCATGTGTTCCGCTGCTTTTGCTTTTAATTCCGAGCGGCGGCGGCAGGCTGCTGCTTGATAGAGTATCGGTATTTTCTGAAGATACGAGTATTCTTGCAGAGGGTGTAGCCTTTCTATTTACATCACTTTTACTTATATATGGTAGTTTCGTTGCAAGAACAAAAAAGGGGAGCAGAAAAATAAATACGACAGAGGCACTTTCAATCGGCTTTTCCCAAACACTTGCAGCAGCTTTTCCTGGTATATCACGCTCTGGTGCTACAATTTCAACAGGGCTAATTTTTGGAATACCTAAACAGCTAATGGTAAAATACTCTTTTATTTTAGCAATTCCTGCAGTGCTTGCCGCTAATGCTTATGAGTTCAAAAGTGCGCTAAAAACTGGGGAGACGGTAGAGCCTTTACCTCTTGTAGCTGGAGTTATAACGGCAGCGATTATTGGTGTTATATCTATAAAACTTCTTAATTATATACTTAAAAAAGATTTATTCAAATATTTTGGTTACTATTGCTTTTTGCTTGGTATTATTGTTATTATAATTGCACTTATAGAAAAGTTTACAGGTACATATATAGGGGTGCAGCCAGTGTGATAAGCATAAAAATTAAAAAGGAGAAAAGGTACTGTGGCTAATAAAAAACCAAATAAAAAGTCTTCGTCTAAATCTAAACCTGCAAAATCATCTGCGGCAAAGACACGGACAAGCTCTACAAGTAAAAACGAAACAAATGCAGAAGCCAAGCGGCAGATATTTGCAATTATTTTGCTTGCTGTGTCTTTACTTCTTACGGCTATTGTATTTATACCGTCAGGCGGGGCATGGAATCTTTTAAGAATTGCGCTGTTTGGGCTTTTCGGCTTTTCTGCATACATATTACCTTTTATACTCATAGCCCTTGATATTATGATTTTAATGGATAAAATGACGAGTAGACTTGCTTATAAAATTGTTGAAGCGGTAATATTAATATCCCTGCTCGTGGCGTTCGTACATATAGTAAAATATGACGAGTTAGTGCAAAGCAGCATCAAAGAGCAGTTTGTGGATGCTTTTAATACATATAGATTAGATGGCTCAACAGCAGGCTCTGGCTGCCTTGGCGCGCTTATAGGGGGATTAGTTTTAGCTATAACAGGTGGCGATAAACTCCCGGCAGGTATAATAACAAGCCTTTTGATTTTTGTTTTTCTTATGCTTTTTACAGGTACTACACTTATTAATCTATTTAACGGAATTAAAAAACCTGCAAAAAGGATAGAAGAGTACACAGAAGATAAAATACATATGTTTCGAGAGGCGGCGTCACGCTCAAATGAAAATAAAGAGGATTTTGACGAGCTTGCCGCAGTTGCAGATAAAGCACGGGAAAAAAGAAAAAAGCAAGCTGCTTTTGAAAAAACTAACACAAGTTCAGATATCGACATAGAGATTGACACAAAAATGTCAAAGGATATGGGAATAGACAGTATATTTTCAGAGGCAGAAAAAGAAAAGAAAAAGGAAGAAACAGGCGAACCAACATTTTTAAGGCTTATTAATGAGGATAGCCAAAAACAAGCACAGCCCTCATTAAATGATGATAATATTTTTGTGAAGCCGCAGCCAAAAAAGCAAAAGGCAAGTCAGAATATTGAAGTAAAAGAAGACGTTATTGAAAAGGCTAACGGGGAACAATATATCTTACCACCCCTTGAACTTTTAAAAGAGCCTGTTTCTATAGCTAAAGTGGACTTTAGCGAGGAACTGCAAAGCAACGCAAAAAAAATTGTAGAAACGCTTAATAGCTTTGGTGTTTCAACAAAAATAGTTGATATTTGCCGCAGCCCATCTGTAACACGGTATGAGCTTCAGCCTGACGCAGGTGTAAAAATAAGCAGAATAACAAGCCTTGCAGATGACCTTGCCCTAAACCTTGCAGCAGCAGGCGTTAGGATAGAGGCGCCCATTCCAAATAAAGCGGCTATAGGAATTGAAGTACCAAACAAGGAAAGAAACCCTGTGCTTTTAAGGGAGCTAATTGATACTGCACAGTACAAAACTGCAAAGTCAAAGCTAAATGTTGCTATTGGTAGAGATATTCAGGGTACACCAACATATGCCAATATATCAAAAATGCCGCACCTTTTAATTGCTGGTACCACAGGTTCGGGTAAATCTGTATGCCTTAATACAATGATTGTAAGCCTTTTGTATAACGCCACACCACAAGAGGTAAAGCTTATACTTATAGACCCTAAGATGGTAGAGTTCTCAATTTACAGCGGTATTCCTCATCTTTTAGTTCCCGTTGTGGCAGACCCGCGCAAAGCCTCTGGCGCATTATGCTGGGCAGTATCAGAAATGGAAAAAAGGTACAAACTTTTTTCTGAGCATGGTGTTAGAAATCTTGCAGGGTATAATAAATATCTTGAGGGAAAGGGAGAAGAAGCGATTCCTCAAATTGTTATATTTATTGATGAACTTGCTGACCTTATGATGGTAGCATCTAATGAAGTTGAGTCTTCAATTTGCCGCTTGGCACAAAAGGCAAGGGCAGCGGGCATGCACTTTGTTGTTGCAACGCAAAGGCCGTCTGTTGATGTTATTACGGGAATAATTAAAGCAAACATTCCAAGCAGGCTTGCTCTTTCTGTTTCGTCACAGGTAGACTCAAGAACAATTTTAGACTCTGTGGGTGCAGAAAAACTTCTTGGTAATGGCGATATGCTTTTTTGCCCTATAGGAATGTCAAAGCCAATACGGCTTCAAGGGGCATATGTTTCTGATGATGAAATAGAGGCTATTGTAGACCACATAAAATCACAAGAAAAGGCAGAATATGACGATGAAGTTATAGAAGAGATTGAGCGTCAAGCTGCATCAGATGGTAAAAAGAAGAAAAGCGTAAATGTGTTTGATTCTGCTGGCGATGAAGATTCTGACGAGCTTTTACCAAATGCTGTTGAAGTTGTAATAGAGGCAGGAATGGCATCTACAACCATGCTTCAAAGAAAGCTGAAGTTAGGCTATGCAAGAGCCGCAAGAATTATAGATGAGCTTGAAGAAAAAAGAATTGTAGGACCATTTGAGGGAAGTAAACCACGAAAAGTTTTGATAACAAAAGAGCAGTGGTATGAAATGAATGCATTATCCTCAGCAGAAACTTCAAAACCAATAGGGGAAAAGATTGTAACAGAAAGTGACTTTGATGATGAAATTGAAGATATTACGAGTGAAACAAACTATTTTGGCGGCTACACGAAAGACGATTATGAGGACATTTATTCAAGCTCATATAGCGATGAAAATCAAAGAGATGACTAAAACACGCTTTATACCAGACATAAAACTTTTAACAAATAGTTGTAATCACATATAAAATGGTATATAATAAACTTATAATACAAGGAGGTGGACATAGTGACCGATAAAACAATACCTTTTTCCATTAAAGACGAGCATGAGAGAGAAATGCGTTCCACCCTAATTGCGGTATATGATGCATTGCGTGAGAAAGGGTACAATCCCGTAAGCCAGCTTGTCGGCTACATTCTGTCCGAGGACCCAACATATATAACAACACACAATAACGCAAGAAGTCTTATTCGCAGAATTGACCGTGACGAGCTTTTACAGTCAATGCTGAAAGTATATTTGCAAAAATGAACGGAGTGTTTTAATGGCCGAAAAGGAAACGAAAGAATTTTTAATGTATAAGGGCAAGCCTTTAGTCAGAAATGGCAACACCTTATATTATGGGCATATGTCTGACGACTTTGTCATTATGATGACAATAGGCGGCTCTAAAAAATCAGGTGAAATTGACGTTGCCGATAAAGTTACAATTTCACTTATCAACACAGACCCCACCGTAAGCCCTAAGGA
>DASRNG010000060.1:0-40989 GCA_035647555.1 Oscillospiraceae bacterium | reverse complement strand
GCCTTACAAACGTGCAAACTCTTTTACATGCGGCATCCCACCCTTTTGATGGCTTGTCGGAAGTTTTTGAAAGCCAGAAGTCGCCGCTTTCAATAGCTTTATACTTTTCTTTCAGATAAAATACGGCGCAAAACTCACCGTCTTTCTTGCCGTCCTCTCTGCCTACGCCGACATAGTCATATTCATCGCCCAAAGCTTTTGAGAGATAGTCCATCCATTCAGTATGAGCTTCCTGAACCCCGACGCTGTCTGGACGAAATTCAAGAATTTGCCTTTTAACAAGCTCTCTTCTTTCCTGCCAAGTGACGCCCTTAACATCCGAACAACGAATATTAAAAGTCATAATCCCAACCATATTACCACCCCAAAAATTTAATAATCACAAGCATTTTCGGCTAATACCACGCCGCCGCTGTAAGGTTATTATACCTTGCCCTTTTAATATTATCAAGAGGATTTACCATTTCTTTCTACTGCAAAAAAATAAAAGTCGGGAAACCCGACCTCTATTTAACCCATTAATGTAACTAATACAGCCTTTTGAGCGTGCAGCCTGTTTTCTGCTTGCTCAAAAATCTCGTCTGCGTGTTTTTCTAAAACCTCTGCTGTTATTTCCTCTCCACGGTGGGCAGGAAGGCAGTGTAAAACTATTGCATCATCTTTTGCAAAACTCATAACCTCATCATTTATTTGGTATGAGCGAAACTCATTTTCTCTTTCCTTTACTTCGCTTTCTTGTCCCATAGACGCCCATACATCTGTATAAAGAACATCAGCATCTTTTGCGGCATCTTTAATGCTTTCTATGCATAAAAACGTTCCGTTTTCGCTTGCCCAGTTCATTATATCTTTATCTGGCATATGATTTTTGGGGCAGGCTACCACAACTTCCATACCTGCCTTAACTCCACCTACTATAAGAGAGTTAGCCATATTATTTCCATCTCCAATGTAGCAAAGCTTTTTATCTTTTGTAGTGCCTTTATACTCTCTTATCGTCATAAGGTCTGCAAGCACTTGGCAGGGGTGGCAATAGTCTGTAAGCCCGTTTATTATAGGTATAGAACCATGCTTTGCAAGCGCCTCTACCTCTGCTTGCTCAAAGGTTCTTATCATAATACCGTCAAGATATCTTGAAAGCACACGCGCCGTATCCTCTATTGGCTCTCCTCTGCCCATTTGCGTGTTTACAGAGCTTAAAAAGATTGCATTGCCGCCCAGTTCATACATACCCACTTCAAAAGATACTCTTGTGCGTGTTGAGGATTTTGCAAATATCATACCAAGGGTTTTACCGTCAAGATACCGCCTTTTAAGCCCTGCTTTTTTCTCACTTTTAAGTTTGTCTGCAAGATAAAGCAAATCAAAAAGCTCGTCTCTTGACAAGTCAGACAGCTTTAGTAAATGCCGCAAATCAATAACCCCCTAAAAACTTTTCTACTACCTTTATTTGTGAATATACAGACAAGGGTGAGGTTCCGCCCTTTGAGTTTCTTTTTATTACGCACTTTTCAAGCGAAATAGCTTCATATATATCACTTTCAAATAAATCTGAAAACTGCTTATATTCGCTTAATGAGAACGTTTCAAGCGTTTTATTGTCGCTTATACATTTTGATACAATCTCACCAGTGATTTTATAAGCCTGCCTGAACGCAAGCCCCTTATAAACAAGATAATCTGCACAATCTGTAGCGTTTATAAAGCCTTTTGCCGCTGCCGCTCTCATATTCTCCTTTTTCACTTCCATGTCCTGTACCATAAGCGCCATAAGCTCAAGGCAAACTTTTACCGTGTCTACACTATCAAAAATTGCCTCTTTATCTTCTTGCATATCCTTATTATACGCTAAGGGCAGCCCCTTAAGTACAGTTAAAAGAGATATAAGGTTGCCGTATGCCCTGCCCGTTTTACCTCTTATAAGCTCTGCCATGTCAGGGTTTTTCTTTTGCGGCATAATGCTTGAGCCCGTGGAAAACTCCTCCGAAAACTCGGTAAAGGCAAACTCCCAAGACGACCAAAGAACAAGCTCCTCACTAAACCGTGATAGATGCATCATTATTATAGATATATTTGATAAAAGCTCTGTGCAAAAGTCCCTGTCAGAAACGCTATCTATGCTGTTGTGTGTAATACCGTCAAAACCTAATTCTTCTGCCGTAAGTTCTCTGTCGATATCATACGTAGTCCCTGCAAGTGCGGCGCTGCCCAAAGGGCAAAGGTTAAGCCTTTTTCTGCCGTCAATAAGCCTTTCACAGTCCCTTATTAGCATAAACGCATATGCTAAAAGGTGGTGCCCAAACGTTATGGGCTGCGCCCTTTGCAGATGTGTATACCCTGGCATAATCGTACTTGCGTTATCTTTCGCCTTGTCCGAAAGGGCGCTTATCAGCGTTTTTAGAAGCTTTATTATGGCATCTGTTTCTTTTCTAAGATTTAGGCGCAGGTCTAATACAGTTTGGTCATTGCGGCTGCGTGCCGTGTGAAGCTTTTTACCTGCATCGCCAATTCGTTTTGTAAGCTCCTGCTCAATAAACATATGTATATCCTCAGCGCTCATATCTATTTTAAGTGCGCCAGACTCTATATCACTATAAATGCCCTCAAGCCCTTTTATAATGCTATCGCTGTCACTTTTATCTATAATCCCTTTTGTGCCAAGCATAAATGCGTGTGCTATAGAGCCTTTTATATCCTCTTTATAAAGCCTTTTGTCAAACGCTATTGAGGAGTTAAAGCTATCTGCGCTTTTGTTAAGCCCTGCTTTCGTTCTGCCTTGCCATAGTTTAGCCATGTTACCCTCTCTTTCAGGTTACTTATCCCACTGTTTTTCAAGTATTGCTTTAACGGTTATCGGCAAGCCGAAAAGATTTATAAACCCTTCCGCATCTGCTTGATTATAAACTTCATCTTCATCAAATGTTGCAAATTCCTCACTATAAAGTGAATACGGGGAAACGGCAGATGCATTTGTTAAATTGCCCTTATAAAGCTTTAGCTTAACATCGCCCGTTACTGTTTTTTGTGTTTCGTTTACAAAGGCATCTAAGGCATCTTTAAGCGGTGTGAACCACTGCCCGTTGTATACAAGCTCGGCATATTTTTGTGATAACAAGTTTTTATAGTGAAGCGTGTCTTTATCAAGCGTGAGTGATTCAAGTGTTTTATGTGCTTTGTAAAGAATTGTGCCGCCAGGTGTTTCATAAACACCCCTTGACTTCATTCCAACAAGCCTATTTTCTACTATATCAATAAGCCCAATACCATTTTTGCCGCCCAGTTCATTGAGTTTTTCTATAATCTCAACGGCGCTCATATCTTCACCGTCAACGGCTGTTGGCATGCCTTTTTCAAAATGTATACTAACATAAGACGGGGTATCAGGTGCGTCCTCTGGTGCTACGCACATTTCAAGAAAACCCTCTTTTCTATATTGAGGTTCGTTTGCCGGGTCCTCAAGGTCCAGCCCCTCGTGTGAAAGGTGCCACAAGTTCTTATCCTTAGAATAGCTCGTTTCTCTGTTAATTTTAAGCGGAATATCACGTGCTATGGCATAATCTATTTCCTCGTCCCTTGACTTTATATCCCACTCTCTCCAAGGGGCAATTATTTTCATCTCTGGTGCAAAAGCTTTTATCGTAAGCTCGAACCTAACCTGGTCATTACCCTTGCCTGTGCAGCCGTGGCAAATAGCATCTGCCCCCTCTTTTATAGCTATCTCTACTATTCTTTTTGCAATAACAGGGCGTGCAAATGATGTGCCAAGAAGATACTCACCCTCATAGACTGCGCCAGCTTTAAGGGTTGGGAAAATATAATCTTCTACAAATTCTTTTTTTAGGTCTTCTATGTAAAGTTTTGAGGCACCTGTCTTTATAGCCTTTTCTTCTAAACCGTCAAGCTCTGTACCCTGCCCAACGTCACCTGCAACAGCTATAACCTCACAGTTATTGTAGTTTTCTTTTAGCCACGGGATAATTATAGAGGTATCAAGCCCGCCCGAATAAGCAAGAACAACTTTCTTTATATTATTTTTATTCATTATATTGTCTCCTTCATGTATATTTTTTCAATATATATGAATAATTATACACGTTAATATTGTTTTGTCAATAGTAAATTAAAAAAAAGACCGAAGCTTTCGCCTCGGTCACAAATGTTTTAATTACTATTCCTTTTCCGTATTTTTATCTTCTAAATTTTCCTCGTTTACCGCATCATCTGTCTGTTTATTCTTTTGGTCGCCATAAGCAGAAAGCACAATAGAATCATCTACCCACTCAGGGTCGCCCACAATTCCATTTCTTTGCCTTAAAACTAACCCTACTGTTATAAGGCTTACTGATAACAAAATAACAAATACACCTGTGGCAACAAGTTTTTTACTAACCTTGCTGTCCGCCTCTTTTATTATCGGGGCATCTTCAAACTCTGCATAGATAACAACATCTTTTTCTGGCATTCTAAAAGATAACTCATGTGCTTTAGCCCCGTCAACTTCAAGGGTGTTAGCTTTTATCACTTTACCTTTATCAGGGTGTACGGTAAGAATTATTAGCTCTCCCCCTAATGCCTCTTGTGGGCTTGCCGATACATACCCACCGCCCGCATCTTTGCCCTTAAAGATAACTTTATGTGTTATAGTTCCCGCAAGTGACTTCCATTTTGCATATACTGTTACATTACCTTTAATTCTGTCCGATTCAAAATCAACAGGGTCTGTAAACTTTTCATCCTTAAACCAACCTGCAAAATCAAATCCCTTTCTTGTTGGGTTTTGAGGTTTCTCTATTTTTTCGCCATCTTTTAGTATTTGCTGTTTTATCTCTGTGCCGCCGTTTGTATTGAAAGTAACAGCATATGAAGCCTTTCCAGAAAACACTTTACGAGTGTTTTTAGGCTCTGTATTTTCCGTTTGTGTATTTGTAAGATTCTGTTTTTGAGAATCTGGTTTTGTTGTTGTAACGGGTGGTTTTGTTGTTGTAACGGGCGGCTTTGTTGTTGTATTGTCTTTCGCTTTAGTGCCTGATTTTTCTTCGTCTTCAGATTTAGAATTCGTTTCTGTGTTTGTACTGCCACTTTCTAAAGACTCCGTCTCCTCTTGCTTTGACACTATCTTTTCATCTGAAGTTTCTTCTTCCCTATCTGCCGCTTCATCTTTTACCGTTATCGTAATTTCGTCATCATTAACTTCTGCCATATTCTCATTCGTAACACCCGACGCTATAAAGCTATAGCAAATGCTCATAATCAATAGCAAAGCCACAAAATATAAAGGTATTTTCTTATGCCCTTTTATTTTACTCATCTGTTCCTCTCAATCTGCTAAAACCAAGTTTTTTTACTAATATGTTGATGACATATCCTCTTCTACGGACGATACAATATTCTTTTTTACCTTTGAACTATTTATTTTCTTTTGTAGCTCTTCATAAAAAAGCTCGTCATCAAACGGTATATCAATAGTTTTGCCAAGCCAAGATGATAGAAATGCAGCATTTGAAATAGTAAGTCCGTTAATGCCCTCTTCACCTTTTGCTACAAGTGGCTCACCTCTTAAAATAGCGGCAGCAAAGGCATTTAGTACACCAACATGCTGTGGATTTTCTCCATCAAGCTCCATTTCATAAGTTTTATATTTTATTCTGCCAAATCCATTATGCGACGTTTTTGAAAACTCTGTTGTATTCTTTTCAAGCTCGCTTACCGTGAGTGTATTATTTTCGCATATAAGCTTTGCCCTGTCAAGCGTTATTTCTAAGCGGTTAGTTCCGGGAAAGTCGCCAGTTGTTGTTATAAACGAGCCTGTAGCGCCATTCTTATACTCGGCATATATCATAACATCGTCTTCCACCTCAATATCATGCCATTTTCCCTCATGGCATACGGCAGAAACCTTAACAGGCATACCGCATATCCATTGCCATAAATCAAGGTTGTGAGGACACTGGTTTAAAAGCACGCCGCCGCCCTCACCGCTCCATGTTGCACGCCAGCCGCCAGAGTCATAATACCGCTGTGTGCGAAACCAATCTGTAATAATCCAATTAACTCTTTTAAGAGCGCCAAATTCTCCGCCGTGAACCAGCTCATACGCCTTTCTATAAAGGCAATTTGTACGCTGATTGAACATTATAGCAAATATAGCATTTGATTCTTTTGCTACCTCATTCATTTCTTTAACTTGTTTTGTATATACGCCCGCAGGCTTTTCACACATTACATGAATACCTGCCTTTAGCGCCTTTATTGCAATTTCGGGGTGAGAGTAGTGAGGAGTTGCAATTATTATAGCATCAACCTCGCCCGACTTTATAAGTGCATCGTCACTTTCAAAGGTTAAAACTTCTGGGCACTCCTCTTTTGCCCATAAAAGCCTTTCAGGGTCAATATCTGCCACAGCTGTAACCGTAATTTCTGGCAAATCGCCCTCAAGATAAAATCTTAAATGGCTTTGACCCATATTACCTACACCAATAATACCAAGGCGAATTTTATTTTTATTTGGCATATGTTTTCCTCTTTTCGTCACTTTTATAAGCTTTTCATAAGCTCTGGTAATTTTTTAAGCGTTGTTGGTAAATGTTTAATGAACACTCCCGTTGCTTTTACTAGGCTTTTGCCGTTTAGTATATCAACAAGCGCTTGTGCCATAGGCTCTGAAAAAACGCCAAGACTCATTGTTACGAAACAGCGAATGGGCATTTGCACAGCAGCCGCTCTCATCATTGCCTCATTTACTCCGCCGCCGCCTATTCTTTTTATCACACTTGATATGAGCTTATTTATTTTCTCGCCACGCTTTGTATCAGCTGCCATTTCGAGCGTGCAGTTAATGTCTATAGGAAGTGACGGGTCCCTTTCTGCTTTTGGCAGCTCTCTGCCAAGCAGTGCTGTAAATTGCTTATCAGGCAAATCTTTTATTATTCCGCTATAATACGCAGCCGCTGTACTGCTGTAGTCTGGCACATCTGCCGTTACCGTTGAGTTTATTTTAACTCCCTGTGAAAGCTTAATATCACGTGAAGAAGCACCAATTAGCACGGTATACTCGCCCGTTTCTACGTGCCAGTCGTGTATGTTTATATTGTAATAGGCAAACGCTCTTTTAGATAGCTCTACCGAAACCTCTTTCGACTCCCCAGCTTTTAGAAACACCTTTTTAAAGCCCTTTAACTCTTTTTCGGGCTTGAATATTTTGCTTTCTGGTGAACTTACATATACCTGTGCTACTTCTGCACCGTCAACCTCTCCTGTGTTTGTTATAGTGAACTTTACTGTTAGTGTATCTGTATCGTCCATTTCAGCTTTATCAAGGGCAATGCCGCTATACTCAAATGTAGTGTACGAAAGACCGTATCCAAATGGGAAAAGAACAGATTTTAATGCCTTATCATAATATCTATAGCCCACGTAAATGCTTTCTCTGTATTCCACAGTAAGCTGTTTACCAGGAAAATACTCGTGTGATGGGTTATCTTCAAGCGCTAATGGATATGTTTCTGAAAGCTTGCCTGAAGGGTTTACTTTGCCCGACAAAACATCAGCTATAGCGCCGCCGCCTGCCTGCCCGCCTAAAAATCCGTGCAAAACACCTCTAACATCGTCAAGCCACGGCATAGTAACAGCAGAGCCGCCCGAAAGGACTACAACGGTGTTTTTGTTTGCCTGTGCAACTGCTTTTACAAGCGCATTGTGAGCTGGCGGCAGGTTTATGTGCGTCCTGTCAAACCCTTCTGACTCATAAACTTCTGTAAGCCCAATAAACACAACGGCAACATCTGCGGTATTTGCAAGCCTTACCGCCTCGTCAATCATATCTTGATTTGGTGTATCAATAGCTTTATCGTACCCCTTTGCATAGCAGCAGGTAAACCCAAGATTTGAAAGCTCCTCAAATGCGTTGTCAAGCTTTGTAGGGCTAATTAAAGAGCTGCCAGCGCCTTGATAGCGCGGCTCTTTCGCCATTTGTCCTATTACGGCAACTGTTTTGCTATTTGCAATTGGTAGGATTTCATCCTTGTTTTTCAGCATCACAACAGAGTTTGCCGCTATTTTTCTTGCAAGGGCATGGTGCTTATCTATATCAAAATTATGCTCTTTAAAACTTTCTTTAGATTTTACAATAAGGTCTACAACTTCATCTACACGCTCGTTTAATATATCTTCTGAAAGATTGCCGTTTTTCACAGCCTCGACTATTTTTGCAGGGTTAATTCCGCCTGATGATGGCATTTCAAGATTTTGACCAGATTTAATGCCAAGAACCATATCATTCTCTGCACCCCAATCTGTTACTACAACGCCGTAATAACCCCACTCTTTGCGGAGAACATCAGAAAGCAGCCATTCATTTTCAGAGCAGTACGTACCATTCAAACGGTTGTAGGCGTTCATTACGGTCCATGGCTTACCGTCTTTTATGCATCTTTCAAAACCTGTAAGATAAATTTCTCTTAAAGCACGCTCATCAACGATAGCGTCAATCGTCATACGTCTGCTTTCTTGATTGTTAGCGGCAAAGTGTTTTAGTGAGGTGCCAACACCTTTACTTTGTACACCATTTATAAAGCCGAGTCCCATTTCGCCCGTAAGATATGGGTCCTCTGAAAAATACTCAAAGTTTCTTCCGCAAAGCGGTGAGCGTTTAATATTTATTCCAGGCCCCAAAAGAACAGAGACTTTTTCTTTAAGACATTCGTCGCCAAGAGCCTCGCCCATTTCATACATCATATCTGTGTCCCAAGAACAAGATGTTGTAGCGGCAGCTGGGAAACACGTAGCAGGAAAACTACCGTCTAAGACGCCTTTAACGCTTGTGTCTTTCCTTTCCTTATCTTGTTTCCTAAGTCCATGAGGTCCGTCTGTAACCATTATTTCAGGCAAACCTGCCTCTGGTACAGAATAAAGGTGCCAAAAGTCTTTGCCCGAGCAAAGCGCTGCTTTTTGCTCAAGTGACAGTTTCTCAATAATATCTTTGTGTTTCATATTACTGTTCCTTTCATATATAAATAATATTTATTTCTTATTTTTTATTTTTAATAAAATCACGGTTATTACTGACCAAAAAAGTTGATAAAATATTATCTTAAGCGGTCCCGCCTGCATAAGCCCTGAGGACAGCGCAAGAACCGCCGTAAACGCAATACCAATAGCAGAACCTACAGAGTTCATAATCATTGTTATACTTTTGAACTTGTCAAGTGAAAAAACGGCAGACAGTGCCTTTAGCATAGAGTATGTTGTGCCGTCATGCAAAACATGAGCGGGTGAGCTTTTTTTAACCTCGTTCTTACATTCATCAAGCATTTCGCCTGCAACAGCGCTTAAAACTTTCGTTCCGCTTTGCGGTATTCGCAAAGACAAGCTTATAAACTCCTCTGTTATATTAGCATCTGTAGTTTTTAACAAAAGGGTAATTCCGTTTCTTTCTACGTTTCGTATAAGTGGGGAAAGTGCAGAGTTTGCCTCATAGCTTACAATAAACATTGCGGCTATTTTCCCCTCAATAGCAAGGTAAAGGGGGTACCTTTCTCCATTAAGATACTTTTTCTCAAAGTCTTTATTTGGTGCCTTTACATTGTGGTTTATAAGTAAGTCTCTATTTCCAACCAGTACACGCCTGTTGTGAATCCATGCAGAAAGCCCTAATTTGTCCTCATAAGCTATCGTTTCAACGGGTGGCAGCAGCTCTCGTCTTCCAAGAATTACACTGTCAAAAATACCGCTAAGAGGCGCTTTTGCCTCAATCAACATGGCTGCCGTGTGAAGTATCGCTTCGTCTATCCGCATTCCGTGAAATGTTTTAATGCCATAAATATTACACTTAGTTGTATCAAAAACTTCTGACGAGTCTAAAGCTATGGCATTTGCGCTTAAAAAATCGTCTGCCGCTTCATAACCGGAAATCATCGCCCCGTCTTCTAATAGTCTTCCTGAAATTTCCGATAAAATCATATTATCTGAAAAATATGCTAAAGATGGTATACCTATACATAAAACTGCTGTAAATGTACTAATAGCCTCTTTATAGTCCCTGCTTAGTACTGCAGCTATTATGCCTGTTACTACCGACAGCACTAGCACAATAGGAAAAAGTTTTGTTGATAATTCATCTGAAATAAAACGTTTTACAGAAAGCTCCATAAACTTTTCTGGAAAAAGCGTTTTAAATGATGCTTTAATGTCTGGCTCGCCAAGTAAAAGCCCCCTGCCAATTTCAAAAGCCTCGTCCTCTTTGCAAATGCTTTCTACAGAATATAGCGGATTCGTTTCAGAAATAAACTCAAAATTAGAAAGTGTGCGTTTATACCTTAAAACCTCACCAGCTTCATAAAAGACAAGTGCGCCTATGCCAACAATTAAATAAAGCGGAATAGAGCTAAGTACAACACCACTTGCTATAAAAAACAGTAAAAGCTGAATTGTTACAGCAGCTACAACCAATAAAGCACAGGCGGCAGCGCCAAATTTAAGGTGTATAATTTGTAAAAACCCTTTTTTAATCGTTTTCATTCCAGCCCCTATGCCAATGGCTGCAATTGCCATGCTTGCAAGTAAAAACACTTTTTCACTACCGCCAAAAAGCTTAAACGTTACTTCTTCCCCCAAAGATGGAATAAAGGACAAAAGCGCCAAAACACAAAATGAGAACACCTCTAAAATAAGCGATGTCTTAGCTGATTTATACCTCTTTTTAAGTGAATATGTAAACCTGTTTTTATCATCTGCAAACCTAAACTCGTCATTATCATATGTAAAAACCTCTTTACGAGTTTGTTTTTCAAAAGATTGCTTTGAGTATATAACGCCCGTATCACTGTTCTCGTCATTTTCGGCTTCAGGCAAAATTCCTCTATTTACTGTAAACTCTTTCGCCTTTTCTTTTCGCCTTTCATAAAGCTCCTTTTCTATTTGAGCCTCATTCGTCTTTTGTACAGGCTCTGCTGTATCGTCAAAGCCCTCAATTTTTATTTGATTAAGGGTATGTTCAAGCTTTTTCTGCTTAATTTCCCTTTCCTTTTCGTCTGCGTCAAGTATGCCCCTTACCATTGTCTTTTGCTCTCTTGCATCTTCTAGTAACACTTCCTCAGGGGAAACTAAAATAGGCAGCGGCGAAAGGTCCTGCGTATGTTTGAATTGTGATTTTCTTTTAATTACACCATGCTTTTCAATCGGTTTTTCGGGGTTTATTCCAAATTCACCAGAATAATCTTCTGTCTTTTCAAGGTTTCTTACAGGTCTGTTTATAAACCGCTCTCTATACTTGTCTGCTGGCAATTTACTTTCTATTGGGGTTATATCGCCCGTTGGCGAATGCTCTACCTTCGTTGTTTTTATATTATGCCCCGTACCGCTTTGTGAGAATCTAGGATTATAAATAGCGTCTTTCGGGTTTTTTATTATCCTCGTCTTGTCTTGCGGCGGCGACGCACTTTCAGGCGGGCTTGTGCTTACGCTATCACTTAGCAGCGCATCTATTTCTTCTAAGGACCATATTTTTGTATAATCGTCTTTGTTATCCTTTGACAAGCCGTACACCCTTTCTTTATTTATTAGTACCCCTTTGCCTTACAGCCTCATATATTAAAATTCCTGCTGCAACAGAGGCGTTGAGTGAATTTATATTCCCCGTCATAGGAATTTTTACAATAAAATCGCAATTCTCTTTAACAAGCCTGCTAACACCTTGCCCCTCTGAGCCAATAACAAGAACTATAGCACCTTTTAGGTCTGTTTCTGTATAAAGTTCGCCGTCCATATCTGCACAATATGCAAAAAGCCCTTTTTCTTTTAGTGACTTGAGAGTTACCGTTATATTTTTAACTCTTGCTACAGGCATATACTCTGCAGCACCAGCAGAGGCTTTGCTAACCGCAAAAGACAGCGGCGCTGAATTTCTTTCAGGAACAATTATTCCATGCGCCCCTGCGGCATAAGCTGTTCTTATAATAGCACCAAGGTTGTGCGGGTCTTCAATCTTTTCACAAATTATAATAAACGGCGGCTCTTCTTTCTCCTTTGCCGCAAGAAGAATATCCTTGACACTGCTATACTCTTTAATGGCTGCAAAAGCCGCCACTCCCTGATGAACGCCCTGTAAAGAGAGAAAATCAAGCTTTTTATTATCAACATTTTTTATAACAATGCCTTTTTCTTTAGCCTTTGCTATTATTTGTGATATGCTGCCGGAATGTGCGCCTTTTGCAACTAAAACGGTGTCTATGGCTCTGCCGCTTTTTATTGCTTCAGCTACTGCATTTCTGCCAAAAATTATATCCCTATCTTTGTTTCTGTTTTCTTTTTTATCGTTCATAAATTACTTCTTTTCCAATTTCTCAAGCCCGCCCATATAAGACCTTAGGGCTTTTGGTATACTAACACTGCCATCAGAATTAAGGTTGTTTTCTAAAAATGCTATTAGCATTCTTGGCGGTGCTACTACAGTGTTGTTTAGCGTGTGTGCAAAGTATCTGCCGTCTTCACCGTCTACACGAATTTTAAGCCGTCTTGCTTGCGCGTCACCTAAATTAGAGCAGCTGCCAACCTCGAAATACTTTTGCTGTCTTGGCGACCACGCCTCAACATCAACAGATTTAACTTTAAGGTCTGCAAGGTCACCAGAGCAGCATTCAAGCGTTCTAACAGGAATGTCAAGCGTTAAAAAGAAGTCAACGGCGTTCTGCCAAAGCTTATCAAACCACATTTTACTATCCTCTGGTTTGCAAACTACTATCATCTCTTGTTTTTCAAATTGGTGGATTCTATAAACTCCTCTTTCCTCAATACCGTGTGCGCCCTTTTCTTTTCTAAAGCAGGGAGAATAACTCGTAAGTGTGAGCGGCAAACTTTCCTCTGGCAGGATTTGGTCAATAAACTTTCCTATCATAGAGTGTTCACTCGTGCCGATAAGGTAAAGGTCCTCACCCTCAACCTTGTACATCATAGCGTCCATTTCTGCAAAACTCATAACCCCTGTAACAACATTACTTCTTATCATATAAGGAGGTATGCAGTAGGTAAAACCTTTGTCTATCATAAAATCTCTTGCATAAGAAATTATAGCAGAATGCAGCCTTGCTATGTCTCCTAACAAATAGTAAAAACCACTGCCTGCAACTCTTCTTGCTGCATCAAGGTCAATGCCTGCAAACGACTCCATAATATCCGTATGATACGGTACCTCAAACTCTGGCACCTTAGGCTCTAAAAAGCGCTCTACCTCAACATTTTCGCTATCATCTTTGCCAAGCGGTACTGTTTCGTCAATAATATTTGGAATTTGCATCATAATATTTAATACTTTTTCCGAAAGCTCTGTTTCACGGGCTTCAAGCTCCACAAGGCGCTTTGAAAATTCTGTTGCCTTTTCCTTTGCCTTTTCTGCCTCGTCCCTTTTCCCTTGTGCCATAAGTCCGCCAATTTGCTTAGACACCTTGTTTCGCTCGCTTCTTACTAGGTCTGCCTCGCCTTTTGCGGCTCTGCTTTCTTTGTCAAGCTTTATCACGTCGTCAACAAGATGAAGCCTGTTTTCCTGAAACTTGTCACGCATATTTTGTTTTACGATTTCAGGATTTTCTCTTAAAAACTTAATATCAATCATTTATATTCTCCTGTTTTTAATTATTATCATTTTCAAAAATCTTAATTAAACGATTTAAATCATCATCATCAAAAAACTCTATCTGTAGCGTTCCCTTTTTTGCTGATTTTGTAAGCTTTACACTTCTGCCTAAAGATTCTGACAGCGCAAACTCCACTTCATCATAATAAGGGTTCCTCCGTCTTACTCTCACAGCAGCAGGAGACTTTTCTAAGTCTCTTACAAGCCTTTCCGCCTCTCTTACTGACACATTGTTTTTTATTATAAGGTGTGCGGTTTTAACAAGCACTTTTTCATCTGTTATTGAAAGGAGTGCTTTTGCGTGCCCCGTTGTAAGTTTGCCCTTTTCAAGCATTTCTAAAACTTCACTCGGTAAAGATAATAGCCTTATTGAGTTTGCTACAGCAGAGCGTGATTTACCTAATAAGTTTGCCACCTCTTCCTGTGTGTATGAGTACTCTGTAGTAAGCCTTTTGTAGCCCATTGCTTCTTCAACAGGGTTTAGGTCCTCCCTTTGCAAGTTTTCTACAAGTGCATACTGTGCCGTCTTTTCGTCATCCAGCTCACGTATAACAACGGGAACTTCCGAAAGACCAGCCATTCTTGCCGCACGCCAGCGCCTTTCACCTGCTACTATTTGGTACCCGCCGTTAGGAATTGGCCTTACTAAAAGCGGCTGTATTATCCCGTGCTGTTTTATGCTTTCACAAAGCTCAAACAGTGTGTTATCATCAAAAACTTTCCTCGGCTGTGCCCTATTTGGCTCAATCTCGTTAATGCCAAGATTTACAGCACCTGTGCCGCCCTCAAGCTGCTCTACAGCATTATCTAAAAAAATGCTGCCATAGCCCTTGCCAAGCCCGCCCTTTCTCTTAGCTGCCATTAGTATCCCATTCCTTTCGATTTGTTAAGGCAGCGCCTTCATTTTGCCCTGCTATTAGCTCTTTTGCAAGCTCCATATACGCTGCAGCGCCTCTTGAAACCTTATCGTAATAAATAACGGGCTGCCCAAAGCTCGGCGCCTCTGAAAGCCGAACATTTCTTGGTATTGCCACTGAATAAACTTTACCAGGGAAAAAGCTTTTAACCTCTGTTACAACTTGCTGTGTAAGGTTTAGCCTACCGTCATACATCGTAAGAAGAACACCCTCTAAATCTATAAGCGGGTTATAAAGACGCTTTATTTTACGCACCGTTGCCATAAGCTGTGATAGACCCTCAAGTGCGTAAAATTCACATTGAATAGGCACTATAAAACTGCCAGATGCGGTAAGAGCATTGAGCGTTATAAGCCCTAATGACGGCGGACAGTCAAAAAATACATAGTCATACTCTTCTGATATTTTTGCAATCGCATTTTTAAGAAGTGACTCCCTATTTTGCATGTCTGCCATATCAAGCTCTGCCCCTGCAAGATTTATATTAGACGGGATAATGTCTACACCAGGAAACTCTGTTTTCATAACAACTTTCTCTGCAGGTGCAAAGTTAATAAGCATATCGTAAGACGTTAGCTGTATGCCCCTTTTTGATATGCCATAACCGCTTGTTGAATTGCCTTGCGGGTCAATGTCTACAAGCAGCACACGTTTGCCAAGCGCACCAACACAAGCAGATAAATTTACCGCTGTTGTTGTTTTGCCTACTCCGCCCTTTTGATTTACAATAGATATGATTTTTGCCATAAATGGATATACCCTTTCACAAAAGCCGAAAACACATCTTATATTAAAAATGCAAGACTTTCCTATTATTTACGATTAATTATACCATACTAATTAAAAAAATTAAATACCTAAAAGGTGAGAATTATAAAACTTAAGCAATATTAAAAAAGCGCCTTTCTGACTACAAGAGCAAAAAGACGCTGTCGTTTTGGAGCTGATGTCGGGATTCGAACCCGGGACCTCATCCTTACCAAGGATGTGCTCTACCTGCTGAGCTACATCAGCGCTCACGCACTTTGTAATTATACATATAGTAAAGATAACTGTCAAGCGTTTTTAGAACTTTCAAACAGAAGTTGAAGAAATTGATATAGCCTCATTAAAAAGCTTTTCCGCCTCTTTTATCAAATGCTCGTTAGAAGTGTGAAGTGCCGCAAGAGTATCACCTTTTTTTACATAGTCACAAACCTTGATTTTAAGAACTATACCAGCTGCCATATCAATAGCGTCACCCTTTTGCTTTCTGCCCGCTCCAAGCACTGATGAAGAAAGCCCTATTTTTTCTGCATCAATTTGTTTTATAAAGCCGCTTTTTTTAGATTTTATTTCATAAATAAAAGGTGCCTTTTCAAATAAATCTGTATTTTCAAGCATTTTTATATCGCCGCCTTGCGCTTTAACCCATCTTTTCATCTGTAAAAATGCTCTGCCGCTGTCAATCTCCTCATTCACCTTTTGTACTGCCTCTTTTTCGCTCCACCCGAACGAAAGCATTAACATATGAGATGCTAAATCAACGCATAAATCTCTGAGCTTTCCATGACTTTCCCCTTTTAATACCTGCACTGCCTCTATAACTTCAAGCGAGTTTCCAACAGCATAACCTAAAGGACAACTCATATCAGTTATAAGCACAGACACGTTTTTATTAAACGCTTCGCCAATGCTTTTCATTTCATTTGAAAGTTTTTCTGCATTTTCTCGTGTTTTCATAAACGCACCGCTTCCATACTTCACATCAAGAACAATGTTTTTAGCACCACCTGCAAGCTTTTTACTCATAATGCTTGATGCTATAAGCGGAATACTGTCCACAGTGGCAGTTATATCTCTTAGTGCATATATCATTTTATCAGCAGGCACAAGGCTTCCCGTTTGCCCTATAACGGCAGCGCCAATCTTTTTAACCTGTGAGAAAAACTGCTCTTTTGAAAGACTTGCACAAAACCCCCTAATAGATTCAAGCTTATCAATAGTTCCGCCCGTGTGACCAAGTCCCCTGCCTGACATTTTCGCTACAACTGCACCAAGGGACGATACAATAGGCACTATAATTAAAGTGGTTTTATCGCCCACTCCCCCTGTTGAGTGCTTGTCTACAGAAAGTGCGCCAAAGCTTGATAAATCAGTAGTGCCGCCAGACAAAAGCATAGCCTTTGTTAGCAAAGCAGTTTCACTGCTACTCATACCTTTAAGGCAAACAGCCATTAAAAATGCTGCCATTTGATAGTCTGGCACCTCTCCTTTTACATAGCCGCTTACCATATAGCTTATCTGATTTTCTGAAAGCTCAAGACCTTGTTTCTTTAATTCAATTATGGTTAAAACATTCATTTTATGTTAGCGGTGCAAAACGCACCCTCTCTTTTCTTTTATATTTAATATACTCACATTATAAATCAGATGGATATGACAGTCAAATATTAAAAAAATATGTTTGACTTTTAATATTTTTACAGTTATAATACATACAGTTAAAAAAATAGGAGGTTTGTTTCGGATGAAAAAAATTCTCAAATTTGTTGCTGTTATCACTGCAATAGCAGGTGCAGCCGCAGCAGTTTATGTTATTCTTCAAAAAATTAAAGCTCGTGACGCCCACATAGGATATGACGAGGAAAATTATGTTTCCTGCTCTTGCCTTGATGATGAATTTACTGCAGAAACCGTAGCATAAATTTATACGTATTTTAGAAATCCGTTTTGGAGTTTTCCAAGGCGGATTTTTTATTTTCATAAAACACTTGACATTGTTGTATAAAAACTGTATATTTATCAGCAAATATGAATAAATAACCGCTATTTGCGTGAAAAGATGAGGTTTTATGAAAAAAGTATTCATAGATGGCAAAGCTGGAACAACAGGGCTTAGGATATATGAAAGGCTATCAAAAAGAGATGATATTGAAATAATAACACTCTCAGAAAAGTTTAGAAAAGATGAAAACAGAAGAAAAGACGCTATAAATGCAAGTGACTTAACCTTTTTATGCCTGCCAGACGATGCGGCAAGAAGAGCCGTTAGTATTGCAGAAAATCCAAACACAGTGATTATTGACGCTTCAACAGCTCACAGAACACTAAGCGGATGGGAATACGGTTTGCCAGAGGTATTTGAAAACGGCTTTGAAAACATAAGAAAAGCAAAGCGCATTTCTGTTCCCGGCTGCCATGCAAGTGGATTTACAGTGTTAGTAAAGCCGCTTATTGACAGCGGCATAATAAAAAAGGACACTGCCCTCACGTGCGTTTCGCTAACTGGCTACAGCGGCGGCGGCAATGCGATGATTGCGCATTACGAGGATAAAAATAGAGCCTTTTTACTAAATGCCCCACGGCAATATGCCCCCGCTCAAAACCACAAACACTTAAAGGAAATAACAGCTATAAATGCCCTTAAAACGGCACCTGTATTTCTTCCTATTGTTTCTGATTTCTATAGCGGCATGCTCGTTACCGTAAGCCTTTTTAAGACAGACTTAATAAACAAAGCTAATATAGACACGATAAAGAAACTTTATAAGGAAAAGTATAATAGCGAAATTATTTATTATAGTGACGACCTATATGAAAACGGGTTTATATCAGCTAATATGCTCTCAGGTAAAGACTGCATGGCAGTTACTGTAAACGGCAATGAGGATAGAATTACTTTATCTGCCGTGTTTGACAATCTTGGAAAAGGCGCTTCAGGAGCAGCGGTGGAGTGTATGAACATTGTTTTTGGGCTTGACCCTTTGCACTCACTTGTATTATAGAATGAAAGGGGAAAAATTATGGAAGTAGTCTCTGGCGGTGTATGCGCCGCAAAAGGTTTTCTTGCAAGCGGTATACACTGCGGCATAAGAAAAAATAAAACGAAAGAGGATTTAGCTTTAATTTATAGCGAAAAACGCTGTGCTGCCGCCTCTGTTTACACTCAAAACCTTGTTAAAGGCGCCCCTTTAATTGTTACAGAAAAAAACATAGCAGACGGCTATGCAAAAGCTATCATCTGCAACAGCGGAAACGCTAATACCTGTAATAGTGACGGCGTTTTCAAGTCAGAATTGATGTGCGAGTTTACAGCAAATGCCCTTAATATTAGCCCCTTTGATGTTATAGTTGCCTCTACTGGTGTTATAGGTCAAAAACTTAATATTGAGCCTATTAAAAATGGTGTTCCTATATTGGTACAAAACTTAAGCACAGACGGAACTCCTGCCGCAAAGGCTATTATGACTACAGATTTAAAAGTAAAGGAATATGCAGTATCTTTCACACTTGGCGGCAAAAAATGCTCTCTTGGCGGCATTGCAAAAGGCTCTGGCATGATTCACCCTAACATGGCTACTATGCTTTGTTTTATTACAACAGATGTTTCAATCTCCCCTAAAATGCTTAAAAAAGCCCTCTCTTTTGATGCCGAAAACTCTTTTAATATGATAAGTGTTGACGGCGACACCTCTACTAATGATATGGTGAGCATTCTTGCTAACGGCCTTGCAGGTAATACGGAAATTGTTTGTGAGGGAGAAGATTTTGACAAATTCCGTTCAGCTTTAGGAAAGGTTACAAACCAGCTTTGCAAAATGATAGCGAGTGACGGTGAGGGTGCAACAAAACTTTTAGAATGCACCGTTTCAAATGCACATTTATTAAGTGATGCAAGGCTTGTTTCCAAGGCAATTATCTGCTCATCTTTAGTAAAGGCGGCAATGTTCGGAGAAGATGCCAACTGGGGCAGAATACTTTGTGCGGCAGGCTATGCTGGCGCTAATATTGATGTAACAAAAATTGATGTCTGTTTCAAATCTGCAAAAGGCGAAATAATGGTGTGCAAAAATGGCAGTGGCATAGACTTTTCAGAGGTCTTAGCGAAAGATATTCTCAGAAAAGACGAAATACAGATTCTTGTAAATCTTAATTCTGGAAATCACTCTGCCACAGCCTATGGGTGCGACTTAACGTATGATTACGTTAAAATTAACGGCGATTATAGAACATAGTTTAATATAAATTTTCTAACATAACATTAAAATTAAAAGCGGTGATAATATGCGGCTCTCAAACGAGCAAAGGGCAGATATTCTTGTGCAAGCTTTGCCCTATATTCAAAAATATAATAACAAAATAGTGGTTATTAAATATGGCGGCAGTGCAATGCAAAATGAAAATCTGAAAAAGTCTGTTATGCGTGACATTGTTTTGCTCTCTCTTATTGGTGTTAAAGTTGTACTCGTTCACGGCGGCGGACCAGAAATAACAAAGGCGCTGTCTACTGCTGGTAAAAAGACGGAATTTATAGACGGACTTCGTGTTACAGATGCCGAAACAGCACAGATAGTGCAAATGGTGCTGTCTGGCAAAATCAATAAAGGGCTTGTAAACTCCGTTCAAAGCATAGGCGGCAGTGCTATTGGTCTGTCTGGTGCAGACGGTCATATGATAAAAGCTAAAACGCTTGATGAAAGGCTTGGCTTTGTGGGTGAAATAACGGAAATTTCTACCGCCCCTATTACAGATTTATTAGAAAAAGGTTATATCCCGATAATTGCCACAATAGGCTGTGACAATAAAGGGAACATTTATAACATAAACGCCGATACAGCAGCGGCAAAAATTGCAGAGGCACTAAAGGCAGAAAGCCTTATTTCAATGACTGATACAAGAGGGATACTAAGTGACAAAGACGATGAAAACTCCCTAATACCTGAAATAAAAGTTAATGATGCAGATAAACTTATATCAAAAGGTATTATTTCAGGCGGCATGATTCCTAAAATTGACTGCTGTATCACTGCCATTAAAAACGGTGTTAAAAAGGTTGCCATAATAGACGGCAGAGTGCCGCACGCAATTCTTATTGAAATCCTTACCGATGAGGGTATCGGAACAATGTTTATTTGAGGTGTAGTTTTGAATACAAAAAAAATAACTGATGAATATATAATAAATACATATGGTCGGTTTCCCATATGCCTTGTTAAAGGCGAGAAGAGTATAGCTTTTGATGAAAATGGTAAAAGATATATTGACCTTACAAGCGGTATAGGCGTAAACGCTTTTGGCTTTTGTGACAAGCTTTGGGTAAAGGCTGTAACAGGGCAGGCAGAAAGGCTTCAGCACACTTCAAACCTGTTTTACACAGAGCCTGCGGCACACCTTTCAAGGCTGCTTTGTGAAAAGTCTGGTATGAGTAAAGCATTTTTCTCAAACTCTGGTGCAGAGGCTAATGAATGTGCTATAAAAGCCGCAAGAAGATTCTCACTTCAAAAAAACGGTGAGGGTTTTTATAATATAATTACACTTAAAAACAGCTTTCACGGCAGAACAATAACGACACTTTCTGCAACAGGTCAAACAGAATATCACAAAGACTTTTCTCCATTTACAAAAGGTTTTTTATATGCCGATACAGATAACACAGACAATATAAAATACCTTGTAAAAAACAACAAATGTGCCGCAATAATGATAGAGATAATTCAAGGTGAAGGCGGAGTTTTGCCTTTATCTTATGAACTGATAGAAACAATAAAAGAGCTTTCAGCAAGTTTTGATATTCCGCTTATAATTGATGAAGTGCAAACAGGAAACGGCAGAACAGGCAAATACTTTTCATATATGCACTATAACCTAAACCCCGATATTGTAACTACAGCAAAAGGGCTTGGCGGCGGTCTGCCGATAGGCGCAGCGCTTTTCTCAGAAAAATTTGAAAACTCTCTCACAGCAGGCACACACGGCTCTACTTATGGCGCAAACCCTATAACTTGTGCTGGAGCGGCATCTATTGTAGAAAGAATAGATGATGCCTTGCTTTTAGAAATTACAGCCAAAGGTGAATATATTAGTTCTGCTGTAAAGAAATTTAGTAAAGTTAAAAGCGTAAGCGGCAAGGGGCTTATGCTCGGGCTTGAAATAGAGGGAGATGTAAAGTCTGCCGTGTCAAAATGCATAGAAAATGGTCTGCTTGTACTTACTGCTAAAAACAAAATTCGCCTTTTACCCGCTTTGAACATATCATATGAGGAAATTGACGAGGCACTCTCAATTTTAACCTCGTCTATCTAAAACAAAGTAAAACTAATAAAATAAAACGTATAAAAGAACTTTTAACTATATTTTTATGGCAGCGAAAAATCCGCTGCCGTTTTTTATTTTTTGCTTATTCTGGTTTACTTATGGGTTTTTTTATGGTATTCTTATAGTAATATATTGCATTCCTTATAAAAAACAAGGGAGATGACAGTATGCTATCAAAAAACATGCGTTTAACAAGAGCAAGAACGCCTGAAAGTGCAGGAGTATCCTCTGAGGCTTTCATAAAAACTCTTAAATACTTAGAAGAAAAAAATGTGCTATACCACAGCCTTATGGTTGTGCGGCACGGTAAAGTTGCGGCAGAGTGTTATAGAGAACCTTTTTCAAAAGATATTCCACATGTTATGTATTCAGTAAGCAAAACCATTACGGCAACGGCAATTGGCTTTGCTATAGATGAGGGATACATAAAGCTTGAAACAAGGTTTGTTGATATATTCCCTGAATTTTCACCGAAAAAGAGAGACGAAAAGCTTGAAAAGCTTGAAGTTCGCCACCTTTTAACGATGACCTCAGGAAAACAGCCAAGCTATTTATTAAGTAAGACTGATAAAGACTGGATGAAGCACTTTACAGATGCTAAATGGATTTCTGAGCCGGGCGAAAAGTTTGAATATGTAAATGAAAACATATATGTGCTTTGCGCTATACTGCACCGTGTTACGGGTATTAGTGTTACAGATTTTCTTTATGAGCGCCTATTTCTGCCGCTTGGAATTGAAAAACCATTTTGGGAAACAGACCATGACGGAATTGAAGCCGGCGGCTGGGGCATATTTCTTAAAACGGAAGACCTTGCAAAAATAATGCTATGCTATTTAAATGAAGGTAAATTCGGTAAAAATCAGGTTATACCGAAAGACTGGGCAAAAAAAGCAACGCTAAATCAAGCTGCTATAAAAGGCACGCCTATAAGAGAAAAAGGTTATGGGTACTGCATTTGGACTGAAAACGAAAATGAATACCGCGCAGACGGTATGTACAGCCAGCTTGGAGTTGTATTAGAGGATAAGGATGCTGTTATAGTATTTACCTCCTGCTCTGTTGATGTAGAGACTATTTGGAGCGCCTTTGACATACTAAAGGCAGAGGGCTTTATTAAAGCAGATACTTCTGTAAAATCAAGCCCGGAATATAAAGAATTTGTTAAAAACAGGCCTTTAGACATTGTTCCCTTATCAGAAAGGCGCAGCCCTCTTGAGGATATAATTACAGGGCGAACCATTAAATTTAAAAACGATTTAATTCTAAATACAATCGGTTCCCCTCTTAGTGTTTTAAGCAGTGCTGATGTTTATATGTCTAAAAATAGAGCAGGGAACATTAATAATGTTAGTTTTGACTTTTCTATAAATGAAAATGAGCTTATGTTCACATGGCAGGAAAAGGATGAGGTAAACACAATTTCTTGTGGGCTTGATGGCAAATACAGGTTTACTCCTATAGTTCTTGCAGGCTCGCCCTATACGGCGGCAGCTGCTGCATATTGGCTTGACAATTACACGCTTGAGGTATGGATAAGACCTATAGAGTCTTTAGCAAGGCGGGTTTTACGCTTTTCGTTCCAAGGCGATAGTGTGGTAATGACGCCTACGGGAGAACCGCCTGCTCAGTTTTTCCTTTCAAGCGTTTCTGATTTTGTCCGTGATATGTTTTCTCAAAAACAATTAAAAGACATAGCGGGCGCTTCCATAAAGGTGCTTGAATCTTTGCTTGAACCTTTGCATTATGGAAAGTTTATTGATTAGTTAGACAAAATTACAATTACATAAAAGAAAAAAACGGAGGTTAATTTATGAAAATCACATTCATGGGTGCAGGAAGCACGGTATTCGCAAAAAGCGTGTTGGGAGATGTTATGCTAACAGAGTCATTAAGAGAGTGTACTATAGCTCTTTATGATATTGACGCTCAGCGTCTTGAGGAGTCATACATAATGGTATGCGCACTCAACCGCAACATCAACGAAAGCAGGGCAAAAATTGAAAAGTTCCTTGGTGTAGAAAACCGCAAGGATGCTTTAAGGGGCGCTGTGTTCGTAGTAAATGCTATTCAGGTTGGGCTATATGACCCTTGCACTATCATTGACTTTGAAGTTCCAAAAAAATATGGAATCCGCCAAACTATTGCAGACTCTAACAGTATAGGCGGCATATTTAGAGCGCTTCGCACAATTCCTGTACTCAGTGACTTTGCTAATGACATGGAAGAAGTTTGCCCTGATGCATGGTTTTTAAATTATACTAACCCCATGGCGCAGCTTGCAGGCTTTATGCAAAGATACACAGGCGTTAATACAATTGGGCTTTGCCACTCTGTGCAAGGCTGCACAAGAGGACTGCTTGATAATCTTGACATTGAGTATGAAATGCCCTTTAAGGAAAAAATAGCTGGCATTAACCATATGGGCTGGCTGCTTGAGGTTTATGACAATGACGGAACAGACCTTTACCCCGAAATACGCAAAAGAGCAATTGAAGTTCTTGAAAGCGGCGTTACAGACCACCACGACCTTGTAAGGTACGAATATATTCGCCGTTTTGGATACTACTGCACAGAGTCAAGCGAACATAACGCAGAGTATAACAACTTCTTTATTAAAAGTAACTATCCTGAACTTATCGAGCGTTATAATATTCCGCTTGATGAATATCCACGCCGCTGTATAGGGCAGATTGCTAGATGGAACAAAGCAAGAGAAAAATATCTTAATGACGATGTTGCACATCGTAAGACTAACGAATATGCCTCTTCAATAATGAATGCTATAACAACTGATGAAGCGTATAAAATTGGCGGAAACGTTATAAACAATGGTCTTATAGACAATTTGCCTCGTGAGGCTTGTGTTGAAGTTGCCTGTCTTGTAAACAGATATGGCATTCAGCCGTGCATACAAGGCGCCTTGCCTGTGCAGCTCGCAGCAATGAATATGACCATGATAAACGTTCATCTTCTAACTATTGAAGCTGCTGTAACTCAGAAAAAAGATTATATCTATCAAGCGGCAATGCTTGACCCGCTTTGCTCAAGCGAGCTATCTATAGATGACACTATAAAACTTTGTGACGAGCTTATTGAAACTCATGGCGACTGGCTGCCAAAATATAAATAGCCTTAAAACTATTAGTTCAGTGCGGGCTTTGCCCGCACCTGAATTAATATATAGACGATAACGTTTTAAAGTATTTAAACATAACGGGATGATACAATGTATAAAATAGGCTGCTGCATACCAGGGGCATCATTCATGCCGCAAACTGGGGGCGAAAAGGCTTATATTTATGATGCTTTTATAAAAGGATATAACTTTATAATTAACACAGGCTTTGACTTTGCTGAAGCTACCGTTGGAACGCTTACAGAGCTTACAGAAAAAGAGATTGCCGCTGCCGCAGACAGCGGCATGGTTATTGAAGCTTGCAATAGCTTTGTTCCGCCGTCACTTGCCCTTTTTAGTACAAAAGACTCTATTTTAAGAGAATATGTAAGTGACGTAATGCGAAAGGCTGCTTTACTAAAAACTGAATACATTATTCTTGGCAGCGGTAAGGCACGAGAAATTCCAGAGGGCACAAAGGAAAGTGAAAGGCTTTCGCCTCTTACTTCCTTTCTTAAAATATGCAGTGACTGCTATTTAGAGTATGGAATAAAAATAGCCTTAGAACCGCTGCGCTCAGAGGAAACAAACTGCATTAACAAAGTAAGTGAGGGGTTTGACTTTTTAAAAGAGCTTAATTTGCCTGGCGTATTTTTACTTGCAGACTCATATCATATGTACGTTGAAAACGAGCCATTGTCTGTACTGTCAGACTCTGCTTCTCTTTTACGTCACATCCACATAAGTGAATCGGACAGAAAACCACCCGGTAAAGGCGAAAATGATTATCTTGAAAATTTTGCTAAGGAACTTAAAGCAACGCCCTACTCTGGCAGAGTTAGTGTTGAATGTGTTTTCTCTCCGGGAGAATTTGAAACAGAGTGTGCCACATCTTACAAAACTGCCAAACATTTATTTAAACGGTAAAGGAGATATATAAATGAAGGTCAGTATTGATATTAACAGAAACTGTATAGAAGAACCACTTTTTGCAGACACTGTGCAAAAAGTGCCAAACACCGTAAAAAGTGCTGTTTGTGATGATGGCAGGGTTTTTCCTGCTCAGTCTACAAAAGGCGGCGCCATAATAATTGTAACAGCAAAAAAGGGAGAGGAACTTGATTTAACCCTTTCAGATAATCCCGTTTCTGAGTGCACTGAAATTGTAGTAAATGAAAAAGCATGCTCTCTTGATATTTTTATTAAAGATAAAAAGTTTTCATCTTATGTATATTCAGATGAATTTGCAAAACCGTTTTTAGGTCCTATACTTGGCAAAAATGATGTTGGCTATACTCGGCTTGATTTAGCATCGAAAGAACATCCTCACCAGCGTTCTCTTATTATAGCTGTTGGTGACGTAAACGGCTATGATTTTTGGAACGAGCCTAAAGGCGAGGGTATTGAGGTTCACAAAAAACTTGAAAACATTGTTTCTGGCAGTGCTTTTAGCAGCTTTACGGCACATAATATATGGAAAACAAAGTCTTCTGAAAATATTATTGACGAGAGCAGAACATTTACATTTTACAATCAATCAGAAAACTGCAGATATGTGGATATAGAGGTTGTTTTTACGGCCTCGTACAGTGATATAACTTTTGGTGCCACGAAAGAAGCAGGGCCTTTAGGAATACGTATGAATGAAAATCTAAAGGTCACAAATGGCGGAAAAATGATAAACTCCTACGGCGGAGAGGGCGAGCGTGAATGCTGGGGCAGACCCGCCCATTGGTGCGATTACAGCGGTGTTATTGATGGTAATGAATATGGCATAGCGGTGTTTGATAGTGAGTTAAACTTAAGATATCCAACGACTTGGCACATTAGAAATTATGGGCTTTTTGCCGCTAATAACTTGTTTTTTAACGGGGCTATTGAAATACCAAAGGGGGAAACACTTACGTACCGCCACCGTGTAGTATTCCACTCTGACGGTTTTCTCGAAACGGTAAGCGATAGATTTGTATTATACGCTGACAAAGAAAAGGCAAACCTATAAATAAAAGTGCAGTTTATTTAATCACTTTTACTAAATAAAAAAAGGTAAGCTATAGCACTTAAAAAAGGCAACACTTTATCGTTATAGTATAAAAGGAGGGCTTTTTTTGAATTATTCTAAAATTCTTGACATTTCTGATTTATCTCGAAACGAGCTTATGGAAACACTTCGGCTTTTAGGCTCTATAAAAGATAACACAAATATGTTTACGGGCGAATGTACAGGAAAAACACTCGTTTTTGTTTTTGATAATGAAAATAGAAACAAGCAGTCTTCTTATGCTGCCGCAATGGCAAGGCTTGGCGGTTTTGCCCTCCCCTTTAAGCTAAAAGATAACGAAAACTTAAAAGATTCTGTTCTTACTGCTTGTTCAAGAGGCGATATTATTGCTATAAGCCACCACTTAAAAGGTGCCGCTCTTGCCGCCTCACTTTACTCTACATTGCCAATTATCAACGCTGGTGACCTTTCTTTTGACTTGCCGTGCGACACTTTAAGAGATGTAGCCACCATTTGGTATACTCAAAACCATGTTTCAAACATGAAAATAGGTTTTTGCGGTGATGTGTATAGCAAAGGTGAAGTCAAGGCACTTGTAAAAGTTCTTTCTATATACAACGGCAACAGCTTTGCCTTTTGTGATGCTAAAAATGCGGAAATATCAAGCGAATTAATGTCTTTAATTTCAGAAAGCGGCAAAGAATATGAACACTTTCACTCACTTGACGAAATGATAGAAGATGTTGATGTACTTTATATGACCCCCGTTTCAAAAGAAAATTTTACAGATGATAAAGACTATAAAACGGCTTTAGATAGATGCACTCTTGATGCAAGGCTTTTGCTTTCCGCTAAGGCTACGCTTTCAATCCTCCACCCTTTTCCACGCAGCGAGGAACTTCCTGTTTTTGTTGATTTTGATGATAGGGCAAAATATTTTGAGCAGCTGGAATATGATGTGCTTTCCATTATGACATTTATCTATAGAATGTTTAGAAATCGTGCAGGGAGAATAGCGAAACCAGATGAAGTAAAGTCTACACACGGATTTTACTGTGGACATAAAGAGTGTATAACGAGTACCGAGGATTATTTGCCCGCCCTATTTTTTGAAAGTGGTGACAATCTTGTCTGCTCATACTGCAAAAACAATGTGGAAACATAACAAAGCACCTAAGGTGCTTTGTATAGAAGGATTTTCTAATGAAAACGGCTATACGAAAGCCCTTTTAGATGACTTTTTACGTGATTATAAAAACGCTGATATAATAAGATATAATGCTTATAAAGAAAACCCAACGCCATGCAATGGGTGCAGATTTTGCAAAGAGAATGAAAGATGTGTGTTTTCTGACCTTGAAGACTTTTTCGTTTTATTTGAAACGGCTGATATTATCGTTATAGCCTCACCAATATACAATTTTTCTTTTCCTGCTCCCTTAAAGGCGCTGATAGACAGATTACAGCCATACTATGAAAGCTTCTATAAAAACGAAAAAACGCAAAAAATAAAAAAGCGGCGCATAGCACTCTTTCTTGCCACAGCAGGGCGCGGCGGCGAAAAAGGTTTTGATATAATGCGCCACCAATTAAAAAGCGCATTCTCTATTACAAATATAGAATATAAAGGCGATAAACTGCTTTCAAATACTGATAAATTATAAAAGAATATATAAAGGGTGAAGAATATGGCAAAAATAATTGCTCATAGAGGCGCAAGTAAGCAGGCGCCTCAAAACACAGTAGCGGCATTCAGCCTTGCACGAGAAATGAAGTGTGACGGGTTTGAATGTGATGTACACTTGACTAAGGACGGGCATGCAGTTATTTGCCACGACCATAATATTGACGAAACCTCAAACGGCACTGGCTATATAAAGGATATGACCTTAGATGAGCTGCGCTCATTTGATTTTGGCTCATATTTTAGCGATGAATTTGCGGGTGAAAAAATTCCTACTCTTAAAGAGCTTTATGAAACGGCGAAAGGGCTTGACGTTATCAATATAGAAATTAAGCCGCCGCTTGATAAAAATCTTGCTGTGGTGGGCAAAACACTTGAAATGGCTAAGGAGTTTGGTATTCTTGATAATCTTCTTATTTCAAGCTTTAGTGATGAAGTGCTAATAGAGTCTAAAAGGCTTTCTCCCCTAGTTCCTACAGGTCTTCTTTATGACCCTAACAGCGAAAAGATTGACGAGATATTTGACGACCCCTTTTCATTTGCCGAGCATCTTAAGTGCAATGCACTTCACCCCGTATATTTTTACATAGACGAGGAATATATTCAAACTGCACATGAAAAAGGCTTTATTGTTAATGCCTGGACTTGTAACTCAAAGCACGTTATCCAAACACTTATCAGTTTAGGGTGTGATGGTATTATTACTGATGTTCCTGATTTTGCAAGGCAGATTCTATTAGGTCTATAGGCACTCTGCCAAAGCCATCATTTAGGCTGCTTTGACTTGAAAGAATTTACCCTGTTTGGTATACTATTTGCACTTAGGAAGGAGAGAGCGAAATGTTTTTTTCGCAAGATATAGGAATTGATTTAGGTACTGCTAACACCCTTGTATTTGTTAAGGGTAAAGGCATTGTTATAAGAGAGCCGTCTGTTGTCGCTGTAGACGAAAAGTCTATACCACGCATAGTTAGAGCCGTTGGCAACGAGGCTAAGGACATGATAGGCAGAACCCCTGGCTCTATCTCTGTTGTAAGGCCGCTTAAAGACGGTGTAATAGCAGATTTTGATATGACGGCAGATATGCTAAAAGAGTTTATCAAAAGGGCTATAAGCGGCTCACTTTTTAATAGGGCAAGGGTAATGATTTGCATACCCTCAGGAGTTACAGAGGTTGAAAAACGTGCCGTTCATGATGCTGCAAGAAGTGCAGGTGCAAGATATGTAAGCCTTATTGCAGAACCTATGGCAGCTGCAATTGGCGCAGGGCTTCCCGTAACAGAGGCTGTGGGAAGTATGATAGTAGATATAGGCGGCGGAACGTGTGAAGTTGCTGTAATTTCTCTGCGTGACATTGTCACCTCAAGGTCACTTCGTGTTGCAGGTGATATTTTTGACGAGGCTATTATTGGATTTATAAAGAAAAAATATAATCTTCTTGTGGGCGAGCGCACCGCAGAGGACATAAAAATAAAGCTTGGCTCTGCCTACCCCTATGATGGTGAGGGCGCTATGGATGTAAGGGGCAGAAATCTTCTTGACGGATTGCCGAAAAGCACAGAAATAACGAGCGAGGAAATAAGAGAGGCGCTCGTTGACCCTGTTGACCAAATACTTGACACAATTCGATTTACGCTTGACAAAACTCCGCCTGAGCTTTCTGCTGATATTATGGAAAACGGTATAACACTAACGGGCGGCGGCGCACTTCTTAGAGGGCTTGATAAGCTTCTTGCCGCAGAAACGGGAATGCCTGTACATATAGCAGAAAATCCGCTTGACTGTGTTGTTAGGGGAACGGGCATTTGCCTTGAGAAAGACCCTTTAATGCTTTTAAGAAACAAATGATGCAAAGGATATGACATGCAAAGATTTTTACTCTCTTCAAAAGTAAAGTTTGCTGGGCTAATTATTATAGCTCTGCTAACGGGGATATTATTTGCTGCTTTTACGCATAGCTCCTCTTCGTTTCTCACCTCTATTGCATCTGTAGTATTATCCCCCTTAGACAAGGCGGCAGCGGCAGTAAGCCGCCATGCCAATGCTTTTAGTATATCCTTTCGGTCATCTTCTGTGTATCTTGAAAAAATAGAAGAGCTTGAAAAAGAGATTAGCGAAAACACACAAAGTCTTGCCGACTATGAAAAACTAAAAACAAAAATAAAAGACTATGAAACTGTTCTTGAGCTAAAACAAAGAAATCCAGAGTTTGAGCTTTGCTACGGCACAATTATAGCGAGAGATGCAGCAGACGCTGGCTCCTCTTTCGTGCTTGATGTGGGAAAGGCAGACGGCGTAAGCGTGAATGACCCTGTTATCTATAGCGGCAATGTAGTGGGTATTATAAAAAATGTTAACACTACTACCTGTGTTGCGTTAACTGTGCTTGACGCTCGGCTTAATATCGGTGCATATGAGGTGCGAACGGGAGAAAAGGGAATTGCCGCTGGCAGTGCAAAACTTCAAAAGGACGGGCTTCTGAAACTATCAGGGCTTAAAAACACCACCGCCATAGTTTCAGGCGGTATTGTTAGCACCTCTGGCGCAGGCGGAGTTTTTCCCTCAGGGCTTGTTATAGGCACTGTCACAACGGTTGAGGATGATGTGGCAGATACGTCATCATACGCAGCCGTAAAACCCGTATGCAATATAGATGAGCTTACAGCAGTTTTTGTGATAACAAGTTTTAAAGGTCAAGGCGAAAAGAACGTTTCTTTAACTGAATAGCGGGGCATTTATGTATTACAACAAAAAAAATATACTGCACGGCGGTGCTGTTATATTAATTATAATCATTTCCTCTTTGCTTCAAAATACGGCAGGGCTTTTCCCCGAGCCGTTTGGGGCAAGGGCGTTTCTGCTAATACCCACAGCAGTATACATAGGTATGTTTGAAAAAAGTGCCAAGGGTGCTTTATTTGGTGCTTTTATAGGTATACTGTGGGATATTTCATCAACGAAAGACGGTTATTTTGCCCTTATGATGTTTTTAACAACATTTTTCTGCTCTCTTATGATAAGCTATTTTATGAGAGAGAATTTTGTCACTTCTTTAGTTTTAACATCTTTCTGTCTTGCTTTAAATATATTTGTTTATGTTCTTATTTTTTATACTTTCGCAGGTGTTAAAAATATTTCTCCTTTTATACTCAAATTTTACGTTCCCTCGTTTATTTATACACTTGCTTTATCCCCTATCCAATATTATCTTATAAAACTCATATATAAAACTGTGAAAACCACAGGAGAATACGCTTATGATTAACAATATACGAAACAAAAGGTTTATATCAGCTTCTGTATTTTTTCTTTTAACTTTTGTCTTTTTTGTTTTTGCGCTCATTAAATACCAAATACTTGATACTGATAAATATTCTTACATAAATGACCATACCTCCTTTTCTTCAAGAAAGGTGGTAGCGGCAAGGGGCGTTATTCTTGACCGTAATGGCGATGCTCTTGTAACTAACAGGCAAGGCAATACAATTATATTTGACTATGACACGTTCCCCTCTTATAAAAAACAAGAGGAGCGAAATGCCGTAATTTCTGCTCTTATTAAGCTTTTTGAAGATGCCAAAGAAAAGTGGGAAGATAATCTCCCCTTAGAGTTTGATAACAAAGAGGAACCTCAGTTCAAAAAAGATATGGATACTGAAATAAAATTCATGAAGTCTCCCGATATGCTTCGCCTTAATGAGTATGCAACAGCAAAAAACTGCTATGATGCTTTAGTAGAGCGTTATAAACTTGAAGATTACGGAAAGAAAGAGCAAATTAAAGTTATGTCTGTTTGCTTTGGTATGAAGTACCAGCTTTTTTCAGAGGCAACTCCCTATATTTTTGCCCGTGATGTATCTACTAACCTCGTTTCAATAATAAAGGAAAACAGCGATTTATATAAAGGCGTGGACTTTCAAATAGAGTCATACAGAATGTATAAAGACGGCACTCTTGCACCGCACATATTAGGTTTTGTGGGTGCTATTAGTGCAGATGAATATAACAAGCAGAAAGAGGAACTAAAAGCTAAACTTTCTGATAGCAGCATACCTAAAGAAGAAAAACTAATCTTAGAAAACAATAGATACGAGCTTAACGATATTTATGGTAAAAGCGGAATTGAAAGCTATGCAGAGAAATATTTGCGTGGCTCTAACGGCATTATGCTATCTATTACAGATGCCACAGGAGAGGTGTCTACTGAGTTTTCAGTCACTCCAAAGCAAGGCAGCACAGTAGTTACTACTATTGATGCGGGGCTGCAAAAAGCTGCAGGAGATGCTTTGCAGAAAACACTTGATAGTCAAAAGGATAAGACCATTTTTAGCACAGCAGGCGCTCTTGTTGTTATTGATGTTAAAACGGGAGCTATTCGTGCCTCTGTGTCAAACCCTACATATGATATTTCAAAATATAACGAACTTTACCCAAAGCTTGTAAAGGATAATTCTGCCCCGCTTTGGAACAGAGCGTTCATGAGTGCATATGCCCCAGGCTCTACAATGAAGCCTGCCATAGCCATAGCAGCATTAGCAGAGGGCGTTATAACCTCGTCTACTGTGCACAGGTGTTCTGGCTCATTTAGGTATCTTGACACTACTTTTACCTGCCTTGCCTCTCACGGCTCTTTGAATGTAAGGCAGTCACTTCGCTATTCGTGCAACATATTTTACTACAACGCAGGCAAAGACCTTGGCATAGAAAAGATGAATTATTACTGCAACTTGTTGGGGCTTGGGCAAATAACAGGTGTGGAGCTGCCAGAGGAAAAAGGGCTTCTTGCTGGCAAAACTACACGTGAAGCGGCAAAAGGTGTCTGGTACCCTGGTGACACTGTTCAGGCAGCTATAGGGCAGTCTGACAACCTTTTTACTCCACTGCAGCTCGTAAGCTACTGCGCCACGATAGCAAACGGGGGTAAGCGGTACAAGCCTTATATTATAGACTCTGTATTCTCTGCCGATATGGATACCCTTATTTATGAAACTAAACCAGAACTTTCACAAAAAATTGATTTTTCTAAAAAAGACCTTGATGTTGTAATGGCAGGTATGCGTGACGTTGTAACGCTTGGAGGGTGCAGCTCATACTTTAAAAACTGCAAAGTTGATGCCGCTGCCAAAACTGGTACTTCACAAGTATATAAAAAAGCTCCAAACGGTACTCCTGTTAAAACTAACAATGGATTTGTTATTGCTTTTGCACCGTATAAAAACCCTGAAATTGCAGCCGTAGTCGTTTGTGAGAACGTTCAAAGCGGCAGCGCCATATCAAGTGCTTTAGCAGAGGTTTTTGACTATTACTTTACAAGTGCAAAAGATTTTAACACTCCATTAGATTATAATAAGCTAATAGCTTAAGGTGAGGAAAATGACAAGAAAAATTGCTGTTATATCCGCAAAAGGTGGTGTGGGCAAGTCCTCTATTTGTAGGGGGCTTGGAAAAGCTCTTTCGGAGAAAGGGCAAAATGTGCTTTTGATAGATACCGACATTGCACTAAGAAGCCTTGACACCCTTCTTTCCGCTAATGAAACGGCAGTTTTCGATTGGGGAGATATTCTAAATAAAAACTGTAACACCTCAAAGGCTCTCGTTCATATAAACAGCAGGCTATCACTTTTAAGAGCGCCAATGCACGGCGAGTTTGACTCTGAAGTTTTTGCTAAAATGGTAACAAATATTTCTAAAAGCTTTGATATTACCATACTTGATTCGCCAGCTGGTTTAACGGGGGGCTTTAATCTTTGTATAGCGGCTGCTAATGAGGCTTTAGTTGTTGCCACTGCTGACGATGTAAGCACAAACGCCGCCTTTATAGCGGCAGAAAAAGCACGAGACAGCGGCATTTCTAACCTGCGGCTAATAATTAACCGTTACCCTAAAAAACGAATGCGTATGCGCACAATTGACGATGTTATAGACAACGCAAAGGTAAGGCTAATAGGTGTTGTGCCTGAAGATAAAGAGTTTTTATTAGCTAATAGTACTAAATCCTTTTGGCAAAACTCTCCCGCCTTAATAGCTTATAACCGCATAGCCGATAGGCTTCTTTATAAAGATGTTCCGCTTTATGTAAAATAGACTTTTGAAAGGATATATTTTATGATTAAAACACCAAAGCCGAGTGTAGTAGAAAACTTGATAAAGCAGGTACCGCCATACATTATTACACATGAGCATGTAATAAATTCATGGCACAAAAAAGATGGTATTCACACCTCACCAAACGAGTTTTCTATGAGTGATGAAAAGGAAACAAAGCTTTCTCTTGGGGACTTTTGGGAGACTGGCTATGATATGACGAGCTGGTTTTCATCTACTGTTACAGTGCCAAAGGAGATGGACGGTAAAAAGGTATACCTTCAAATTGATTTCGGCGGCGAGGCGATAGTTAGAGTTAACGGCGAAATTATAGGCGCTGTAAGCTCTGACATGAACTCTGGCTGGGTTCATAGAGATATACTGCACCTGCCTAACCCCATAAAAGGGGGCACTGTTTATAATATTGAGATAGAGGCTACTGTAAACTCAGGCGGGTTTTGTGATGATGCAATGGCAGGGGCAAAAACAACCGTTTACAGCATGAAAACGGCACGCCTTATTGCAGTTCATGAGCTTACAGAAAAATACTATTTTCTTCTTAAAAATTGTGCAGATTCAATTAATGTTATAAAAGATGAAGTAATCAAAAGCCGAGTATACAGGGCGGTTGACAATAGCGTTCATTCCCTTGTTTTTGATATGGGCAAAAAGGCTTTCTTAGATAGCGTGCCAAATGCGCTAAGTATTCTTGAAACTTCTATTGACTTTAATTATTCAATAGACAACGCAAAAGTGATTATGACGGGGCATAGCCACCTTGATGTAGCTTGGCTTTGGACCGTTAAAGAAATTGTTAGAAAAACAGCGCGTACCTTTTCAAATAACTTAAAGCTTATGGATATTTATCCAGACTTTAAATTTTGCCAAAGTCAAGCAGTTTTATATGACTTTATGAAAAAGCATTACCCCGAAATATTTGAACAGGTAAAGCAAAAAGTTAAAAGCGGCAACTGGGAAATAACAGGCACCGCTTGGGTAGAGGCAGATACGAACATTGCCTCTGGGGAGTCTTTAATTCGTCAGCTTCTTTACGGCAGGCAATTTTTTCTGAAAGAGTTTGGTGTATGCTCTGATATATACTGGCTGCCAGACTGTTTTGGATTTTCCTGGGCTTTGCCGCAGATAATAAAAAAGTCGGGGCTTAAATACTTTTTAACTTCAAAACTTCGCTCAAATGATACGAATGAATTTCCGCACTCACAGTTTATTTGGCGCTCTCACAGTGGTGATGAGGCTATAGCCTATCTCGTTTCCACTTCATATAACGGCGAGTATACCGCCTTTGAAACTCAGCAAAGCTTTTACGGAAACCAAAACGCTGATGTAACGGGTGTCTCCCTTTCTATGTATGGCTATGGTGACGGTGGCGGCGGCTGCACATATGGCATGGTGGAAAACGGCTCTGCCCTTGAAAAAATACCTGGGCTTATACCCTCAAAAAGCGGTACGGCAAGCGAGTTTTTCACTTTACTTGAAGAAAAAAGGGACGTACTTCCCATTTTTGACGGTGAGATGTACTATGAAAACCATAGGGGAACTTACACGAGTCAAGCGCCTATTAAAAAGTATAATCGAAAAGGAGAATTTCTTTTTAGAAATGCAGAAATTCTAAGTGTTATAGCAAACACCGAAACAGACTTTCACTATGACAAAGATTCTATTGAAAAGGGCATTAAACTTCTGCTCGTCAATCAATTTCACGATATACTGCCTGGCACCTCCATACACGAGGCTCACACTGAGGCGCTTTTGGCTTTTGAGGAAATGACGAAAATCGGCAGCACCATAAAAAACAGCGCACTTCATGCGCTTAATAAAACCGTGTCTGCTAACTGCCCGTCAATTGTTGTTTGGAACTATAACACGCATAGCACTTCTTCTCTTGTCGTATGCGAAATTCCTCATGAGGCTGCCTCTATAAAAGATGCCTGCGGCGCCTTTGTACCAGCAGTTTTCTTTGAAAAAGAGGGCAAAAGGTTTGTAGAGTTTATATCAGCAGATGTTCCATCTATCGGCTATAAAGTGTTTACACTAAGCTGTGACAAAAATGATGTAAAGCCTTTTGTAAAGGCAACTAAAAACCTGCTTGAAAACAGTATTTTGCGCATAACGTTTGATGATAACGGCAATATTTTAAGTATTACTGATAAGCGCTATGACAGAGAGCTTTTAACTGGAATGGGCAACCTTTTAACAATATTCCAAGACAAGCCCGTTCACGAGAGTGCATGGAACCTTGAGCTTTCTTTATATAAAAAGCGCTGGGATTTAACTAAAGCTAATAGCGTAGATGTTATAAACAGCTCTCCTATAAATGGCACTATAAGGGTAAAACGCTCATTCGGAAAATCTTTCATAACACAGGACATATCACTAAAAGCTAATAGTGATATGATTGAGTTTTCCACCTTTGTTGACTGGTACGAAACGGAGAAAACGCTTAAAGCCGCTTTCCCTGTTGATATTAGGTCTACATTTGCCTCGTATGAAATAGCACACGGCGCAATAGAAAGACCTGCTCACTTTAACACCTCCTTTGACCTTGCAAAGTTTGAGGTTTCCGCTCATAAGTGGGCAGATTTATCTCAGGCAGACTATGGCATTAGCATATTAAACGATTGTAAATATGGATACGATATTCACGAGAACACCATGCGCATAACATTAATGCGCTCCCCCAACTGCCCAGACACTACATCAGACCACGGCTCTCATAGCTTTACTTATGCTTTTTACCCGCACAAAGGGCGCTGGCATGACGGTGAAACAGTAAACAAAGCTTTTGAGCTTAATATGCCGCTTGAAGCGTTTTATGTAGACGGTGAAAAAGAAAACCAGCCTGTTTCTGAAAATTCGTTTTTAAGTGTATCGCATAACAATGTTATCATAGATGCTTTGAAAAAGGCGGAAGATGAAAACGGCTTTATACTAAGGGTATATGAGGCTGAGGGCAAAATGGTAAATACGGAAGTTAAAACCTGCTTTTCACACTTTGATTTATATGAGTGCAATATGATGGAAGAGGAAAATGCTTTAATTAAAGAAAACACCTCTTTGTTAGAGTTTAATATACGCCCGTTTGAAGTAAAAACCTTTAGACTTGTTCCTTAAATAAAACATCCGACAAAAAATGTTTGCTAATCAAACCAAAAAATGATACTATATTAAATATTATTTGCAAGGGAGGACTTAATTTGGACGATAATAAAGATAATATAAAAGACCAAAAACAAGAAGATACCGAAAACCCTGCTAACGATGTGCCTGAAACAGAAAGTAAAACTTCTTCGTTTGAAGAGGATAAATTCAGCACAGACGAGCTTGAAAATGAACTTTCACGTCTTACAACACTTTTTAAAGATGAGCTTGAAAAAGCAGAAAAGGAAAGTAAAAAAGATGGTAGCGAGCTTGATTTAGAACAAGAAATTAAAGACCTTGAAGATATAAAAGAGGAAATAGAGGCAAAATCTATACCTTTAGATATGCTATGCACTTGCTGCGGTGAGAGAGAAAGAAATACAGAGCGAGGCGAGAATTATCAGTACTGTGAGCAGTGCCGTGAGGGTATGCGCCGCTACCCAATAGGGCTTCAGTACTTAATGTTTGCAGCAATTGTAATAATACTTGCTGGATTTTCTGTTTTTTCGTTTCTAAGTAATATAAATATCTTTAACCAAGTGCACAGGGCAGAGGTTTTATCATCTAACAAAAAAATCGTATCTGCCGCAGCAGAATATAATGCTGCCGCTACCGCCTTTGATGATAAAGGGATTTCAGCTAAAAGATTAGAATTAAAAGCAATTAGTTTATCTTATTCATCAATTCAATCTTTCAATTTAATTGACACAATGGCAGACGAGCTTGACAATATTTTAACTCCTTTTGAGTATCGTCTTCCGTGGAACTCTCATTATTATAAAATGCGAAACGAACTTCTTGCTATATCGGCTACTATTCAGGCTTATTCCGCACTCGTTTCAGAAAATAAAGATAAAGATGTGGTTCCATACGCCGAAATAGTCCAAAAGCTTGAAGAACTTATTGATACAACAACAGAAATACCAGCACTAAAAGGCGGAAAAACAATTACCGTAAAGTACGATGCAGCGTTTATTAAGTTTTGCCAATACCTTACACTTCACCAAATAGACAATAGCCCTGACCTTGTAAGCTATCTTGAAGATATAAAAAGCATTTCTCCCGAATATTTATGGCTTTATGGCTATGAGCTTGGCTTAATGTATGCCCAAAAGGGTGATTTTGAAAAAGCAAATGATATTCAAAATAAACTTTTTAAAAAGAACAATGAAGACCGCTACTCTTATTTCCTAGAGGCGCTCATTTACCGTTTGCAAAAGGATTATGAAGCAAGCGAGAAAAGCATTGATGAAGGCATTAAAACAAGCGGCAAAATCTCAGAATTCTACCGCTTAAAGGCAATAAATCACATACTAAAAGGTGAGTATGACAAATCACTTGGAATTATGCAAAACCTTATTGAGGGTAATATTGACGGCGAGACTATTGACTCTCTTTATATTGAAACTATTTTCACATACGGTATTGCAGCAGACCTTGCTAAAAACAAAAGCGCTATGGATGAATTTGATGAAATTACTGAATATTACGGCATTGAATATTCAAAAAGACTACAATCATATTTTAAGGGCGAGCTTTCAGCAGAGCAGTTGTTTACAACAGGCACCTGTGATGTAATAGATTAAAAGAGGGGTAATAATATATGGATACACTATTTTTCATAACAAGGGCACTCACCTTTTTTGGTTCTGCACTACGGTGTTTTTGGGAGTTTCTTGTTTGCAGGCTTTTCAAGCTTCCTATAGAGGACGCACGTTGTTTTAAAATGGGTGAAATGTGCAGTCATATTGAACATGAACTTGCAGAAAAAACAAGCCACGCATTTTTCCTTTGCTTTTTACCATTTATCCTTAATCTTTGTTTGGGCACGTGTTTTCTTCTCTTCTCGTCATATTTTATTTTCTATGCGGGTGCAGTGTCTTTAACAAATGTAGTTATGCTAATTATCGGCATTTCTTTGTACTCTAATTTATTCCCGTCTGTGGAGAATGCTCTTTCCTTAAAAGACCATGTAAATTCTGCTAATAGCAATACGGCTAAAAAAGTATTTTTACTTCCCTTTACTTATCTTATGCTTATAGGTGCTTTCCTTGAAAAGTATAGCATAACTGTTTTAACATCAATAATAACCGCTATTGCTTTCCCTTTTATTACAGGCCCTATCGTTGGACTTTTAGCTAAAATAATAATGGGAATAAAAGTTTAATAAAATAGCCTAAAAAACAGCTTCAAGCATAAAGCTCGAAGCTGTTTTTATTTATATTTATAGGCTTAGTTTAATTAGTATGCTATTGTCCATCTTTCTTCAAACTGAAGACCTACTTTTCCAGTAAAGGGATTTACAAAATCAAGTATCTGACCTCTAGGCTTTACTGAAACGGTTAAATACAGTGGCATTCTTGTGTAAAGCTCTATAAGATTTCCTGTTTTCTTGTCTATCTTTGCCTCACAATAAGCGCCATCATACTCACCTTTAATGTCACTAACTACAACAAAATCTTTTGTGGCATCTACTATATCTTTTTCTGTTATTACTGTGCAAATAGAACCTGTGCCGTAACCTTGTTTCGGGTTTGTTTCGGGTTTCATTAAAATTGTCACTAAATAATAGCTGCCTTTATCGGTGCGTGTTGCCTTTTCAACATCAGCCACTTTTAGATTGCTTGCTGCATTAGCTGGTGGAATGGCTTTTGATGCATTGGCGGTATGCACTTCTTTTAAGTTTTTCTCTTCCTTTAAAAGAGCTTTCATTAAAAACTGTGCTATGTCAGAAAAAGCACCTGTTTCCATTACGTCTTTATAGTTGGTGGCATTTCTATAGGTTAATGTCGCACTTTTGGCTTTACTTTTTGCTTTTTTGTTTGCATCTACATAAAGCTTAACTGCCTCTTTTTTAATTTGTTCGGTATTATCTTTCTTTGTGGTTGTTGTATTTGAAGGCCTTGTAGTGTTAACAACAGGTGCGGTAGGGCGGGGAGTTACATCTCCCGGCTGACCATTAACTACCCCAACAACAGCAGTAGTAGGCTCAGTCTGAGTTGGCTCAGTTTGAGCAGGCTCTGTGTTAACAGGAGGCGCACCGCCATCAGTCGGAGCTGGTGCCACTGCTTGACTCGCACTTAAAAACTCCTTTGCAATTGCAGCAGAGTATGCTGAGCTTAAAGTCATAGTTATAACAAGAAGTAAAGCAACAGAGGCAAATACTAAAATTTGGTTTTTTGAATATTTCATATCAATTCCCCTTAGAACAAACATAGCTATAGTAATTTATATTATAAACAGGATATAAGTAAATGTCAATAAAAATAGGCTTTTATGTTCTTTTACAAAATATTTCTTGTCTATTATTTAAGAATATAGTAT
>DASRNG010000059.1:0-9848 GCA_035647555.1 Oscillospiraceae bacterium | reverse complement strand
ACCAGAGGCTGTCACAATTTCACACATCTTGATTTTTTCTTCTTCACTTAAAAGGCAGGTTTCTATAATAACCTTTAGTATCTTCCCCTCGCTTGCCTCTCTTACACTTTTTATTTCTGAAAGCAGTCCGTCATAATCCTTGTCCTTTAACATACCAATGTTTATTACCATATCTATTTCATCTGCACCATTTTCTATTGCCTGTTTTGTTTCAAAAACCTTTGTTTCAGTCGTTTGAAAGCCTGCTGGAAAGCCTATTACAGTGCAAACTTTAACTTTTCCCTTTGCTCTTTCCTTTGCAAAAGACACAAAACAAGGTGCCACGCATACACTATAGCACCCAAATTCTATAGCATCTTCTATAAGGCTTGATATTTGCTGCTTTGTTGCATCAACAGCTAAAAGCGTGTGGTCAACAAATAAGGCTATATTATTTGTATTCATAATATAACCTCCTTTTCTTATATATAATTTATATTAACATTTATTAGTTATAATGTAAACCTTTATATAAATAATTATAATAGCGAAAATAATTGCTAAAAATAATGTGATGTGATATTATATTAAGTGCTGCAGTTTTTGCATATAATGTATATTAGGTGATAATATTGATAAACATTCTTATAATTTTTGGTGGAAAATCAAGCGAATATGAAGTTTCGCTTCGTTCAGCATTTTCTGTAATAAGCAATATTCCTCGTGATAAGTATAATGTGTATACACTTGGAATTACGAAAGACGGAAAATGGCTCTACTTTGAGGGAGAGACTGATTTAATAGAAAAAGACACATGGCATACAGATGGTTTTACATCTGACGCTTTTCTTTCAGTCAACGCCTCTGATAATTCGCTTAATATTTTTGAAAACTCAAGTATTAAAAAGGTGCATATAGATGTTGTTTTCCCTGTTCTGCATGGAAAGAATGGTGAGGACGGTACTATTCAAGGTCTTTTAGAGCTTTCAGGTATTCCCTATGTTGGGTGCGGTGTGCTTTCAAGTGCCGCATGTATGGATAAAGCCGTTACTAATACTCTTTGTGACAGTATTGGAATAAGGCAAGCTAAGTGGCGCCTTGTAAGAAAGTATGATTTTAATCACAATTGCACTGATTTAGATGAGATTATAGCCGCTCTTTCCCTGCCGCTTTTCGTAAAGCCTGCAAACGCTGGCTCATCTGTAGGAATTAGCAAGGCCTTTACAAAAGCCGAGGTTGTAAAAGCTTTGGAATTAGCATTTGAGCATGACAGTAAAGCTGTTTTAGAGTCCGCCATTGTTGGCAGAGAGCTTGAGTGTTCTGTTTTGGGAAATAGTAGCCCTTTAGCATCGTGCGTGGGCGAAATTGCACCTGCAAATGACTTTTATGATTATGAGGCTAAATACATAAGCGGGGACTCAAAACTATTTATCCCTGCAAAATTAACAAAAAATCAAGAAGAAGAGATTAGGTCTGCCGCTACTAAGGTTTATAAAACTCTTGACTGTGAAGGGCTTGCACGTGTTGACTTTTTTATGGGTAATGACGGCTTAATCTATTTTAATGAAATTAATACAATACCTGGTTTTACCTCGATTAGTATGTACCCAAAACTTTTTGAGCATTCGGGAATACCATATCCAAAGCTTATTGAAAAGCTTATTGAATACGCATTTGAGAAAGAGTAAAATATGAAAAAAGATGTTCTTATAAAAATTTTGGACAAGCAGTCCACAGATGGCGAAACAGAAAAACTTGAAATTACAACAAAAGGCACGCTCTCGTTTAATGACGATGGGTACTATATAGTATATGACGAAACGGACGGCGAGCTTGAGGGAACCGTTACCACGCTTTTTATTGATTCTCCAAACAGTGTAACGGTTAGCCGTGAGGGTGCGTTTAACTCTCAAATCGTTTTAGAAGAAAATAAACGGCACAGCTGCTTTTATGACACTCCGTATGGCAGCTTTATGATGGGTGTTTTCGCAAAACACGTTAAGTCAAATGTAACGGAAAAGGGCGGGACCTTGAAAATGCGCTACACTGTAGACTTTAACTCAGGTCTTGCTGCTGAAAACTCTATGTCTATAGTAGTTACAGAATTATAGCTTTTGAAAGGTGGATAACATGTCTTTTATAGTACAAATAGCAGAAAATCAAATCAAAACAATAATAAAAGAGGCTTTAAAGTCCGCTGTAAAAAGCGAAAAACTTAAGCCTTGTGAAACTGCGGATATTAAAACAGAAGTACCAGCTGACCCTAAAAATGGGGACTATTCTACAAATGCCGCATTTACGCTTGCTTCATCTCAAAAAAAATCACCACGCATAATTGCAAATATTCTTTCAGAATATATTTCACTTGAAAACACTTATTTTAGCAAGGTTGAGGTTGCAGCTGCTGGCTTTATCAACTTTTTCTTAAATAAAAATTATTACACAGATATTTTGCTTGATGCCTCTAACAAAGGGGAGAAATACGGCTCGTCTGATTATGGCAGCGGTAAAAAAGTGCTTGTTGAGTTTGTATCCGCTAACCCCACAGGCCCTATGCACGTTGGCAACGCAAGAGGCGGCGCTTTGGGTGACTGCCTTGCAAGCGTGCTTGAAATGGCAGGTTACACAGCAGAAAGAGAGTTTTATATAAACGATGCAGGCAACCAAATTGAAAAGTTCGCTCTTTCTTTAGATATTCGATACCGCCAAATATGCGGCGAAGATATTCTTCTTCCTGAAGATGCTTATCACGGTGCAGATATTACGGCACACGCTAAGACATTTTTTGAACTACATGCAGACTTTTATATGTCTAAGAGTGAAAACGAGAGGAAGAAAGCTCTTACAGATTTTGCTTTGCCTATAAATATAGCAGAAATGGAAAATAATCTGACGAAGTACCGAATAAAGTATGACAATTGGTTCAAGGAAAGCTCTCTTCATGAAAATGGCGAAGTTGCAAGGGTTATTGAGCTTCTTAAAGAAAGCGGCTACACATATATAAAAGACGATGCACTTTGGTTTAAGGCGGCAGAGCTTGGCTGTGATAAAGACTTTGTACTCGTTCGCAGCAATGGCATACCCACGTACATAGTTCCTGATATTGCCTATCATTACAACAAACTTTCAGTAAGGGGTTTTGACACGGCAATAGATATACTCGGCGCAGACCATCATGGCTATGTTCCACGGCTTAAAGCGGCACTTTCAGCGCTTGGGATTGATAGCGCAAGGCTTGACGTTATTTTAATGCAGATGGTTCGCTTAGTTCAAGGCGGTGAAACTATTAAAGCCTCTAAACGCTCTGGCAATGCTATAACCTTGCTAACGCTTTTAGATGAAGTGCCTATTGATGCCGCTCGCTTTTTCTTTATTTATAGAGAGGCTAACACTCATCTTGATTTCGACCTTGATTTAGCCGTTGAAAAATCAAGTGAAAACCCCGTTTACTACTGCCAATATGCACATGCAAGAATTTGCAGTATATTCTCAAAACTAAATGACGAGGGTGTACAGTTTGAAACGCCAAATAAGGAGGTTCTGTCTTTACTTACAAGTGATGAAGAAAAGGCGCTTATAACTCACATCGCCTCTTTAACACAAGAGGTAATAGGTGCTGCTAAAAACTACGACCCCTCCCGCATTACACGCTATGCGGTAGAGCTTGCAACACGGTTTCACAAGTTTTATAACGCACACAGGGTTATAGGAGAAGATAGTGACACAACAAATGCCCGCTTATTTCTTTGCGGCTGTGTTAAAACTGTGATGAAAACTGTTCTTACAATGCTAAAGATTGATGCACCTTGTCAAATGTAACAAAAAAAAATTAGCCGTCATAATTATGACGGCTAAATTTTTTGCTTTATTTTATTTTAATACAATGTCTTGTGCTGTGACAATTCTATCATCAGTCTTTGAAAACAGTATTGTAACATTATCGCCTTTATTGAGAATTATTACATCATCAGACTGACTTGCAGGGATAAAGTAGTATGAATTTGAGCCTTTTAGCTTAATATAGTACATACTATCGCCGCCCATAACTGCCGTTCTAATATCCTCAACTATTCCTGTTACAGATTCATAAAGTGGGGTGTCTTTATCAGATAATTTACCCTCATAATTAAAGTTAAGGTTTACTCCACTCGCTTTTATAAGCGATTCATAAGATTTTAGACAGGCAACTAAATCTGGATAGTCGTCGTTAGGGCTCCTTGCAGCGTCTTGAACACGCTCAACGCTTACCATAGCATAACTTTTGACAACCTCGTTATCTTTAAGCGCCATAAAATATGTCGCCTCGCCATTGATGTTAAGAAGTAATGGGAATGTTGCTTTCCATTGCTTATCCCTTACAATACCCTCAGCAGAGAACTGCGCGCCAAGCTCTGTTGAGCCGGAAATCTTCTGGAAAACTGCTTCCTTTGTACGCTGATTTATCATAACAAACCCGATTATCGAGTCATCTTCTGTTATAGAGGTAACTCCCGTGTACATCCAAACGTCATCATTATTAGTAAGATAGCTAAAGCCTTTAGTAGTTATTCTAACGCCTGTTTGGCCTATATAGGAGTTTACAAAGCCTTTGCCGAATTTGCCGTAGTAGTTATACTGTTTAGTAAGAAGGTCTGCTGAATAGACTTGGTCTACCCATTTGATTTCTGAGTCCCCTGCTCTTACTTCTTCTAACGTATACTCTTTAGTCTCTCCCGTTCTGGCGTCAACGAGTACAAGGCCTATTACGTCCTCACCTCCTAGCAGTCCTATGGTTTTGCTAACTCTTTCGCATACCCACCATGGGTTTCCATCCTCGTCAATCTCAAGTGCAGGCATGCCAAACATGTATGTGGGATAACTAAACCGCAAGACACGGTCAAGCTTTCTGCCGAAAAACTCTGATGCAGAATATTTAATTCCGCCCGGGACCTCTACGGCATTTGCCTTTTGCGTGTACATATTGACGGTAATGTATGCAGGTATACCATCTGCCCTGTTGTTAAACCATTTGAAGAAATCCCCGTATTTTAGCGGTAAAATCCTCGTCGGTGTGCCGTGGTAGTTTATTTGCGTGGAATAGGGGTGGTCAATTACAAACTGTGAAACATACTGTGCAAGGTCACCAAGTTTTTTGTTACCAAGGTTCATTGCAACGTCAGAGTCAATCATCGGAATTTTTTCAAAATCCGAAACACAGCTTATATTCGCAATACTTGATTCATCTCCAAAATTACTTTCAGCAACTTCAATTATTTTGCTATAGCTTTTTGCTCTGAACACTAAAGCCGAGCTTAAATATCCAACACCAAATATAATCGCAAAAATCAGACCTATGGCAATTGGAACAATAGACCTTCTTTTTACATAGGGGATATACTCAGGCCTTGCAAACGCTTTTGACAAAATAAACGTAAAGACAATATAAGAAAACAAGACTATGGCGACATAGTAATAAAACTCAAATGCCTTTAAATTAATTGGCGGGAGCGTAATGTAAAATGCTACAATGGCTACAACAACAGTTAGAATTGCGCTGATTACTGTTTTAAGCCACGCTTTCTCAGGTGGTATATACAATTCTTTTGCTCTGCCCTTGCCAGAAAAATCAACTTTAATAGGGTCCATATAGTTTCCTCCTTACAACACTATTTTTTATTATATACAAAAACAACTGTAAAAACAAGTTTTTCATTAAATTATTCTGATGTAGCCCATAAATACACCGAATTATATGGATTTTTGAACGCTGTTTCAACACCTGTTATTGTTTTATCATAGGACATAACGCTTCTTCGGTAGCAAAGCGGGATAAATGGAACATCTGTATAAAAGCTTTCAATGTAAGCTCCTATAGTTATTTTGCCTCTTTTGAAAGAAAAATAATCATCTTGGCTCTTATCACTTATGCCGAAAGATGCCGCACCGCCTTTTTCAAAAAAACTATCAAGCGCAAAGTTAGGACAAAGGTTTATTTCTCCTATGTAAAAGTCAAACTTTCCGCTTTTTAATAAAGCCAAATAATCATCGTATTCCTTTTCGGTTATTGAAGCTTTTATTCCAATCTCTTTCATATCCTGCACAAATGCTTTTGCAAGGTCTACTTTTAATGGATTGTCAGAGCAAACTAAAACAGAGAGAGATAGAGTTAAATTCCCCTTTTTTCTATATCCTGATGAATCTTTTGCATTAAAACCGTTTTCCTCAATAATTTTTATAGCCCTTGCCTTGTCTCCCTCAAAGTCTATAACCTCTAAGCCATTAAGAGCGAAAAATAATGGGTGAAAAGGGGTTGAGGCAGGTAAACTTTGCCCTAAAAGGGGCGCACCTGATACTTTTGTGCGGTTAACTCCGATATTTACAGCTCTTTTAAGCCATTGCCAAGATGTAATGCCCGATTTACCATTTATACCAATAAAAACAAGCTTTGTTGTTTCTACTGGCGCTGTTTTTGGTGATAGCTTGTTGTACTCATAGTCATCAAGCGTTGTTATATGTACAGAGGTTTTATGTGTCATAAAGGCGTATTGTTCATTTACTCCTTGGCTTACATCATAAAGCTTTATTTCATTGTTTCTTGATATAGAGTATAGGGGGCTGTGGTTATTTAGCTTAAGATATGGTTTATTATCTTTATATTCAAGCGAATATTTGCCAGCACCCTTAGGGCTGCTATCGTTTGACTTTATTATTGGAAATGTTAAAAGATTAAGCGCATAAACATCGTTGTCAGATAATAAGAACCGCACCCTTTTTGCTGAAACTTCTTCTACCGCTCTTATGCCTTTTAGCGGCTCTAAATAAGAGGGAGAGGCTTTTGCCGCCTTAAATGATAGGGCAATATGACTTGCATTTATAGGTGTATTATCAGAAAAAACTGCATTTTCCTTAATTTCAACTTCAATTGTTTTTCCATTTATATTATAAGACTTTGCAATAACGGCTGTGACCGATAAATCCTTATCAAGCTGAAAAAGCCCTGCATGAAGCAGATACATAAGCTCCTCATTTACAACGCTTTTTAATTTATAGGGATTAAAACTGTCACTCTTTACATAGCCTACTGTAATTTCTGCTGCTGTTTTATTAATTACCGTTTCTGATTGCTTTGTTGCCGCTGGGTTTGAACTCGTTGTACTTTCATCGCCCTTGTCCCCTTTCCCTTTGCAGCCGAAAAGAAAGGCAACAACTAAAAGACAAATAAATATAGCTACTGTTTTATTTATAATATTCATGATATAACCACTCTTTCAATTGAGAGTGCTTTTCCCGTTTTTTCATCTGCTTCAATTAAACAGCCGCACAAAGTCATTTCACCGTCAGCATTTTCAAAACGGGTGGGCATTTGATATTTCATTTTATTTATTGCAATCTCTGGTTTTATACCCAAGACAGATTGCAAGGGTCCTGTCATACCAAGGTCTGTAATGTATGCAGTGCCTTTAGGCAGTATTTGCTCGTCTGCCGTTTGCACGTGTGTATGTGTGCCAACTACAGCCGTAACCTTGCCGTCAAGATAAAACCCCATTGCTCTTTTTTCTGAAGTTGCCTCTGCGTGAAAGTCTACTATTATAATTTTACAGTCTGAAAGAAAGGGCAAAATCTTATCAATACAGCAAAACGGATTTTCCACAGCGTCAAGAAACGCTGTACCTATGAGGTTTATTACACCGCACTGGTATCTCCCCTTATTTGCTATAACATACCCTTTACCAGGATTGTTTTCATTGTAATTTGCAGGGCGAATTACAGGTTTTGCACTGTCCAGATACTCATACACTTCATGCCTTTTATACACATGGTTACCTGTTGTAACAACATCTGCCCCCGCAAGAAAAAGCTGCTCGCAGGAACTTGGCGAAATACCGTTCCCCTCAGCGGAATTTTCTCCGTTTACAATGCAAAAGTCAATCCCCTTAAATTTTTTATAAGCCGGAAGCCGCTCAATAAGAAAATCACATCCAGCTTTTGAAACAACATCACCAACAGTAAATATAAGCATAAACTTTCCTTAACTAAAAAGGCTGCCGTAAAACTTTGTTTCGTGGCAGCCTTTGATTTATTTTGCGTACTCTATGGCTCTGCTTTCCCTTATAATATGAACTTTAATTTGACCAGGATATTCAAGCTCGCTTTCAATTTGTTTGACTATATCCCGTGCTACGAGCGTCATTTGGTCGTCTGAAACAGCCTCTGGTTTTACGATAATACGTATCTCTCTACCAGCTTGAATTGCAAAAGATTTTTCTACCCCTTCAAATGAAGTTGCAATCTCTTCAAGTTTTTCAAGACGTTTAATATAACTTTCAACATTCTCACGTCTTGCACCAGGCCTTGCAGCGGATATAGCATCTGCCGCTTGAACAAGGCAGGCTATAACAGTTTTTGCCTCAACATCACCATGGTGCGCCTGTATAGCGTGAACAACTTGCTCACTTTCCTTATTCTTTTTAGCAACCTCTACGCCAAGCTCTATATGCGAGCCCTCAAACTCATGGTCAAGCGCCTTGCCTATATCGTGCAAAAGTCCTGCACGCTTAGCTATTTTAATATCAGCACCAATTTCTGCTGCCATAAGTCCTGTTATATAAGAAACCTCAAGTGAATGGTTTAGAACGTTTTGACCATAGCTTGTGCGATACTTTAACTTGCCAAGCAGCTTTACAAGCTCGCCATGAACGCCATTAACACCTGCGTCAATAAGCGCACGCTCACCTGTTTGCTTTATTGTTTGCTCTACTTCTTTTTTTATTTTCTCATACATTTCCTCAATACGTGCTGGGTGTATGCGCCCATCTGAAATGAGTTTTTCAAGAGTTAGCCTTGCAACCTCCCTGCGCACAGGGTCGAAACTTGAAACTGTAATAGCTTCTGGGGTATCGTCTATTATAAGGTCAACACCTGTTATTGTTTCAAGTGTTCTTATGTTGCGTCCCTCTCTACCAATTATTCTACCTTTCATTTCATCGTTTGGAAGGTTTACTACTGATACGGTTGTTTCAGCAACATGGTCTGCCGCACAGCGCTGAATGGCGGTAGATATTATCTCCCTTGCCATTGTGTCCATTTCGTCTTTAGTTTTCTCTTCGTATTCTATTATCTTTACGGCTTTTTCGTGTATTAATTGGTCCTCTAAACTTTTTAGCAAATATTCTTTTGCCTGCTCTTTAGTGTACCCCGAAATTCTTTCAAGTGTTACGAAATGGCTTTTCTTAATACTTTCAATCTCGTTTAATCTATCGTCTGCGTCTTTAACCTTTTTTGCTAATTGTTCTTCTTTTTTTTCTAATCTTTCTGTTTTCTTGTCAAGACTTTCCTCTTTTTGGATTATCCTTCTTTCCTGTCTTTGCGTTTCACTTCTTCTTTCCCGAAGTTCCCGCTCCATCTCTGTTCTTTGTTTGTGAATTTCATCTTTAGCTTCTAAAATTGCTTCTTTTTTTCGTTGTTCTGCTTCTGTCATTGCAGTGTTTAATATTCTTGAAGCCTCGTCAGTTGCTGAACCTATTGCAGCTTCTGCTACTTTTTTACGATGCTTTCCTCCAATTATAAAACCTGCTATACCGAAAATCACCGCTCCTGCGGCAATTCCAATTAAAAAATAAACCCAATCCAAAAACTCTATCCTCCTAACATCTTTCTTTATTCATAGTGTAATTAAATTACAGCGTTACTCTGTAACCGAATACATCAGAATTGATAATGAAAAAGACATATATCTCTATTATCTTTTATAGTATAACTATACATAACTTATTAGTCAAGTGCAAACTTAAATAAAACAGTAAAAAGGGCTCCCGCACAAAAGGGAACAAAAAGCTACAAGGAAACGCGCCGAAGCGTTGAGTTTCAGCGCATTTTTGGTATAATTGGAG
>DASRNG010000058.1:0-2105 GCA_035647555.1 Oscillospiraceae bacterium | reverse complement strand
TCAAGCGCCTTTGTGGCTGTTTGCCAGTCTTTGTCACTTCCCATGGAGTTTTCGGGGCGAGTAGAAAGTTCTACATTATATTCAAAACCAAACACGTTATAAACCTCATCAATAAGGTCTATAATACGAGTTATTTCATCTTCAATATGCTCTGGCGTCATAAAAATATGGGCATCGTCCTGTGTGAAACAACGAACACGCATAAGCCCGTGCAGCGCTCCAGATAACTCGTGCCTATGCACGAGCCCAAGCTCTGCAATTCTAACAGGCAGTTCCCGGTATGAATGCGGCTTTCTCTTAAACGCAAGCATTCCGCCAGGGCAGTTCATCGGTTTTATAGCAAAGTCCTCATCGTCAATCTTAACATTGTACATATTATCTTTATAATGGTCCCAATGGCCTGAGCGGTGCCATAGGCTTTCATTTAAGATAATAGGGGTTTTAATTTCATTATATCCGTGCTTTACATGCTCTTTTCTCCAGTAATCTTCAAGCAAATTTCTTAAAATCATGCCATTTGGTAAAAAGAACGGAAAGCCAGGCCCCTCCTCATAAATATCGAAAAGGTCAAGCTCACGCCCTATGCGCCTGTGGTCACGCTTTTTTGCCTGTTCAAGCATTTCAAGATATTCTGCAAGCTCTTTATTTTTTGTAAATGATACACCGTAAATTCTTTGCAGCATTTTATTTGATGCATCACCTCTCCAGTATGCACCTGTGCAATTAGTTAGCTTAATCGCTTTAACTTTGCCAGTGTCAGAAAGGTGCGGCCCTGCGCAAAGGTCCACAAAATCGCCTTGTTTGTAAAAAGAAATTGGCTCACCTTTGCCAGAATGCTCCTTAATTAGCAAAACTTTATAATCCTCGTCTAAGTCTTCCATAAGCTTTATAGCCTCATCCCCTGAAAGCTCAAAACGTTCAATCGGTAAAGATTCTTTTACAATCTTTCGCATTTCCGCTTCAATGCTTTCAAGAACTTCTGGGGTAAACGGTGTATCGCAATCAACATCATAATAAAAGCCGTTTTCAATAGCAGGACCTATAGCAAGCTTTGCTTTCGGAAAAAGCCTTTTTACCGCCTGCGCTAAAATGTGCGATGAAGTGTGCCAAAAAGCATGCTTGCCGTCACTGTCGTCAAAGCCCAAAAGCTCTACAGTGCAGTCTTTCTCTAAAGGAGTTCTTATGTCCTTTGCCTCTTTGTCTATTTTTGCAGCACAAAGAGCACGGTAAAGCCCACCGCTAATCTCTTTTGCTATTTCCGCGGGGGTTGTCCCTTTCGGAAACTCTTTTATATCATCACGCAGTTTTATTTTTATCATATTAAACTCCTTTAACTTGTGCTAAACTTATCTTTTAATTATGGCAAAATGGCTTGAAATTTAGTTTTTTATAAAGCGGCATTTCGCAGTTTGCCATTTGCTGCAAAATGACTTTTAATAATGGTAAAAAGCAGATAAACCACTTGTAAGGATTATTTTAGCTGCCCTCTTCGTAATTAGGGCAAGCCTTACAGTTACACTTTACATGACCATCTTCATATATCCTATACCCTGCTGTTTCATCTTTGTCAAACGGGCAAACGGGCACTTCAGAAAAGGTAAAAAGAGTGGAAAACAAAACATCTTTAAGCCTTTGTTTCTTAAGGCTGTCCCCTCTCATGTTTCCAAGTGTTGGTGAGTACTCTGAACTTACAACCCAGTATTTTTCACCCTCTCCTCCATGAAGTGTGCCCTCTGCCATAGGCATACTCTTTATCGACGCGCCGTTATCCTCCATACCGCTCATAACCGTTTTAACATGACCTTCAATTATAATAATCTGATTATTACAATCCTTCATTTTCTGTTTCTCTATAACGGTTTTCGCAAGAGGAATAACAACAGCGGTGACTATACCAAGTATTATAACAACCATCATAAGCTCCACTATCGTAAAGCCTTTTTTAGTTTTTAATAATCTATACATAAAAATAACCTCGTCTTTTTTAATTGAAAATTGAAAACGGAAAATTAACGGTCTTTAACAGAAATTAAATTCAAAACGCAAAGCGTTTCCCTTTAATCTGATATCTACTGTCAAAAATCTAATACCCAATAGGCTATAGT
>DASRNG010000057.1:0-3584 GCA_035647555.1 Oscillospiraceae bacterium | reverse complement strand
GAGTTAATCCTCTCTAAACATGGGCGGGGTAAACAGTAAGCCCCAATTTAATCTCACTTTTGAATGTGCCGCCATGAAAAGGTACTAATACCCTTTGCCTTTTTAATTCCTTACTATATAGGTGAAATTATGTATTGCATCAAAGCCCCAAAATGGATAAGCAATAGCTCCATGCCTTGGGGATTACTTTCTTTTAGCAGCTTAATAATTTCTTGCTCTATCACTCGTCCACCGTCCTTCTATAATATGGGTTCTACTTAATTATACACATTGTTTGCAAAAATCCCATGAAGTATTTTAAAACTTATTAAAAAATTTTCATGTTCGTATTTAAGTTAAAACAAAGGCAGTATGTGATTGCTATGTCACACACTGCCCAAACTAAGCTGTTTATTACTTAAGGTTAAATCTTTTTTGGCTCTGTCATACTGTGTAAATCAAGTGCCTTTTCTAAGGTTTCTTTATCTAAAAGGTTTTTATTTTGAATTATATCACGAATGTTTTTGCCCGTCTCTAAAGCTTCGTTTGCAATTTCTTCTGCCTTTTTATAGCCGATATGCACAGCTAAAGCGGTTACAATACCAATGCTTGACTCAGTTAGCTGTAAGCAGCGTTTTTCATTGGCGGTAATACCTTTAATGCAGTTTTCAGTAAGTGTATTTACAGCACCTGTAAGAGTAGTTATAGATTCAAAAAGAGCGTAAAACATAACAGGCTCAAACGCATTAAGCTCAAGCTGCCCTGCCTCTGCTGCCATGCTAATAGCGGCGTCATGACCTGCAACTAAAAATGCTACCTGTGACACAACCTCAGGGATTACGGGGTTAACTTTACCCGGCATAATAGAGGAGCCTTTTTGTTTTGCAGGAAGTGTAATTTCTCCTATCCCTGTTCGAGGACCGCTTGAAAGGAGGCGCAAATCGTTACTAATTTTGGATAAAGTTATGGCACATGCTTTAAGAGTGCCTGAAACTATGACAAAGCTATCTTGATTTCCTGTTGCATCAAACAAATTGTCAGACTGAACTAATTCATATCCTGTAATACTGCTAAGTTGTGAGGTTATATGTTGCAAATATTCAGGGCTTGCATTAATTGAGGTGCCAATAGCCGTTGCACCCAAATTTATTGTAAGCATTAAAGGGTAAACCTTTTCTATTTGACTAATAGAACGAGATACGGCGCCGGCATATGCGCCAAAGCTTTGCCCCAAACGCATAGGAACAGCATCTTGTAGTTGTGTTCTGCCCATTTTTATTACATTGTCAAACTCTTCCGCTTTTTCTTCAAGTGCTTGATAAAGCTTTTTTAGTGAATTTATCAGCTCGTTTAACAAATCAAGAGTAGTTAAATGCCCCGCCGTTGGGATAACATCATTAGTAGACTGCGCCATATTCACATGGTCATTCGGGTGGCATAGGCGGTGTTCACCTATTTTACCGCCCAAAATCTCCTCAGCTCTATTCGCAATTACTTCATTGGCATTCATATTTGCAGAGGTACCCGCTCCGCCTTGAATGGGGTCTACTATAAACTCACTTAAAAGCTGCCCGTTTATGATTTCATCACACGCTTTAACGATTGCCGCGCCAACTTTTTTATCAAGCGTACTGTATTTTGAGTTTACTAAAGCAGCGGCTTTTTTTATTTTTGCGATATTTTTTATAAAGCTTGTGTTCATCACTCTGCCGGTTATTTGAAAATTATGCGCGGCTCTTTGGCTTTCAACGCCGTAATAAGTGTTCATGCTATTATTTTTATCTTTCAATTTAAATACCCTTTCACCAAAAGATTGATAAAATCTTATCAATTATATCAAACGCTTCTCTAAGCTCGTTTCTTTCTTGTGCGACAGCCGCAATAGCATCATCACTTTTTATAACGCGCGCCTCATTTTCGATAGCGTCAAGCGCTTCATGTAGAAGTATGGGGTCATCGCCCATAAGCGCATCTGCCCCATTTTCGGTAAGATATTGTGCATTTTCAGTGTGGTTTACCGTCCAGTACTGCACTGCAATATCATATGCATGAGCATAGTTTATAACTTGTTTTGTTCCAAAGTTTACAATTTCTTTTCCCCATGGCATTACGTTTTTACCGTATGGCAATTGTAGCACAGAGTATGTTCTATCTATCTCGTTAAAGTCATAACCCATACGGCAGTAATAGTAAAACTGAACAGTTTCGATTATGCCGGCAGAACGTGTAAGGTGGGGGTATTCCTTTGCCATATACTCGCTAACCGTAGGCATAAATGTGGCTATTATAACACGGTCCTTTAAGTCTCTGCTTTCAATAATATCAGCCAGTTTATCTGTGCACATATACCCCCAAATTCCAGGGCTTTTAACTTCAATAATATAATAAAACTTTTTATCGCTGTAATTTTCAACATAATCTATAACAGTATCAACCGTAGTAACACGAAGGTTTTCGGGAATATCTTCGCCTCTCAGTCCTCTAAATGGGTATTCTCCATTTATCTTAAAGTTCTCACCAAGGTTTAGGCATTGCAATTCTTCAAGAGTGTGAAAGTATGGGGTAATGCCAGAGTAGCCAAAAGCCTCTTCAGCATTGCTTGTATTATCATATGTTAGGTCATGAAGCATTACAAGCTCACCATCTAAGGTTATTTGTATATCAAATTCAAAAATATCAACATTCATCTCGTTGTCGTTTTCAAGCATATGCTCAAAAGCCATCAAAGTGTTTTGCGGTGCAAGGGCGGCGCCAATCCTGTGTGCAGAAATCATTGGCTCACCATAGGGTGCAATATATGGGTTCGTTGAATTTTGGTTTACGATTACGGGGGTGCTAGGTCTATCACCCATAGACATTGTAAGCAGAACTGCAAGGAATGAAAGCACAAAAGATATAAGTTTTTGAATGCTAAATAACAAAAAATCCCCTCCTTATTTACGTACTTATATTTATACCAAAAATACACAAATAAGTCAATGCGGGTTTGTCTTGTCAGTTACATAAAAATGAGGTTTATACAAAAAAACGTGTGCGTATCACAAACGATAAATTGAAGTTTTTTTATTAAATTAATTTTAAGCTTTATGCGTGTAAAACGGTTTTAATTTATGCTAATTTGTGTTATCCTATTAGAAAACATATCTGTAAAGGAGAATAAAAAATGAATTTTAAATTTGAAGAAGGCCGCATATATAGTATTGGCGAAAACAATGAATTGATGGCAGAGCTTACTTATGATTTTAAGCTAAGTAACGAGATTAATATTAACCGTACTTTTGTAAACACAAAATTAAGAGGGCAGGGTGTAGCAGGAAAGTTAATGAAAGAAGCTGTAACCTATTTACGCAGAAATAAATTAAAAACCACTGCCTCATGCTCATATGCAAACTCTTGGCTAACAAAGCGCAAAGAAGAGCTTTCAGATATAATATCTGACGAATTTGATGATGTTGCCGCTGCGTGTAAAATATAAGGTAAACGGAAAGTTACTACACTAATGGTTAATAATACCATAAGGGTTTGGTTAAAGTGCCGAATATGTTATGGTTTTAACACTTATTTGATACTGCTATTGATTTTGTTGTTTATATACTATATAATAA
>DASRNG010000056.1:0-23349 GCA_035647555.1 Oscillospiraceae bacterium | reverse complement strand
GTCTTCGCAAACAAAAGCTTGAATGCAAAACAGTTCAAATATGTATTAAGGACACATATTTTAACACAATACAGCGCCAAAGTACGCTTCAGAATCCTACTCAATCTACTTTTGAAATTGCAAGACTTGCACTTGAGCTTGCGGTAAGTAATTGGAATATTAGTGATAATCCAATAAGGTCAATTTCTGTAACAGCGCTAAATCTTGTAGAGCAGCACAACGAGCCAGAGCAGTTATCTCTTTTCTACACAGATAGTTTAATATTAAAAAGAAAAAGAGAGGTAGTTGAAGGCTTAAAAGATGATATTCGCGAAAAATATGGAGCTAACGCACTTAAGATATGCTCTCTTATTGATAATGATTTAGGTTTGTGAATATTTATATTACGAGGTGATTAAATTGAACTGCTCAGTAACTGATTTAAGGGCTAAAGATGTAGTGGATGTTTGCACAGGAAATCGAATAGGGTCGGTCTTTGATGTTTTAATAGATACATGTAATGGATGTGTGCTAGCACTGCTTGTTTTAGAAGGAAGAGGATTTTGGAGTTTTTGCAGCAAAGGAGACGAAATAAAAATACCTTGGCGTGATATACAAGTTATAGGAAATGAGATAATACTCGTAAGAATACGCAGCAATGAACACCATAGGCCACCGCATTCGCCTTGTAGCAGCGTGCGAGAGTAAAAAAAGACCAATTATAAAAACTTGGCATATATTAAGTATGGAAAAAGAAATGTAATATTTATATTATATTGTACTTTTACCGAAAATATGGTAAAATAAAAGAAAGGAGGGGTAAGATTATGTTTGATAGTCCTTATACCAACCTTTTTATAAAACACTTTCCGTTTTGGGAGCATTTATCACAAAAAGAAAAAGAGCTTATGGCAGAAAATACGGAATCAGTATTATATAAAAAAGGCGAAATTTTATACGGAGGTGAGGAAGATTGCGCTGGGGTCATCATAGTAGAAACGGGTCAACTGCGAACCTATATACTTTCTGAAGATGGGCGGGATATAACACTTTACCGTTTATATGAAGATGATGTATGCATAATGTCTGCGTCATGCGTATTAGAGGCGATAACATTTCATGCCTTTGTAGAGGCAGTTATAGAAAGCAATATACTCGTAATAAATTCTAAAGTGTTTAAGGATATAGCAAAAGAAAATAAGCATGTTGAGGGATTTATGTATCGGCTTGCGACCGTTAGATTTTCAGATGTTATGTGGAGTATGCAACAAATCCTTTTTATGAGTTTTGATAGGCGTCTTGCAATTTTTCTTTTAGAAGAAATAGAAAAAAGTAATTTAGATGAAGTAAAGTTTACTCACGAACAAATCGCAAAACTTATGGGCAGCGCAAGAGAAGTTGTATCAAGAATGTTAAAATACTTCTCAGATGAAGGCATTGTTCATTTATCACGAGGTATGATAAAGATAATTGATAAAGAAAAGTTAATAAAAATGACGAAACAATAAATTAGACCACCTTAAAAAGGTGGTCCTTTACATAATAAATGCTTATGTTTCGTCAACAATTTTACCGTCTGTTGAGACTACTACGATACGCCATGGAATGAGCTTGCCGCTATTTTTAAGAGCAGTTGTAACAGAACTTGTAAGACCCTTACAGCAGGGAACTTCCATTCTTACAACAGTAATGCTTTTAATGTTGTTGTTTTTAATTATTTCAGCTAATTTTACAGAATAATCAGTACTATCAAGCTTGGGGCAGCCTATGAGCGTAATTTTATTTTTCATAAATTTATTGTGAAAATCACCATAAGCAAATGCTGAACAGTCTGCCGATATGAGTAAATTTGCACCATTAAAATAAGGGGCATTAACAGGCACAAGTTTTATTTGCACAGGCCACTGTGATAGATTACTTGCAGTGTTCGTATTTGTAATTTTTGCCTGTGGTAAAGTAGGCTTAATAGTTTGCATGGCACTACCAGGGCAGCTATAAGAGCAATTGCTATTAGAAAGCGGCGTTTCTTCTTTCTCTTTCTTAGCTTTCAAAACAGCCTCTTCGTCAAAGGGGAGTGCCTTTCTTTCCTCAAAGGTTATGGCACCTGTAGGGCATACGGGCAAACAATCTCCAAGACCGTCACAATAATCGTCTCTAAGAAGTTTAGCTTTTCCGTCTACCATTCCTATTGCACCCTCGTGGCAAGCCTTTGCACAAATACCGCAACCGTTGCATTTATCTTCATCTATTTTTATAATTCTTCTGACTGTTATAATGACCACTTCCTGTTTTATTGATTTACAAGGTCCTCCATTGAGTAAAGACCATTTTTTTGTTTTAGCAAAAACAATCCCGCATTGATAGCACCTTGTGCAAAAATATCTTTAGAGAGAGCGCTGTGAGATAATGTTATAACTTCATCATGCCCGCCAAAAATTACTTGATGCTCTCCTACAATTGTTCCCGCTCTTACGGAATGAATTCCAATTTCTTGCGGATTTCTTTTTTCTCTTTTTATATGGCGGTTGTACTCATAGTGCTTTTCATCATCAGAAATATTTTTAATGGCATCTGCAATTAAGAAAGCAGTACCGCTTGGCGCATCAAGCTTTTGGTTATGGTGTGACTCTACTATTTCAATATCAAAACCCTCGCCAAGTGCCCTCGTAGATATCTTAGCAAGCTCTACAAGAAGGCTTATTCCTAAAGACATATTAGCGCTATTAAAAATTGGCACTTTAGCTGATGCGATTTTAATTTCCTTAATTTGCGATTTATCAAACCCTGTGGTAGCAATTACCACAGGTGTTTTTTCTGAAATGGCATACTCCAATACAGAGCTTAAAGATGCAGGATTTGAAAAGTCAATAATTAGGTCACCTTTTATATTAAGCTCAGAAAATGTAGCGAATACGGGGTAGGGGAGCGTTGGATAATCGTTTGTATCAACCCCCGCAACTATTTTTATATTATCCTCAAGCTGTGAAACAACACGAGTAATAGCAGCGCCCATATTGCCACAGCACCCATTAAGTATAATCCTTGTCATGATACATCCCTTTCAGATTTAGATAAATCCATGCCTTTTAAGAGTCTCTGCAAGCTTTTTGGCATTAGCTTCACTAAGAGTGCCCAGCGGCATTCTGCATCTGCCTACAGCAAGCCCCATCATCTCCATTGCAGCTTTAACAGGGACGGGGTTTACGTCAACAAAAAGGTCATTGCATAAATCAAGCCACTCAAGCTGAAGCTTTGCACTTTCTGCAATATCGCCTTTTAGAGCTGCTGATGCTATGCTGTGAGTGAGTTTAGGTGCAATGTTAGACAGTACCGAAATAACACCTTTTGCGCCAAGAGCCATAAAAGCTGTTATTTGGTCATCATTGCCTGAGTAAAAGGCAATATCGTCACCACATAGTTTAATAGCTTTAGCCAAAGCAGAAATATCACCATTCGCTTCTTTTGCTCCTACAATATTTTTGATTTTAGAGAGTTCAAAATATGTTTCGGGCTTTATATCAAGCCCTGTTCTTGTGGGAACATTGTAAGTAATAATCGGAACAGATACTCTATTGGCAATATAAGCATAATGCTCTATAAGCCCAGTTTGTGATGTTTTATTGTAGTAAGGTGTTACGCTTAGCAGTGCATCTGCACCAGCGAGTTCCGCCTCATTAGACAGCCTTACTGCATACTCAGTGTCATTACTGCCAGTACCTGCTACAACAGGCACCCTTTTAGCCGTGGCACTTACGGCACACCTTATAGCCTCTACGTGTTCATCATCGCCAAGAGTAGAGGTTTCACCCGTTGTACCACAAATAATAATTGCATCCGTATTATTTTTAATCTGCTCGTCTATTAACTGCTCTAAAAGAGGAAAATTTATTTTTAAATCCTCGCCCATAAACGGAGTTACAATAGCAACTCCCGCTCCGGTAAATACAGGCTTTTTCATGTAAATTCAGTCCTTTCGAAAATTAGTCTAAATAACCTTCGGCGCAAAGCTGTTCTGCCATAAGTACAGCACCGCCCGCAGCTCCCCTAAGCGTGTTGTGAGAAAGGCATACAAATTTATAATCATATTGTGTGTCTTCTCTTAGTCTGCCTATAGAAACAGCCATTCCGCCCTCAAGCTCACGGTGGAGCTTTGTTTGAGGCATATTATCCTCAGTAAAATAATTAAGAAATTGTTTTGGAGCACTTGGAAGGTCAAGCAGTTGCGGCTTGCCCTTAAAGTTTTTCCAAATATCAATGATTTCATCTTTAGTAGGTTTATTTTCAAATCTTACAAACACAGCACCCATATGGCCATCAGAAACGGGTACACGTATACACTGTGCTGTAAAAGATGGTGTATCGGCATGAACAATAGCCCCATCTATAATATTGCCAAGCAACTTCAATGGTTCCTTTTCACTTTTTTCTTCTTCACCGCCGATAAATGGAATTACATTATCCACCATTTCAGGCCATGTATCAAAGTTTTTACCAGCACCAGAGATTGCTTGATAAGTGCAAACAAGAACGTCCTTTACACCATATTTCATAAGTGGAAATATGGCAGGCACATAGCTTTGAAGTGAGCAGTTTGATTTTACTGCAATAAAACCTTTCTTTGTGCCAATCCGTTTTCGCTGATGCTCTATAACTACTGCATGCTCTGGGTTAATTTCTGGAACTATCATCGGCACATCAGGGGTAAAGCGGTGGGCGCTGTTATTTGATATAACGGGACACTCCGCTTTTGCATACGCTTCCTCTAACGCTTTTATTTCATCTTTTTTCATATCGACCGCACAAAATACAAAATCAACAAGAGAAGCGATTTTTTCTATATCATCACTTGCGTTCATAATAACAATGTCTTTATATTTTTCGGGCATTTGCTCGCTCATGCTCCATCTATCTCCAACTGCCTGTTTATATGTAAGACCAGCAGAGCGTGGGCTTGCAGCAAGAACAATAACATTAAACCACGGGTGATTTTCAAGTAGTAGAGCAAACCTCTGCCCAACCATACCTGTAGCGCCTATAATACCAACATTAAATTTTTTCATAGCTTCAACTCCAAAAAAACTTGTCAATGCGTGTAAAATGAATTATAATACTAAACTGTACATTGACTTTCATTATATATTATCATCACTAAAGAAAAGTGTCAATATAACATTTTATAAAACAACAAATTTAACTGTAATAAAGGATATTTATGCAAACAAAAGACTTTTTTTATGATTTACCGAAAGAACTCATAGCTCAGCACCCAACGAAAAACCGTGACGACTCAAGAATGATGGTTTTAAGCAGAAAGACGGGAGAGATAAAACACGCTGTTTTTGCTGACATAATTGATTTGCTTTCACCAAACGACTGCCTTATATTAAATAACACAAAAGTTATACCCGCACGTTTATACGGCATTAAAGATGAAACATTTGCAAAGGTTGAGTTTTTACTTCTTAGATGTATAGAGGGGGATTTATGGGAGTGTGCCATAGGCCCTGCTAAACGTGCGAAAAAAGGGAGTTGTTTTAGCTTTTCTGACGGGCTTCTAACGTGTAAAGTAGAAAATGTTCTTCAAAACGGAAATAGAGAGGTTAGATTTTTTTATAAAGGGGCAGACTTCTACTGTATTCTTGATGCTGTTGGTCAAATGCCGTTACCACACTATATAAAAGAAAAGTTAGAGGATTCTAACAGGTACCAAACAATTTACTCTAAAGAGCGTGGGTCTGCTGCTGCACCAACGGCAGGACTGCATTTTACAAATGAGATATTATCAAAAATTGAGAAAAAAGGCATTAAAATTGGCTATGTAACACTTCATGTTGGGCTTGGGACATTTCGCCCTGTAAAGGAAAAGGAGATTAAAAACCACGTAATGCACAGCGAATATTATACTTTACCGCAAGAAACAGCAGACATAATTAACAGCACAAGGCAAAATGGCGGCAAAGTTATAGCTGTTGGCACAACTTGCTGTAGAACACTTGAGGCATCGGCAGCAAAAAATAGTGGGGTTATAAAAGCTGATAAAGGTTTTACAGACATTTTTATTTATCCTGGTTATAAGTTTAGCTGTATAGATGCGCTGCTTACTAACTTTCATCTTCCCGAAAGCACCTTAATAATGCTCGTGTCGGCATTTTTAGGCCACGAAGAAACAATAAGGGCATATAAAACAGCCGTTAAGGAAAAATACAGGTTCTTCTCTTTTGGGGACTGTATGTTTATTAATTGATAAATAGGAGGATTTTTGTGTTTTCTATATTAAAAACCGAAAATAATGCACGCAGAGGCCGCTTTACAACGATACACGGCACTGTTGAAACGCCGGCTTTTATGAATGTTGCCACAGCAGGGGCAATTAAGGGGGGGCTTTCCTCTTATGATTTAGCTGATATTAACTGTCAAGTAGAGCTTTGCAATACGTACCATCTGCATATAAGACCTGGTGATAAGCTTGTAAAAGAGCTTGGAGGACTTCATAAGTTTATGGGTTGGAGTGGTCCTATTTTAACAGACAGCGGCGGCTTTCAGGTGTTTTCGCTGGCAAAGCTAAGAAAAATAAGTGAAGATGGCGTAACTTTTAATTCACATGTAGACGGTAAGAAAATTTTTATGGGTCCTAAAGAGAGTATGCAAATTCAGTCAAACCTTGGCAGCACTATTGCAATGGCTTTTGACGAGTGTGTTAGTAATCCTTCTGATTATGACTATGCAAAACAAGCAGCAGACAGGACTTTTAGATGGCTCCAGATATGCAAAGATGAAATGGAAAAGCTAAACTCTAAGCACGATGTAGTTAATAAGAATCAGATGCTTTTTGGGATAAACCAAGGAAGTGTTTACGATGATTTAAGGGTAGAGCATATGCAGCAGATTTCAAAGCTTGACCTTGATGGATATGCAATAGGCGGGCTTGCTGTGGGCGAGAGCAAAGAGGAAATGTACCGCATTGTATCTGCACTAAACCCCGTGATGCCGCAAAATAAAATACGCTATCTTATGGGAGTTGGAACACCTGGTAATATAATTGAATGTGTTAGCCGTGGTGTAGACATTTTTGATTGCGTTATGCCAAGCAGAAACGCAAGACACGGTAGTTTATTTACAAAAAAGGGTATAATAAATATAAATAACGCAAAATATGAAAAGGACAATCTGCCAATTGATGAAAAGTGTTCTTGCCCTACGTGTAAAAGGCACTCAAGAGCTTATATTAGGCACCTTTTCAAAGCAAAAGAAATGCTTGCAATGAGGCTTTCCGTAATACACAACCTATATTTCTATAATATGTTGATGATAGATATCCGTGAAGCGCTTGACAAAGGAACTTTTTCTGATTTTTATCGTGAGAATGTAGATATTCTTGACCTTAGAATATAGTTTAAATAAAACTCTTGTATAATTAAGTTTTATGTAGTATAATACGCTCATTGTAAATTATGGAGGAATATTGAATGTTTAATGTATACAACCTTGCTATAAATCTGCTTTTCGGTGGGGGAGGCGGCGCAGCCGCTGGCACAGCACCATCTAACTCAAGCAGATACGGTAGCCTTTTATTAATGGTCGCTATGTTCGCAGGAATGTATTTTCTTATGATTAGGCCTCAAAAGAAAAAGCAAAAAGAAGAGCAAGAAATGCGAGAGACGATACAAATTGGCGACGAAATAACAACAATAGGCGGCATTGTAGGCAGAATTGTAACTGTTAAAGAAGATTCTTTAGTAATTGAAACGGGTGCAGACCGTACAAAGCTTACTATTTCACGCTGGGCAATCCAAACCAATAACACATCAGACGAGCGCCTTGACGCTGAAAGAAAAGCTGCTGAAGATGAAAAAAATGCTCAAAAAGAGCAGGCGGCAATAGATGCTGCTATTAGTGACGGCTCTACTAAAAAAAGAAAAAAGGTTTTTAATAAAAACACTGAAGACAACAAGATTGAGAACATTAATCAAGTATTTGATGAGAACACTGGTTCTACCTCACCTGAAGATGTAGAAAAAGATAATAATTAAAAAACTAAATATAAAACTTTACCTCGTAGTCTTTAGTAAGACTACGAGGATTTTTTTATAATAAATTAAATTTTTTCTGCATATTCATATATTAGAACTTTAAAACATAATCTTTAACAAAATGGGAGGGTGTTATAATGCGCCAACAAGATGTATCTAAATCTTCATACATAAAAGAAAATCTAAAGACATTTTTAATCTCTTCTGCCTTTGGCTTTGTTTTTATTTTGCTGTTTACAGCGCTTTTCGCATACCTATTAACGCTTATGAAAACAACAGACAATAGAATTTATTATTTTGAATTTCTAATTCTTGCAGCAGGAGCGCTGATTTCTGGTTTTATTTCTGCTAAAAAGGGGAGGGGTAAAGGGCTTGTTTTAGGCGCATTTTCAGGTCTGCCATTAACACTTATTGTACTGATTATACCGTTTTTTATGTTTGAATCAATTGTTACAAGTCGGCTTTTATTTTTAGCCCCACTTATTCTATTATCCGCAGTTGTTGGAGGGATAATCGGTGCAAATAAAAGATGAAAAATAAATGAATTAGTGAACAACAAAAGATAAGGAGAGTAAAATGAAAAGGAAACGAATAATTTATCACGTTAAACCATTAAAGATACCGCAAATAAATTATAAACCAATTGTATTTTTTTTATTCCTATTTGCAGGGCTTATAATAGGGGTAATATGCATTAAATATGGCGTTAAATCTTTTGTAGACTTAGCGGCAAGCATTTTTGAGCAAGCAAGACTTGAAAATAGCGAAAAAGGCATAGCAGGACTGTTTTTTTCAAGCCTGCTATCATCAATATGTTTTTTATTTGCGTCGTTTATAATAGGTCTTTGTGCTGTAGGGATACCTTTTTTACCTATAATCCCGTTTATTAAAGGGCTTTATTACGGTGCTTTTGGAGGATATATGTACTGCACATACGGAGTAACTGGAATAGGTTATTGTGCCCTTATAATTTATCCTGCGGCAGCAATTATGATTACAGCTTTAATATACGGCTGTACCGAAAGTATGATGATGTCTGCTGATATTTGTGGTATTTTACTAAATAAAACAATAGGAATGAATAGTAAAGATGCGCTAAAAATGTACTGTATTCGCTATGCTATTTTAATACTTGTGTTAGTTTTAGCGGCTATTGTCAGCACAGCATTTTTCAAGTTGTTCGGGTCTTATTTCGCGTTTAGTTAAGACAATTATTTTGACTAATATCAACTATCTTTATCCGTTGTTTCATCAGCAATAGGACTAATAATTCTTTGTTTTTTAGGTGGCTTTATGCTGCTTAAAGGGTTTGCTTTTGAAGCCTGCTCTAATTGTTTATCAATTATGTGTGTATATATTTCTGTAGTATTAAGGTTTTCATGTCCTAGCATCTCTTTCAGGACAAGTACATCTACATTACCATGCTGATACATTAAAGTTGCAGCGGTATGGCGCAATTTATGTGTAGACAGTCCACGGCCATCAAGCCCCGCTTTTTCAAGTTGCGCCTTAACAAGATGCTGAACTGTTTTATTGCTTATTCTATTCTTCTGGCGGCTTATAAATAAAGCTTTTTTATCTTTAACACCATCTACAGGGCGAACGGCAAGATAGTTATTTATAGCGGCAATACACGCATCGTTAAGATAAACTGTTCTTTCTTTATTTCCTTTACCAATAACACGCATGGTATTATCACTTCTAATGTCAGATAAGTTTAATGAAACAAGCTCAGAAAGCCTAAGTCCGCAGTTTAAAAATAGCGTAATTATACAATAGTTGCGCTCTTTAAATGGACCGTCAATAGACTCTAAAAGCTTTAAGCTTTCGCTAAGCGTCATATATTTTGGAAGAGCTTTTTTATTTTTCGGCGTGTCAAGCTCTTGCATGGGGTTTTCCGACAATAATTTTACCTGAACAGTTAAGTATTTGTAAAATGAACGAAGGCTAGAAACTTTGCGGGACCTTGTAGCAGGGCTATTTTTTCGTTCATCTTTACAATATACTAAATACATATACGCATCATTTAACGAAACACTTTTAATTAAATTAATATCTACATCTGTAATATCAATTTCTTCAAAAGGTATTTTTGCTGGGACAAGCCCACGGTTTACTTTTATAAATTTGAAAAAGGCAGATAAATCATTTGCATATTCCTCAACAGTTAGTTGTGATTTGTTTTTAACAACACTGAAATAATTAAGGAAATTTACAACGAGTGGTGGTAGTTTATCAAAATCTTCTCTTTTAACGGTTAAAACCTCCTTCTCACTCACCCCACTTATACAAAATATATCTTATGTATAACTCGTGGTATTGATAACAGTAAGGTGAGTTTATTAAACGATGCTGCCCCTACTACTAAGACTATAAAAGAATGCTCTTACAAACCTTAGTTTTGCAAGAGCATTAAATAAATTATTTCTATACTTCCTTGAAGTTAATATAATCATCTATCCCTTGACCGCCAATATTAAACTTAACCATTTCCCATCGGTTTATAGAAACAGTATCAGAAAATTGTGTTTTTGTAATGGCTTTGATTACAAGCCCTGTCTCAAGGTCAAACCAAAATTCAATTTCGGGACTTGCTGCAAGACTTTTAGCATCAATTTTATATTTTACAGAATTGCGCCCTGCTACATTTTCTGTTGACACTCTTTCATATAAGTCTTCTGAATAGAGTTTATGCTCTGTCATCAGCAAGGAAAATTCTGAGATATTCGTTTCCCAGTTAATTGTGGCGGCTGCCTCCCCTTCTACTACTAATTTTTTTGTTTTTTGGGGGACATTTATTGAATAGTATTTCTTTCCGTCATTTACAAAAAGACCGCCTGCGGTGCCGTCGTTTGCATACATTACCCAGCCCTTATCACAGAAAATTACTATAGTTGAATCAGATTTAATATACTTTTCACCATTGTGTTTGTATTTTTGAGCTGTGAAAGAATAGTTTTTATGTTCATCTAATGAAGCTGCAGCTATTTTTTCAAGCTCTGCCAAGTAATCTTCTGTTATACTTTTTTTATTATCAGAAAGACCATTATTTTCTGTAGATATTGATGTACTGCTGGTATTTTCACTGCCTGATTCATCTGTTTTTTTATCATTATTAGATTTACAAGATGACAAGGTGAAAACAAAAATAATACTTAAAAGACAAAAAATGAAAAGTACTATGCTCTTTTTAATAATAAACACCTCAATTTTTTGTGTATTTTTTAACTACTATAGCAATGGAAACAGAAACTACCGTAAGCGTTACCACATAGCCCAATTTTGCGGCAAAATTTTTTTCTGCTTTTTTACTAAACATATTACTCCTCCTCTAAAAGTGGCAGAATACCGCCAATATCTTCTATCTGCCCACTTTTTAGCTCTACTACATATATACCATGGTTTCGCAAAAATGACGTAATAATATCTTCATCAGAATTATAACGCAGTTCACCGTTAATTGCAAGAATACTTGGTGATAATTTACCTGTAGCACCACCAAAAAAACCATAGTTCATACCTTTAAGTTTCACTTCACCTTTTTTAATTTTCAGTACATCAAGCCCGGCTTGTTTTAAGGAGGTAAAAACACTCTCATCTTCTGTAATAGCAGCGCTGCTATTTAATATGCAAGTAGAGCATTTTGCATACCCTTGGTTTATAGGATAAAACTCAAATTCCTTATGCTTTTTAAATATATTTATGCTGTTTTTATGTGCAAAAAACTTTTCTTTAACAATAGCGGCATTTAACAATATATTTTCTGGATATTTATTGCCAAACTCCGTTTCAAGAAGTTTTGGAGTAAATCCAAAACCAGTGAGAGCTGTAGCAAGGCCTTTTTGTTCTTTTGAAAGAATTATTTGCTCTTTGCCTAAATGGAGCATCAGCATATCAGCATGAGTACTTTCGCTTTCAAGAAGTTTTGGTGATGGTTTTGGCTGTACAGATGTTACCCCAAGGCGCTTTAACTCATTTATTGTTTGATTATTCCCCGCCCCTACCGCACATAGGCTTACAGATGATGATGGTAGATTTGCATATTTTAATATCTTTAACATTTTAATCAGTAATCGCTTCAAAAGCTTCTCTTATAGTTCGTACACCTGCTATTTCCATGTCCTTTACCGCCTCTTTTGATATTGATTTTAAGTTGTGCTTTGGTAAAATACAGCGTGTAAAACCAAGCCGTTTAGCCTCAAGCACCCTTTGTTCACAGTTTGAAATTGCCCTTATCTCCCCTGCTAAACCAATTTCCCCAAATGCGGCAACGTTTTTGTCTATTACCTTATCTTTAAGGCTTGATATGAGAGCGAGTGCCACAGCAAGGTCTGCCGCAGGCTCGTCCGCTTTAAGTCCGCCTACAATATTTACATAGCAGTCCATATTTCCCAGGAAATAACCTGCCCGTTTTTCAAGAATTGCTATGAGCATAGACATTCTGTTATAGTCAAAACCCGTTGCCATGCGCCGCGGATTTCCAAAGCCTGTGGGAGTAGCAAGCCCCTGAATTTCTGCTAAAATGGGGCGTGAGCCTTCAATAAAACAAGAAACACAAGTGCCAGAAGCCCCTAAGGGTCTGCCCGAAATCATAGCAGCAGATGGGTTTAGCACCTCACAAAGTCCTTTGCTGCTCATATCAAATACACCTATTTCATTTGTAGAGCCAAATCGGTTTTTAGCCGCACGCAAAATTCTGTATGTTAAGTTGCGCTCGCCCTCAAAATATAAAACGGTGTCAACAATATGTTCAAGCACTTTAGGCCCTGCGATATTACCGTCTTTATTAACATGGCCTACAAGAATAATTGATATATCATGCCCTTTTGCCATACGCATAAAAAGATTTGTGCATTCTCTAACCTGTGTAATACTCCCTGGTGATGAAGAAATTTCGGGTATGCTCATTGTTTGGATAGAGTCAATTATAACTATATTTGGCTTTTCATTTGAAATTTGTGACGCTATAATCTCTGCATCTGTTTCGCATAAGATTAAAAGCTCTTCACTTTTTACGCCAAGTCTGCGTGCTCTAATTTTTAGTTGATGCGCAGATTCCTCGCCTGAGACATAAAGAATTTTATTATTTTTTGAAAGATATTCACATACTTGAAGAAGTAGTGTTGACTTGCCTATGCCGGGGTCACCGCTCAGAAGAATTAAAGAACCGTTTACTATTCCGCCGCCAAGAACTCTATTAAACTCGGAAAGACCTGTATCAAATCTTACTTCTTTATCAGAGTCAATAGTAGATAAAGTGTATAGCTTAGACTGTGAAGTAGTGATGAACCTTTTTTGAGAGGCTGCTTTTTTTACCACTTGTTCAGAAAATGTGTTCCACTCATCGCAAGATGGGCATTTCCCTTGCCATTTTGCACTTTCATAACCACAATTGTCGCATATAAATACTGATTTTATTTTTTCTGCCACTTTTACACATCCTATTATTCATTAAGAAAGGTTTTTATCCCCTCTGCAATATAAAAAGCAAGTTGTTCTTGATAATCTTTGTTGCAAAGCATTAAATTTTCGTCATAATCTGACAAAAAACCACACTCTACCATAACCGCAGTCTTTTTGGCACTATAAAGTAAATATATCGAGGAGTCAGCCTTTTTTGTAAGGCGTTTATTATTTGGTTGAAGCCCATTTTTTACGCTACCTTGAATTAAATTGGCTAAATCTTCAGACTCTTGTGAGTTTGGTGCATAAAACACTTGTGTTCCCGCGGCTTTTGCACCGTGATAAGAATTTTGATGAATACTTACGAAAATAGCATCATCATATTTTTCCATTATTGCCATTCTGTTATGTAAGTCTGAGGTCTTTTTAGCCTTAATCGACTTAGCCTCATCTCCCGCAAGGCAAATATCTTCTGTACGTGTCATTACAGTATTATAGCCTGTAGATTCTAGCATTTCGTTTAGCTTTAGAGCAATAGAAAGGTTAATTTCTTTTTCCTCTACCCCATTAAGCCCAACCGCACCACCGTCTAACCCCCCGTGGCCTGCATCAATAATAATTGTTGTAGTGTGTTCTTGGTCTTTTGGAGTTTGCAGCGTAACTTGCGAGTCCATTTTAAATTTAATAAAAATAAAAGATACTAAAAGCACAACGCAAAATATTGTTACCGCTAAAAAAACTTTTTTGTTCATATAAATCACCATTAATTTATATGAGCAAGATAGCCTAATTAGGCATAGTTTTTTTCTTTATCTATTAAAAGTCTGTTTCTAACTATTTTTGCGGCTCTGTAGTCATAGTCACTGCCATCAAGCAGCGCACTTAAAAACACTATCGGATTAATATTATTAAAATTTCCAGCTGGAAGTAAAAGGGTTAACTTAAACTCATCTTCAAAACTACTAACAGATAGGTCTACAATATTTTCTAAAAGGTTAATTTCTTTTTCCACACCTTTTTTACTTCTTTTTGTTATAATTATCTCCTTTGATGCGAGCTTTGTTATAATAAAGTTTTTAACCTCATCGCTGCACTCAAAAAGAGTTATTGTATATTCTGCATAGCGTATGTCAATAGGTTTATAAATTGGTTCTGAAGCATTTGTAAATGTTATATCAGCAGAAGTTATCAAATCAAATTGCTCTTTAATATCCTTCGTATTTGTATGAGAGGGAAGTTTTATATCAAAGCTTTCCATAAGCCCCTCTACCCCAAGCGGCAAAGACAGTGCGAAAACTATGTAAAGGCGAGGGTTAAACCCCATTGTGTAATATGGCTCTAAATTTGTTTTTCTAAGCATTCTAGTTATATATCGCATTAAATCAAGGTGAGATATATATTTTGCCTTATCGGTTTTTGTAAACCATACTCTAACAACATCCATAGCAGCTGCCCTCCAAAAGACTGTCAGCACCACAAGAGGCGCACCCCTCTTTGCAGTTAGGTGTGGTAACCCCTTTTTTTGAAAGCTTATTTTCACGTATTAAAAAGTCTTTATCAATGCCAAAATCAAGGTGGTCCCATGGCAAGACTTCATCAAAACTTCTTTTTCTGTTTGCATAAAAAGCCATACTTATACCCGTTTTTTCAAATGCACTTGTCCACTTATTTATATCAAATTTATCGCCCCAGCTATCAAATCTGCATCCTAAATTATAAGCTTCAACCAGGGCATTTGCCACTTTACGGTCACCACGAGCAAATACAGCCTCTAAAAGGCTCATTCCCGTATCGTGTACGTTTAATGTAACCTTTTTTGTAGTAATAGAATCCTTTAAAAGCCTTTGTTTTTGCAAAAAGATTTCCTTTGTGTCTTGCGCCTCCCACTGGAAAGGAGTAAAGGGTTTTGGCACAAAAGAGGACGCACTAACACTAACAGACACACTTTTCCCCTTTGGTTTATTCGGATTATTGTAAAACTCATCTACAATTGACTGTGAGAGCGAGGCTATTGCCTTTAGGTCCTCATTGGTTTCCGTTGGCAAGCCAATCATAAAATACATTTTAACGCTGTTCCAGCCGCCAGCAAAGGCTTTTCTAACAGTGTTTAGTATATCAGCCTTTGTAATATTTTTGTTGATTACATCACGCAGCCGCTGGCTGCCTGCCTCTGGTGCAAAGGTAAGCCCTGCACGGCGGATTAAAGAGAGTTTTTGTATAAGCTCGTCCGAAAAACCGTCAACCCGTAAAGAGGGTAAAGCAATATTAATCTTTTTTTCTGCTGTCCAGCTAAGAAGCTCACTAAGCAAAGGTATAATGTCTGAATAGTCACTGCTTGAAAGCGATAAAAGTGATAACTCATCATAGCCAGTTTGGTCACATAGATTTTTACTTTCTTTTGAAATCGTTTCAATACTTTTTTCACGCACAGGTCTATATATGAACCCTGCCTGACAAAAGCGGCAACCTCTTGTGCAGCCTCTAAATATTTCGTGTACCGCCCTGTCATGAACGGATTCGGTAAAAGGTACCACAAAGTTTTTTGGGTAAAAGACATTATCAAGGTCTTTTATTATTCTTTTTATAACTTTTTCTGGGGCACCGTCTTTCGCCGCAACTTTTTTTATAGTATTATCCTCATTATAAAAAACATCATAAAGAGATGGCACATAAACCCCCTGTATTTTTGACAGCGCTTTTAGGATTTCATTTTTACTTTTATTTTGCTGTTTAAGCTTTCTTACAGCGTCTATAAGCTCTACCGTTACCTCTTCCCCCTCACCAAGGATAAAAGCGTCAAAAAAAGGCGCTAAAGGCTCTGGATTACAGCAGCAAGGGCCGCCAGCTATTATAAGCGGATACGTTTCGTCTCTTTCTTCTGATAGTATTGGGATTTTTGAAAGAGTTAGCATATTTAGTATATTAGTGTACGATAATTCGTACTGAAGTGTGAACCCAACAATATCAAACTCAGAAACAGGTGTTTTCGTTTCAAGTGAGAATAGCGGCAAACCCCTTTCAATTAAAAGCTCTTCTAAATCTAAAGCAGGGGCAAAAACACGCTCACAAAGCGCATAGTCAAGTGAGTTTATAAGGCTATAAAGAATTTTCATTCCAAGATGTGACATTCCAATTTCATAAATATCAGGGAAACAAAATGCAAATGTTATATCACAATCTGTTTTATTTTTAATAATACTCCCCGGCTCGTTGCCTAAATACCTTGCAGGCCTTGATACAAGCGGCAAGAGTTTATCTATTTCTCTTTCATTATAAGTCATACTCTACCTCTAACTTTATTTTAATACATTTTACAACAAAAATCACTGTTTAGCAAGGTGATAGTTTTGAGTTTTTAAAAATTAAAAGTGTTATAAGGTAAAGTCCTATAAGCAATAATGTAAAATTATATTTTGTGCTAAAAAGCTGATACACACCAAATATAATTAAAGGAATAACAAAAACAAATGAGATTACTTTAACGGTTTTATGTGCCTTAAAGGGTGATTTTTTAGATGCTAAAAAGAAGAATAATGCACTGCCGCCATCAAGCGAAAAGATAGGCAGTAAATTAAACAGAGCAAGAAAAAGGTTAACAAGTGCTATTTTAAGATAAATAGCAGACTTAAAACAAAAAAATAGCGTAAGCGCTATAATAAAAATAATTATATTAAAAAGTGGTCCCATAAGCGCTATTTTACATTCGTCCCAATAATTAGTGCGAGGGTTAACCCCTTTTACTATCTTCATTCCAAAAATATTAAAATAGACGGCACACACCTTTGTGCGTGTTAAAAATAAACATACTAAATGACCCATTTCGTGTAGCAGGGCAGATATAATTAAAATTATTGGTAATTTATTATTTTGATTTATAACGGCGATAAGCATTACCGCAATAAAAAGAAAACTAATCTTTATGGTAATACTTTTGTATTTAAACTGCATCTGCCGCATACTCTAATGCAAATGATGGATTGTATGAAATGCCTAAAATTCTAAATTCAAAATGCAGATGAGGTCCTGTTGAAACACCAGTGCTGCCAACTTTCGCTATAGCCTCTCCCCCTCTAACTTCTGTATCTTTTGAGGCTAAAAGCTCGCTGCAATGACAGTACATTGTAGTAATACCGTTGCCGTGGTCAATTTCTATATAGTTACCGTTCCACTTATCATAGCCCGCTCTTATTACTTTTCCGTCAGCTATGCTTCTTATGTACTCTCCTTTTTTAGCGGCTATATCTATTCCTGTGTGAAAATCCTTTGTGTTATACACAGGGTGTATTCTTTCCCCAAACTTAGAAGTAATTTTACCTTTTAGTGGTGAATATATAGTGCTGCTAAGTGAATAAGGCAAATTAGAGGCAGAAGCAGTTACTTCTTTGCCATCTTTGTTAAGATTAAGACTTACTTGTTTTGCTTTGTTTGATGGTAAAGTGGTGGCTACAAGTCCCTCGCTGCTTAGTGAGGTTGTTTCGCTTTCGCTCGTTGTTTCCTTTTCGTCTTTTAAGTTAGGTTTTATATCTGCATTTATATTTTCATCTATATTTTCAAAGTCGTCATCTTTATCTGTATTTTCTTTTGATGATTTATCATCTGTAAACAGAATAACTCTTATGTGCTTGAAAGCATCCTCTGCATCTTCTTTTGTTAGCGAAATAGAAAGAAGCGGCACAATTTCATCAGACAATTTCTTTAATAAAGGTCCATTCATTTTAGAGATTGTAAAAACAATTCCTATAATTATTAAAGATACTACTGTTTGAAAACTAATTGTTCGTATTACATAGTCTTTTTCTTTGTTTTTCATATAATCACCGGAATATATATATGCCTAAAAACTATGTAATATTACGAATGTAAGCCCTCCCACTTCTTATAAAGATTTTCAAGAAGTATTTGCTGCTTTTTATGCGTATCGGTAGCTTTTCCAAGTTTTATATAATCTGTTGCAACTTCAGGAGATGCCATATCTTCCTCAAGTTTTGTTATTTCAGTTTCAAGTTTTGTAATTCTCTCCTCAAGCCTTGCAATTTCGCCTTTTCTTCGCCTTATTTCACTTTCACGCTCTTTTCTTAGCTTGTAATCACTCTTTATTCGTTTTTTAGGCAAAGGCTTGCTATCTAACAGAGCATTTTCTTTATATTTTAAATAAGTATCATAATCCCCGTCAATAATTTCAATTTTATTGTCATATAAAACAGCTATTTTAGTTGCAAGCTTGTTAATTAAATACCTATCGTGTGAAACGGCAAGTATAGTCCCGTCAAATTCAAGCAGTGCATCTTCAAACGCCTCTCGTGATGATATATCAAGGTGGTTAGTAGGTTCATCAAGCAGTAAAAAGTTAGGGTAAATAAGCATTAATTTTAACAGTGCTACCCTTGCCTTTTCACCTCCGCTAAGTGATGAAACCATTTTATTAACATCGTCTTTGAAAAAGAGAAAGGCGGCAAGTGCTTTTCTAATTTCTGTTGCGCCAATGCTCCTATCAAGATTCCACACCTCATCAAGCACGGTGTTTGAGTCTGTTAATTTTGAAATGCTTTGGTCAAAATATCCCATCTTTACACTTTGACCGAGTTTTACAAAACCTGAGTCGCTTTTATATTCGCCTGTAATTATTTTTAATAAAGTAGATTTGCCAGAACCATTTGACCCCAAAAGGAAAATCCTATCCCCTTTTTTAATATCCAAATCAACATTTGAAAAGAGTGAACTCTCCCCAAATGATTTACTTATATTTACTAAAGAGAGAACATCTGTGCCGCTTTCACTTTTTGCCTTGAAAGAAAACCGTACCTGAGACTGCAGTGCATCAGGAGTTTCAAGATTTTCGCTTATTCGAGCAATTTGTTTTTGTTTGCTTGCTATTGTTATAAAGTTCCGCTCACGGTTAAATTGTTTTTGCTGCTCTATAATTCCTTCTATACGCTTTATCTCTTTTAAAGATTTTTCATACTCTCGCTCAATCGACAACTGCTGTTCTTTAATTATGCTTTTGTGAAAGGTATAAGAGTAAGAGGTCTGATAAATCTTTTTATTTGTTATTTCCATTGTTTTTGATGTAGTATTTTCTAAGAAAAACCTATCATGAGAAATAATTATCGCAGCACCCTTATATTTGCTTAAAAAGTCCTCAAGCCATGCCATAGAGTCAATATCTAAGTGGTTAGTAGGCTCGTCAAGAAGTATTAGCTGGCTGTCTGATAGCAATAGTTTGCACAAGGCAAGCTTTGACTGCTGCCCGCCGCTTAGCACCATAGCCTTTTTATTTAAGTCATCTTCATTAAACCCAAGCCCTAAAAGAGTTGAGCGAGTTTTCGCCTCGTATATAAGACCGTCCCTGTTTTGAATTTCTTCTGTTAAAAAAAGCTGGTGTTCAATAAGAGAAAAGTCGTTTGGGTGGTTTGCAAGCTTTTTATGGATTTCTTCAAGCTCATTTTCCATTTCTATAATATCGGAAAAGACCTCTAAGGCACTTTCAAAAACAGTTGTACCCTTAGAGAATTTTGAGTACTGTTTCATATAGCCTAGCTTTATATCTTTGCCAATAACAACGGCGCCATGTTCAGGTGAAAGCTCACCCGTTATAAGCCCCAAAAGAGTAGTTTTGCCAGTGCCGTTAGCACCTATCAAAGCCACCCTCTCTCCACGCCTTATTTTTATGTTAACATTTGAAAACAAAACCCTATCTAAGAACGAAAACGAAAGGTTTTGCAGTTGCAAGCAAGACATATTTTACCCCGTTATTGTGTGCTAATAAGTACAGACAGCTTTCCTTTTAATGATACATTTTGGCTTTCTGCCAGTATTAAAATGCTGCTGCCTTTTTTTATTGTTTCTACCGCTCCGTCAGAGCTTACAGTTCCGCTGCCATCAAGTACAATAATACTCATAAAAGAGTCTTTATTCGGCTCTATATCAAAAACACCGTCAATATGAACTGCTTTTATGCTAAAATATTTGCTTTCACAAAGATTTTTTATTTTTGTATCACCTTGCCAAGAGGTTTCTATCTCTTTATTTATTTTTGATGGCTTTGTAATTGTAACATCAACGGCTTTATCTATATGAAGCGGCCTTTTTTTGCCGTTATCAAGCCTGTTATAGTCATAAATACGGTATGTAGTATTACAATTTTGCTGAACTTCTGCAAGCAGTATACCACCGCCGATAGCGTGAAGTGTTCCCGCAGGGATATAGAAAAAGTCTCCCTTTTTTACCTTTACCCTGTGAACATATTGAAGCAAGGTATTGTCTGTTATAGACTTCCTAAATTCTTCTTTGCTAATCTCTTTATTAAATCCATATATTAGCTCTGCACCCTTATCGCAGTCAAGTATATACCAAGCTTCTGTTTTTCCTTTAGAGCTCTCTTTTTCTTTTGCATAATCATCATCAGGGTGAACCTGAACTGAAAGGTCCTTTTTAGCATCTATAAGTTTTATAAGAAGCGGAAATTCATCATCATTAAATTTTGAGCCAAGCAGATGTGTGTTGCCGCTGAAAATTAGCTCTTCTACTGTCATTCCCTTATATTTTCCGTTTAATATTTCATTATTCCCGTCTTCTCTGCACGTAAGAAGCCAGCTTTCGGCAATATTAGTGTGCTCACTTTCAAAGCCAAAGTTAGTTTTAAGGCGTGTGCCGCCCCAAATTATTTGTTTGTGTACTGGTTTTAATAACAGCGGATACATTGTTTTTCCTTTCAAGTTTTTTGTTTGTTTTTAAGCACGTTTATCGTCAAAAGACTTATTTTTTAAGCCTTCTGCTTCTTTCTTATCTGATTCTTTAGTTTCTTGTTTTTCTACAAAAGGTCTTACCACAGAGCGAACATCAACTCTGTCATAAAACTCTTTGAATTTTATAGTAAACTTTAGTTTTCTCTTGCATCTTTTACAGTAAAAAATCGCCCTAAATGAGTGCCCTATAATTCGCCAGTCTGTAATACGCTCTGTTTTACTACCGCATTTGTCACAAACACAGCGCATTTCTTTTTTATCAATAAGAGGACTGTTAATATCTGTTATGGCACGTGCCTTAAAGAGTAGTCTACGATAAAAGTTTTCGTTACAAACACAAATGTAAGGCTTAATAGCCTCTTCATTATATACTTTGCGAAAAATATCTGCTGAAAGATAACTGTCATCAAGTGCCCTGTGAAGTGAATACCCGTCAATATCAATACCAAGCATTTCTGCTGCTGCTTGAAGACCCACCTGCTCAGAGTTTGATAGCTCTAAAAATGTTTGTGTATACTTTTGTAAATTGATATATTTATTTAAAAATGGGATAACATTTATACCATTAAAATAGTGAAAATTTTCTATAAGCACCCTAATATCGGTGTCTCCCCATGTTAAAACTATACTATCTTCTTTATTTGACCATTTTCTAAAGATTGACATGGCTTTTGAAAAAGGTACTCCAGTATTTATATCCTCATTCGTAATATTCGTAAGTTCTTTAACACGAGAATGAAGTTTTTTACGAAGCTGAGCTTTTATAAAAAGCGAAAAACTGTCTACTGTTTTAAGGTTACTATCAAGTTTTACAGCACCAATTTCAATTATTTCATTAACAAAACTTTTGTGTTTTTTACTGTAAGCGTTATTCCATTCGAGGTCTAGGATTATAAAATGCATAAATCTCTCCAAATTTCGTGGCTGCTAAGTTTATTTAAGCCCCTCTTTGTCATAAAGACAAGCTGTTTCATAAAGTATTTGAGTGCCAATTTTCAAAGTTTCTGGTTCTAATAAATCGTAATTATCAAGTCTTGTATGATAATAACGTGGGGGTGTTGGGTCCATAGCCACAAACCCAGTAGACTTTATTTTTGCCTGTGTAAACGCTGCGGCATCACTTGCACCAATATAAACAGAAGCATATGGTAAATCCATACCGCAATTTTGGGCGGCTTTTTTAACAAGCTCTTTTACTTGCTTGTCATGCTTTACAGTTCCTGTTAAATCTCTGTCGTAAATCGCCATATCTTTAAGGTCACGAATTGTATCAACTGCAATTACTATAGTTTCAGTATCTTTTAGCTCATCATTATGAGCTTTAATAAACGCCTTTGCACCCCGCAGCCCAGACTCCTCTGAACCTGTTAAAAGCACCCTGACTTCTGTGTTTTCAAACCGAATATCAGCCTCGTCAAGAGTTTTAAGTACTGCCATTGAGCAAAGACAACCCGAAAGGTTATCGTTAGCTCCCGGCACACTTTTAGTGTAGCTTTGGAAAAAGAGAAAGGCAATAAAAAACGGAATAAATATAACAAGGGCAATGCCAACAAACTTAAAAAACATAAAATCAATCGCACGAGTTTTCAGTGTTATACTCGTTACCCATAAAACAAAGTTAGCAATAGAGGATACAATAAGTCCAACAACCGCAGGAATGAGTATCAGCTTCATACCAACACCGCCAAATTTATAATTTAGCGTCCATTCATACTGTGAGTCTGCATGAGCTACAAAATAAATAACCCTTTTAACCTCCCCTACAGGCTTTCTTACAGAAAGGACATTGTGCGAGGGGTGCCCTTTAAATAATGGGTCACAAAACTGTTTGTACATTAAAAATTCAAGGATAAGCGGGATAATTCCTAAAACAGTAACACCGAAAGCTTTAAGCGGCATATTTACCCAATAAAGAAATACGCTTATAATCGCCATTGCAACTGTAAATGGTATAAAACCCATAAAAGCTTGGCGGTGAACAGTAAACTTTTCAATCGTTACCTCATCAGACCATTTTTTAAGGTCCTCTGCCATAAATTCTTGGGCTTTAAGTTCCTCGGGGCTGCCTGGCGCTCTTGGACCAATCTTTTTTATGATGGTTGTAATTCTTTCAACAATATAATTTACAGTTTGGTCAATATCGCTTTTTTCCGCTGGAAACATATTTTTTGTCTGTTTCATAATACTATCCC